>DATGJA010000655.1:0-6433 GCA_035295445.1 Polyangiaceae bacterium | reverse complement strand
GGCGTCGAAGACCGACAGCCCGAGCGCCATCCGGTCGAGGCCCGGGAAGACGTTGTCCTGGAAGTGGCCGGCCGCGGCGCCCGCCGTCTGGACGAAGAAATGAGAGACCCCGCGGCGCGCGAAAAGGGCCCGACGCGAGCGAACGTGACGCGAAATACCGGGCCCAACGAGGCCGCGCCGCCCCGCGAAGCCCGGAACCGAGCTAGGCTGAGTCGGTGGAGGGCAGAGGGCGGCGCCGCGGGCTCACGCCGCTCTGCGCGATCGTCGTTGCGGCGCAGAGCTGGACGTTCGGTTGCGGACGCCAGCGCCATCCCGAGCACGAGGCGACATCCGGGCGAGCCCGGGCAGATGCATACGCGCTGGGCGACGCCGACCGACTCGCGTTCGTGGTGGAGGGCGGAGCGGAGGCTTTGCCGGAAGAAGGGGTCGCTCGGCTTGGCGCGCCGGACGCGGCGCCGCTGAGCGACGAACCTTTGTCTTTTCTGCTGATTACCGTTGATACACTTCGACCGGACCTCGGGTTCATGGGCTACGAGCGGCCGGTTTCGCCCAATCTCGATCAATTCGCACAAAGATCGATCGTCTATGAACACGCCTATGCCATTTCCACCTACACCGGATTCACCATCCCTCCGATGATGGCGAGCCGCTATCCGTCCGAGATGCCCCGCACCGATCGGCACGAAGTCAAGTACCTGAGCCAGAACGTCCTGCTCGCCGAGCGGCTCCGTGCAGCCGGCTACCACACCGCCGGTGCCGCTTCACATTTTCTTTTCACCCCACAGCTCGGGTGGATCGATGGGTTCGAGAAATTCATCAGCGTTCCCAGCGAGGGAACCGCTCCGGCGGGCTCTTCGATCGACTGGTACCACTCCTCTCGCGGCCTCGCGCACACGGCCATCCAGTTGCTCTCCGATCCGCAGATCACCTCGGGCCCCTTTTTCATATGGGTCCACTTTGTCGATCCTCACAGCCAATATCTCGAGCACAATGGGTTTTCCAATTTTGGACACGACCCTCGAGGGCTCTACGATGGCGAGGTGGCCTATACAGATTTTTACATCGGACAGGTATTGAGCACCCTGGCGGAATCCCCGTTGTCCAAGCACACGGCAATCATCTTCACCGCCGATCATGGCGAGGCTTTCGGGGAGCACGGCGAAACCCACCACGGCCGGCACATCTGGGAAGAGATCGTGCGCATTCCGCTCGTCGTATTCGTCCCCGGGATTGCCCCTCGAAGGATTGCTCGACGCATCGGCGCGGTCGAGATCGCTCCGACGATCCTCGATCTCGCAAAGCTGCCCGAGGACGCCGGCGCACGGGGGCGCAGCTTCGCTTCCGAGCTCCACGGGGCCACTTTGCCAGAGCAGCCCATCCTCATCGATCAACCGCGAAATCCGTACTATCCGCCAAAGCGCGCGTTCATCGAGGGGGGATACAAACTGCACGACCTGCCCAAGCCGAACAGGTACCTTCTCTTCGACCTTTCACGCGACCCCGGCGAGACCCAAGATCTCGTGGCGGCCGAGCCGGAGACCTTCGCTCGGATCCTGGCGTCTTACGAAGCATTCGTGTCCGGAATCGCCCCCGTGACTCCTCTGCCTGTCGCCCCAGAGCCGTCCGCGAGCCTCCGAGAAAAGCGCTGATTGCTTGCATTGCGCTTGGGGAGAGCCTAGCGGCGCAAGACCTGCGCGCCGGCGCAAAAAGGGCCACCGTCAAGGCGTGCGAGCACGGGAGGCCTTCGCCGACTGCCCGACTCGGTCTGGCAGTCGGAGGGGTGTGTCAGGCGACGTGCTGGAAGTTGGGCGGAATGATCCTTGCTGGTCGGGCTGGAGTCATCGGAACGGAAGGAGCGAGAATGCCTACTGCCACGGAGGCCCACAGGCCTTGGTTGCCCGAACAGTCCGCTCGCGGGCAGCAGAACGAGCCCGTCGCTGGGCGTTGGTCTTGGAAGATCGGCCGTGTCTTCGGCATGGACCTCTACATCCACGCGACCTTCGTCTTGTTGCTCGGCTGGGTCGCCTTCAGTCACCTCGCCGGCGGCGCGGTGGCCATCTATCGCGGTCTCGCTCTCGTCGTCGCCGTCTTCACGATCGTGGTGATGCACGAGCTGGGACACGCGCTCATGGCCAGGCGCTTTGGCATTCGCACCCGTGACATCACGCTCCTTCCGATCGGCGGTGTCTCGCGTCTGGAGCGGATACCCGAGAAACCGATCGAAGAGTTGCTCGTCACCGCGGCCGGCCCTGCGGTGAACGTCGTCCTCGCGCTCCTCCTGTGGGCGGTCCTCGGGTTCGCGGGCGTGAGCACCAGCCCCGCGGGGATCGCAGTCGTCGGTGGCTCATTTCTTACGAAGCTCATGTGGGTCAACGTCACGCTCGCGGTGTTCAATCTGCTGCCCGCGTTCCCGATGGACGGGGGACGTGTCCTCCGGGCGGCACTCGCGCTCAAGATGGACCACGTGCACGCTACCGAGATCGCGGCGCGGCTCGGACAAGGGATGGCGCTCCTCTTCGGCGGGCTCGGCCTGTTCTTCAACCCGATCCTGCTCTTTATCGCGATCTTCGTCTGGATGGGCGCTCGGCAAGAGTCCACGATGGTGGGGCTCAAGAGGGCACTCTCGGGCGTCCCCATCGGGAGCGCGATGGTCACCGAGTTTCGCGTGCTAGCGCCGTCCGATCGCCTGTCGTCCGCTGCCGAGCACATCGTGGCGGGCTTTCAGCACGATTTTCCGGTGGTCGACGGAACGCGGCTCGTCGGCGTGCTCACCCGGAGCGACGTCGTGCGGGGCCTATCGGCTGATGGGGGAGAAGCGTCGGTCGCAAGCGCCATGCATCGCGGCTTCGCGACGGCACATCCCACCGACATGCTCGAGGGTGTCCTCTCCGGCATACAACTACCGGAGGCCGTGCCGATCGTCGTCGTACGCGACGACGCCGTCGTGGGGATCATGACCGCCGAGAACATCGGCGAGTTCATCCTCATGCAGGGCGCGCGGCGAGCCGGCACCGAACGAGCTGGGGAGAGGAGTGAGCCGCCTGTCTGAGTGCGATCGTCGCGCAAGTGGCTAGCTCGCACCCTCCGACGCGCCCGGTCGACCCCGGAGCCGCCGCGACGAGGATCACGCCGCCAAGCAGGCGAGATCGAGCGCGAGCGGAGCGTTTGAGCTAGCGTCCGTGGACCCTCCGTGTGTAGGCATCGTGGAAAGGACGGCCAACAATGAGCTCGCCGACTGTCATGTGGATCGATCACCACGAGGCGCGGATCTTCGGGGTCGAGGGCGGCAAATTGGACGAGTCGACGATTCACACGCCGCGTCAGCACATTCACCGCCACCCCAAGGGGCCGACGGCCGAGCACAACCACCCCGACGACATGCATCGCTTCTTCCACGACGTCGCGCGCGCGCTCGATGGCGCCGACGCGATCCTCGTCGTCGGTCCATCGACCGCGAAGCTCCAGTTCTTCAGGTATGTGCACAAGACGGTTCCCGCGCTCGAACCGAAGATCGTGGGGATCGAGACCGTCGACCACCCGACGGACGGGCAACTCGTGGCGCATGCGAGACGCTACTTCGGGATCCCGGATCGCCTGCGGTGATGGCTCGGCCCCGGGGCTCGTGAGGTCTCGGCGTCCGGATGCGTTCAAGTCCTCCGGCATGCAGGATGAGCCCCACGGCACCGACAGTCGACGAGTCTCCCAGGAATCGTGCTGCCGTTCGAGGCAAGCGTGCGACGATGACGTACGATCCTCTTTCCGGCGCGCGCCTCGCGGTCCACTACCACCGCTGAGTTGGCAGGGGAGGCTACTATGGAGCGTAGTCCTGATTCCCCCAGTAATCGCCGCTCGACATCCGGTAGAACCCACAAGAGACGGTCTTCAACGATGGGTCGCTCATGTTGATGTAGTGGCCGTGCTGGAGAAAGCAGCCCGTGCGGTCCGCCTCGCACGCCGCGATCGTCCCGGGCGGGGCGCCCTCGGCCCACATCTGAGCGAGACATTGCGTCAAGGAGGATTGGAGCGTCACCCCGGAGCTCACGTAAAGGTCCGGACAAGTGTTCTGATATCCCGGAAACCCCGGGCAACTCATCGACGAGGAATGCGCCATCATCGTCGTCGCGTCGTGCATGGCGCCCATGTCCGAGCAAGCTTCCTGCGCCGGGGTTGCACGGTTGACCGGGGCGAGGTTGAGCATCGCCCGGTACATGTTGATCTGATCGACGCAAAGTTGGCGGATGGCGTCCAGTGCTCCGCCGTCTCCGCTCGAAACGGCGGTGCCCCCTGAATCCACCCCGGCATGGGCATCTCGGGCAGCGTTCGCGTCGAGAGCTCCGGTGCCGTGGTTGCCAGCGTCGAGTGTTGCCTGGCCGCTGCTCCCCGCGCTCGAGCCGGAGCCAGCGGCCCCCGAGGAGGAACCCGCGGAGGACGACGAGGCGCCATCAGACCCATTCGTGACGGTGGAGGCATCCCCACCGCCGGCGCTTGCGTCATGAGGCGCGCCCATGGCACCAAGGCCGGTTTGATCGCTGGTCCCGAAGCCGCCGTTGGGGCTGCCGCTGGAACATGCGACCCCGGCAAGGCCCAACGCAAGAACCTGAGCCAATGGCCGGCCAAGCGCAGAAACATTGCGCATGAGACATGCTCCTTCCGCCGAGACGTCTACCCCTTGGCTTGCCTGTGCGCAATCACTGGAAGCGATCGGCTCCGACCGGCTGGCCCGGAGGGTGCGTGTCAGGGTGCGGGGATGGCCATGGCCGCATCTTATTGGCCGCGCGGGGAGTCCGCCGGCGCCTGGCTACGATCACGGTGGCAGGAAGACTTTCCGATCCGATGGGAGGATGACCACGAGCATCTCTCCTCCGTCATCACGACGATCTGCGTGCCGATCGGCGTCATCGTCACCGTACAGCTCTGGCTACTGTCGACGTCCGTGGAGGCGGTGTTGGCCGGCCAGACGGGTCCGACCGTGCCGGCGACCATCGCGTCTCTTGTCCTCTTCTGTGTGAGCGCGGGCATTCTTCGGTACCACGCAAAGAGCAGCCGCGCGTGCGCACCCGAGGGATGCGGGCGCGCGTCACGTCGTGACCCGCATCTTCCTCGTTGACGCGGTCGCGCGCCCTCGGGTCCGGCGCATCCGTCCGCGTGGAGCGCGAGCCTTTCCGTGGGATGCGCGTGTCGGACCGCGAGACGCAGGCATCTACCTCGCGGGTACGCTCGCGTGCCCGCGGGACGGACGCGCGCGTCTGCGTGGAAGATGCGCGTTTCCGTGGGATGAGCGCGCGTGTCCCGCTCGTGCGGGCATCTATCTCTTGGACGCGCGGGCGAGTCCCGCAGCCCGATGCGCCCGTCCACGTGGAAGGGACGCGGACGTCCGGGACGCGTCCGCGTATCGCGTAGGTACGCGCGTCTTCCTCGCTGACGGGGTGGCGGTCGAGCGGGCCCCGCCCTTCCGCGCAAGCGGTCGCCGCGTCGGTTTCAGGGCCGCGGCTCCAGAAAGTGCAGCCCGTCCAGCACGCGCGCGATCTCCTCGTCGCGGCCGTCGGCATCCGGCCAGACGGCGGTGACCAGAGTTGCAACGCCGCGACGGACGAAGAGCCGGAGCCGCGAGCGTACGTGCCGCTCCTTGGCAAGGACGTAGCGCGTGCTCAGCTCGAAACCGCCGACCCCGTCCACGTTCTGCTCCTGGGCCGGAGCGGCGACGCTGAACGAGGTCAGGCTCTCCTTCATCACGGCCTGCTGTCGCTCCATCAAGTCCGCCGCCGTGGCGTCGTCAGGGACGGCGACCACCGACAGCGTGACCGAGAGGCCGTCGGCGTCCGTCGTGCCGCGCGTGAGCGCGAGGAGCGGAATCCCCGTGCCCGCCCGGATGCGCTCCTTGAGCTCGGTCACCAGGTGCGGGTTGGCCGACGCCCGGATCCGTGCGCTGAGCTGGTCGTCGCCGAGAACGTGGAACCCCGGCGGCACGGCGAAGATCACGCCGAGATCGTCGTAGTGCACGATCGACGGACCCGTCGCGTCCGCGCTCGAGGCCGCGGCCGTCGGCGCCGGCACGGCGGTGGTCGTGGGCTGCGCCGCTCGCGGCGGTGGCGAGACAGGAGACCCGGCGCCGCAACCGACGCACAGCGCCACCGCAAGACCCAGTGCGACGCTCTTCTTCATGGGAACGACGACTACCATACGAAGCACATGGGAGAAGATGAACACCGTTGTGGCCGTCTGACCGCGTCGTGAGCGCGTGCTACACGGCAATGCACGAGGGAGGCGCGACGTGAAATACCTCAATCGGTTCCGGGTGCATCCAGGCGACAAGGTTCGGCTGAAGGACATAGACCCCGGCTTCAAGGACCACCACGAGAGCCACAAGAAAGCAGCCGAGGAAATCGAGCGAGACCGCGCCAAGCTTCGCGCGCTCCAGGCGCTGCTCTACGCC
>DATGJA010000654.1:0-3067 GCA_035295445.1 Polyangiaceae bacterium | reverse complement strand
GATCCGCACCCGCGGGTCGACGGTCAGGGCACGGCCACGCTCCGTGACGGGGGCGTCACGGTCACCGAGGGGGTGTGCGAGGCGGACGTGCGAAGGCAGCTCGGCCTGTGGGTTCTCGCGTACCATGCGCACGAGCCGCTCGAACGGGCGCGCAGGCTCATGCGGGCGCGTCCGCGCGAGGAGGTCGTCAGCATCTTGGCGGAGACGTACGCGATCGACCCTGGCCGCGCGGTCGACCTCCTGGCGCGCCTCTGAGGTCAGTCGATCCCGCCGTCCCTCGGCATGATCATGACGCCGCACGGCCCGCCGCCGCACGCACCCTGGGCGTCCGGTTGGAACGGGAGGACGCCCATGGGGTGTCCGAGCGTCGCCTCGGCGGCCGCGTCCGACGGAGCTGGGGACCCCGAACCCCCGTCGCCCGCCTCGGGCGTCGAACCGCCCTCGGCGGACGGCATGATCATCGAGCCGCACACGCCGCCGCCGCACGGGCCCGTGGAAACGGGAGCGTCTGCGGCGGGTCCGGCGTCGGTCGGAGAGGGCGTGCTCGTCGACGAGCTGCACCCGGCCGCGCCGACCAAGGCGCCGACGCCGGCGCCGGCGACGATACGAAGAAGGAGTCGGGGCGATTGAAGAGGGGACCTTCGGTAAAGCATGCCTCTAGTGTACCCCTGCACCCGCCCGGGGGCTCTGGCCGTTGCGCGGGTCGGGCGCCGCGCTATCGAAAGCCCTTCGCGAGCGAGTCGAAGAGGGTCGAGAGCCAGAAAGTGAACCCAGGATACTGCGCCGCGACCAGGCTTCCGATGGGGAGCAGGCCCCAAGAGACGATCCGCTGAAGCAGCGCCCAGTTGAGCGTCACCGAGCCGGCCGTCGTCCTCCCGATCCCGCTGATGACGGGGTCCCGATCGAGCGACACGTAGACCATGAACATCGACAGCACCACCACCGCCACCCACACGAAGATGAGGCTCGTGATGAGGCGTTGGGGCTGAACGAAATAGAGCGACGTCATAAGGACACAGAGGAGGCTCCCGAGGACGAGCGGCGGAACCGAGAGCGCGAAGTGCCGCACGTAACGCGCGACGAGCACCGAAAGGAGACACGCGGTAAACTCGTCGATCGCCGCGCGGGTCGAGTCGTCGCACTCGGGACGGATCTTCGAGAGCTTGTAGGAGACGTCCAGCAGGCCGTCCGCTACGGCGCGTGCGGTGGCGGTGGACGCCGCGGACGCCGACCCTGGGTCGCCCGCGTCGTAGCGCATCTCCAGGGCAAGCTGACCCGCGCAGTGCCGGTACGTCTCGTCGAGCGGCGGATGGGCCTGCGCGAGGCGCTCCAACGTCCGCAGGGCGTGCACAAGCGCGTCCATGTCGCGCCCGGACGCCGCGAGCTGGGTCGCCAGGGGTCGGACGAGGGCCGGAGGTAGGTTCGCCAGCGCGGCCGCGGCGGGGTGACTCCCGATCCGCCGCAGTAGCCGCACGAAGAGGACCCACGTCGTGAGGAGCCGCGAGAGGTTGCCGGTGATCGGAAGCAGCGCCAGCCCGCCGAAGATCACCAGGAGGTCATTGCGCCAGTGCGGCTCGAGCGTCTGCGGCGGCTTCACGGCGATGACGACGAGCAGGGACAAGAGAAGCAGAAGATGTACCCCGACCGGCACCGACACGAACGCGCTCCACGGGCTGCGCATGACGTCGAGGAGTCGGCCTTCCAGCTTGGCGAGGCCCGTGTCGTCGTCGCCGAGTGCCTCGGCGATGGGGGGCCTCAGCGCGCTGAAGAGCGGCACCTCCTCCGGCGACGCCGTTGCCACGCCGAACCGGTGCGCGTCGAGATACCGCAGCCGGATGCGCCAGCTCCAAAGACCCACCCCGACCATCGTGAACCCCACGATGCCCGCGACGACCGGCGAGCCGCCGCTCAGGAGGTTGAACGTCGACTCGCGCTGTTGGCCGCAGCCCATCCCCAGGCCGCACAAGGCGGCGACGGTGGCCGCGGCGGCCACGGCGCCCGCGCTTCTCGTCGCGCCCTTCCGGCGTCGCACCGCGTACGCCCACGGCACGAGGAACAACGTGATCGCGGCCGCGGCGCACGGCGTCGCGCCGCCGAAGGGCGGTACGCTCCCGTCGCGCGCGATCCAGCTCACCGCCATGAGCACGACGGGACACCCGGTCACGACCACGAGGGCGGCCGTCGCGAAGGCGTCGTCGGCCGCGAGATCCGCGTGCTCGCAGCGGCCGAGGAGCGCCCATAGATAGCCGCGATGCCGCAAGAACCCCGTCGTGCGGGACGCTCCGAAGAGGTCGCGCGCGAGGATGCGCTCGCCGAGGCGCGGCGAGAGGATGGCCAGCATCACCGCCACGAAGATCGCGGAGAACAGGATGAAGACGAAGCGCCAGCCCTGCGGCGCTTCCGCGGCCGTCGCGGCGGACACGGGCACCCCCGCCATTGCGCTCGTCGGCGTGTCGTCCGGCCCGATCTGCCAGAGGGCTCCGTTTCCGACGAGCGAGATCCGGACCCGCGCCTTGGGGCCCCCGTCCCCGAGCAGTCGGCGCCCCGCGCCATAGACGCCACGTACGAACTCGCTCGCGAGCGAGATGGATGGAATCGGCGTGGGGTCGGGGGCCGCATGCGCGACGAGCATCCCGTTGATCGAGCTCGTGTACGTGGGATCCACGTAGCGGATGTCGGTGCCGAACGTGAACAGACGGATGTCGGGCAGCTCCTCGTGGATCCGCTCGGCCAGGACGAGCACGTCACGCGCGTCCGTGGCGACGATGCCAACGAAGCGCGTTCGCTCGCGGCTTATCTCGCGCAGAACCTCCCCGAGCGCCAGGCTGTGCTCGTACGGCGTCTGGTCCGAGAGCTGCCCGCGCGCGGAGGGCGGTAGGGCGGCTCCCGCGTCGGACGTGTCGGTCACCGCGTTGTAGACCTGCCGGATGGACTCGAGGTTCGGCGGGTACTTCAGCTCGCGGAAGCACTGCGACGGGTCCCAGGCCGCGCCGGCCGCGCGCCCGTAGGTGGTCAGGCTCTCGGTGAGCAGGACGACGTTGCCGCCGCCGGGGCTCGACTCGCATCG
>DATGJA010000653.1:0-10381 GCA_035295445.1 Polyangiaceae bacterium | reverse complement strand
CGACGGGCTTCGTCGTGAAGAACGGGGTGAAGAGGCGCGCGCGATGCTCGGGCGAGATCCCGCACCCGGTGTCGCGGACCTCGGCCACGATGTCGGTGCCCTCGCACCGGATGCTCACGACGATCTCGTTCTGGTCGTAGGCACCGCCGGGGATAGCGTGCGCGGCGTTGATGATCAGGTTGAGGAAGACCTGCCCGAGGCGCGACGTGTTCGCGCGTACGGGCGGAACCTCTTCGTACTGGCGAACGACGCGCGCCTTGTGCCGGAGCTCGGGCGCCGCCATGCGGAGCGCGGTGTTCACCACGGCCCGCAGGTCCACGAGCGCCGTGGCCTCGTCGTTGCGCGCGAACGCATTGAGATCCCGTGCGATGTCCCGGATGCGGCGCGCGCCGTCGTCCACCTCGCCCAGGATGGAGACGACCTCGTCGAGCATCGCCGCGCTCGAATCCGCCGAGGGCCCACCCGACTCCGCGACCTTGCCGCGAACCTTGGTGATCTCCTCGGCCGCGTACGTGACGTTGGCCATGATGTACGCGAGCGGGTTGTTGATCTCGTGCCCGACGCCCGCGGCGATGGTGCCGATGGCGAGCATCCGATCGACCTGCATCGTGCGCGCGACGAGCTCTCGCCGCGCCGAGACGTCCCGAAGGACGCTGAGGAGGGCCGGCGCGCCCTCGAAGAGGACGGACATCGTCGCGGTCTCGATGTTGAGCGGACGCCGATCGAGGCCGAGCATCGTCACCTCCGCGAGCGGCGGCGCGGGTCGTGCCTGGCTCGTGTCCCGTTCCCGCTCGCTCATCGCCTCCCGATCCGCGGGGGCGAAGAGGTCGGTCATCGCCTGGCCCACGAGCTCCTCCGGTTGAGCGGCCCCGAGCAGCGACGCCGCGGCCCCGTTCGCGTGGACCACCGTGTTCGCGCGGTGGATCAGAATGCCGTCAGGAATGAGCTCGAAAGCGGCCCGGAAGCTCGCCTCGGTCGCACGAAGCGCGTTCTCTGCGCGCGCGTGCTTGATGCGGACCTCGGAGTCTCGGAGCTCGCGATCGACCGCCGGCAGCAGTCGGGCCAGGTTGTCCTTGAGGATGAAGTCCTGCGCGCCGGAGCGGAGGGCGGCGACCGCGTGCTCCTCGCCCACCGTCCCGGACACGATGATGCACGGGGTGTCCACCTGCCGTCCGCGCACGGTGGCGAGGGCGGTAGGCGCGTCGAGCTCCGGCATGCGGTAGTCGCAAAGGATAAGGTCCCAGCTCTGGTCGAGCGCGCGCTCGAGACCGGCGACGGTCTCGACGCGGTGCGATGCGATGTCGTATCCGCCGCGTCGAAGCTCTCGCATGAGGAGCGCGGCGTCGTCATCGCTGTCCTCGATCATCAGCAGACGCAGGTGGCGACTCATCGCTTCAACGCCAGCGAGGTCGTCGGTCGGCCGACCCCCCAGCCAGCCATTTATAGTGCCATTTGCTCGAGACACACCACAAGACTTCGGCGGGACGCGCACGGACAGCCACGGTCGGCTCGCTGCACCCCCTCAGCCCCCACCTCAGCCCCCGACCGTAGGGTCGGGAGCCGAAAGACTTCTCCCCGAGCGTGCGGGCGACAAAGTCTCGCGCCGCGCGTCGGCGATCAGCGCAAGCGGAACGATAGGTCGAGCTCGATTCGCGCCGAGCCCACGGGCGAGTCGACGCGCACGCCGCTGATGTCGACGAACGAGCTCCGAGCAACGTTCAGACCGAGGACCCCTCGCAACGAAATCGCCGCCAATTCACCGAGATCACCGCGGAGATCGACGCTCGGTCCGACGTCGAGGTACGGCAGCGTCTGGCCGTCGTGCGGAGCGACGGGACCCGAACCCGAGGCGATGTAAGTCACCCCCCCGTCGAGTCCGCCGCACACGTCGAGCCGCAGGCCGTTGCGGTCCGCGTAGTTTCCAGGAACCTCGAGGCAGGTGTCGATGCGACCCGCACCCCAGGTGATGTGCTGGTCGCCCTGCGGCGACTCGCCCGCGGCGACGGACACGCGGAGGAAAACGGACTCGGAGAGGCCGTCGGTGAAGAACGGCGATACGCCCACGACCCCGCTCGCGCCTACGCCTGCGAGGAGGAACGTCCCCGCCCCGACCTCCACGGTGTGCGCGCCCGGCGGGGGCGGCTCGGGGCGTTCCGCTGCCGCCCCATCGGCGGAGGGTGCCTGTACGACGGTGCGGGGGGGCTCGGTGGTGTCCACGCCTTTGAACCATGGCCGCCGGGGACGGGATCCATTGAAGGGCGGCCCGCGCGCCGAGGCAGGATGCATTGTAAGCCGCTTAGTGGACTTTTGAATGGTGCAAGGCCACATAGGCGAGAGAATGCGTCGATCGCGCCCAAAGACGGGGGCGAAGGCCGCGACGGCCGCGCTCGGGGCGGTGCTGGCGGCGCTCGCGTGCTCGTCGCGAACGTCACGCCCCCCGGAGCTAGGCAATTGCGTCCCCGACGACTCCGGATGCACGTCGGTCTCCGTCGGCGGCGGGAGCACCGGCGGCGGCGGCGGCGAAGGCGGAGCCGCGCAGGGCGGATGCACCACGAGCTCATCGGACTCGCTCTGCGACCAGTGCGCCGGGGCCAACTGCTGCGCACCGCTCGCCTCGTGTTCGCAGGCGACGGGCTGCCAGAACCTCAGGAACTGCGAGCAGACCTGCGGGGCGAGCGCGTCGTGCATCGACACGTGCCAGACCCAGTTCGCCTCCGGCACGAGTCCCCTCGCCCTCCTCGTGTCGTGCCTTGAGGCAAAGTGCCCAGTGTGCAGCCAGATCGGGGTGGGCGATCCCTGCGGCGGGCAGGCCTGCAACGCGGGCCTCACCTGCCAGGGACTCTGGTGCAGCAAGGGCTGCGCACGGACCGCCGACTGCACGGGGATCGGCCCCAACGGCGGCAACCTCCTCGGCCGTCGCAACGCGTGCATGGCGGCGAGCTCGGGCCTCACGTGCGCGGCCGGTTGCATGACCGACGCGGACTGTCAGCCCTTCCCGTCGACCTATTGCCTGGCGACGACGTCCGCCGACGGCCTGGCCGTGCAGGTATGCACGAGCTACCCCGACGGGGGTTCGGGCGGCGGGGGGTGACGATGTGACGACCCCGACCCTCGGGGCGGCCGTCACTCGAAGCGAAGGGCGTCGATCGGATCGAGCTGGGACGCTTTGCGCGCCGGATAGATGCCGAAGACGATCCCGACGAGCGCGCTGAACCCCACTGATACGGTGATGACGTCGGTCTGGATGCGCACCGGCCACTGAAACCGTCCGGCGAGCCACGTCGCCACGCCGACGCCTGCGGCCACCCCGATCAGGCCGCCCGCCACAGAGAGCGACAGCGCTTCGATGAGGAATTGGAGCAGGATGTGATGCGGCTCGGCGCCGACGGCCATACGAATGCCGATCTCGCGCGTCCTCTCCGTGACGCTGACGAGCATGATGTTCATGATCCCGATGCCGCCGACGAGGAGCGAGACGGCAGCCACGCTGGCGAGCAGGTACGTCATCGTCTCGGTGCCTTGCTGCTGGGCGCCGGCGATCTCGGCCAGATTGCGAATGGAGAAGTCGTCGTCGTCCCCGGGGCCGAGGTGGTGCCGGTCTCGAAGAAGCGCCGTGATGTCCTGCTGGGCGCGGGTGGTCGTGTCCGACGACGTGGCCGCCACCATGATCTGTCCCGACAGGTACTTGCCGAGCCCCCCCTGCACCTTTTGGGCGAAGGTGGTGAATGGCATGAAGGCCGCGTCGTCGTAGTCCTGGCCGGTCGCCGACTGTCCTTTTTTCGCCAGCACGCCGACGATCGAGAACGGCGTCGTCCCGACGCGCACGGTCTGACCCACCGGGTTGGCGTTGGGCCCATAGAGTTTTAGGACGACCGTTTGGCCAAGGACGACGACCTTCGTCCCCGCATCGACGTCCGACTGCGAGATCCCCGCGCCGAGCGCCACGGGCCAGTTGCGGATGTCGAAGTACTCGGGCGACGTGCCGGTGATGCTCGTCGTCCAGTTCTGCTCCTCGCTGACGACCGGCATGTTGGAGCGCATCGTCGGCGCGGCTTCCTTGACCGTGCTCACGTCGTTGCGAACTGCGGCGAGGTCGTCCCAGGTCAACGTCGGCATCGAACCGAAGCCACCCTTCACACCGCTCGTGCTCGTCGAACCTGGCAGGATGATGAGAACGTTCGTCCCCATCGCGGCAAAAGCCTCCTCGACACGCGCCTTGGCACCCGCGCCGATCCCCATCATGGCGATGACGGCGCCGACGCCGATGACGATGCCGAGCGTCGTCAGGAACGCTCGCAGCTTGTTGCGCAGGATGGCTCGAAGGGCCACGCGGAGCGTCTGGACGGGGCTCATGATTCGGCGCGCTTGGCCTCCTGGGCGCGATCGGAGAGCACCTTGCCGTCCCGCATCACGACCACGCGTGACGCGAACTCGGCGATGTCCGGCTCGTGCGTGACGAGGACGACCGTGATCCCCGACCGCCAAAGGCCCTGGAACACCGCGAGGACGTCGATGCTGGTGCGTGAGTCGAGCGCGCCCGTCGGCTCGTCGGCGAGGATGACCTTGGGATCGTTGACGATCGCGCGGGCGATGGCGACGCGCTGCTGCTGACCGCCCGAGAGTTGATTGGGGTGGTGACCGAGTCGCTTGCCGAGCCCCACGCGCTCGAGGGCGTCCGTGGCGCGACGACGGCGCTGTCGAGCCGGGACGCCGCCGTACTCGAGCGGCAGCTCCACGTTTTCGACGGCGCTGGTTCGAGCCAGGAGATTGAATTGCTGAAACACGAAGCCGAGCACACGATTGCGGATCCTTGCGCGCTCGCTACGGCTCATTCCGGATACGTCGCGGCCCGCAAGGACGTAGCGGCCCGCCGTCGGGCGATCGAGGCACCCGATGATGTTCATCAGCGTCGACTTGCCCGAGCCCGACGATCCCATGACCGCGACGAATTCGCCCTCCTGCACGCTCAACGAGACCCCGTCGAGGGCGCGGAGCTCGACGTCCCCCGTCTGATAAACCTTGATCACGTCCGTCAGCTCGATGACCACGACGGACCCGTCAAAAGAGGCGCCGCAGGGAGCCGGCTCCGCCGCCCGTCGACGACGGCGCAGCGTCTCCCCCGGATGCGTCGACGATCACCTGGTCGCCCACGTTCAGGTCTCCGTCGACCACCTCGGTGACCGTGCCGTCGGTGAGTCCCGCATGGATCGAGACCGATTGTGGCTGGCCGCCCCGCATCACCCAGACCGGCTTGGCCTCTGCGGCGTCGGACGCCGCTGCGGGCCCCCCCCTCGGATGACGCGCGCTCGGGTCCGGCCGCGAGGCGAGCGCGGTCGGCGGGCGGAAGCGCAGCGCCGCGTTGGGCACCGCTGCGGCCGCCTGCTTCTCGGCGTAGACGACGGTGACGTTCGCCGTCATTCCAGGGCGCAAACGCAGGTCGCTGTTGTCCACGTCGATGACCGCGTCGTAGGTGACGACGTTCTGCACCGTCGTGGCTGCGTTCCGGATTTGACGGATCTTGCCGAAGAACCGCTGCCCGGGGAACGAATCGACGGTGAAGTACGTCTTCATGCCCACCTCCAGCCGGCCGACGTCGCCCTCCGCGACGTTCGTGTCCACCTGCATCTTGGTGAGGTCCTGCGCGATCGTGAAGAGCGTCGGGGCCGAGAGAGAGGCGGCCACCGTCTGGCCCACGTCGACGCTTCGCGAGATCACGACGCCGTCGATGGGCGAAATGATGTTCGTGTACGAGAGGTTGACCTGAGCCTGGTGGAGCGCGGCCATGGACTGCGCGAGCGACGCTTTGGCCGCGTCGACCGCCGCGTGCGATGTGGCGACGTTGGCCTCGGCGGTGTCGAGGTCCGCCTGAGCCGCGAGGTTCTGGTCGTGCAAGGCCTTGGTCCGCGCGAACTGCTTGTCGGCGTTGGAGGCCTGCGCCTCGGCGGTGACCACGCCCGCCTTGGCCGACAAGAAGTTCGCCTCCGACTGCTGGACCGCGGCCTCGAAGAGTTGCGGGTCGATCTTGGCGACGAGATCGCCCTTCTTGACGGTCGAGTTGAAGTCGGCGTTGAGCTTCTGAATGCGACCGGAGACTTGCGTCCCGACCTGGACGGTGACGATCGCGGAGAGCGTCCCGCTGGCGGTCACCTTCGCGACGATGTGACGCTTCTCGACGGGGGCCGACTTGTAGGTCACCTCCGGCGCTTTGTGCGCCGCGCGATAGCGCCAGAACCAAACGCCGAGGCCGATGATCAGCACGACCCCGCCTGCCCACCCGAGCCAGCGCTTCATGCCGCCCGCGACGCGCATTCGAACGCCATGATCACGACAGTCACACGCCGCCAAGCCGTCTGTCGAGGGCGGCCGAGCCCGTCGCCCGGGGGCCGCCGCCTGTCGGAAATTGCGCACGGCTCGTCGGAGCCGCGGACCGTCGGGAGTGTCGGGAGTGTCGGTCCGAACTCTCGCCAAGGCTCGAGCTTGCGGACCGTCGGGTGCGTCGGTCCGAACTCTCGCCAAGGCTCGAGCTTGCGGACCGTGTGGCGACCGCGCGGGGGCGGCCCTACGCTAGGAGCCGATGCGCGTCACGATGGTGAAGAAGAGGTTCGCGAACGGCGAGACATGCCGCAAGTGCGCTCAGGCGGAGGAGCTCTTGAAGAGCCGCGGCGTCTGGGACCGCATCGACGAGGTCCTGTGGGCCGACGAGGGAGACGCGTCCTCACCCGGAATGCAGCTCGGCGCGCGTCTCGGCGTCGACGTCGCGCCGTTCTTCGTCGTACGCGAGGAGGACGGCCGAGAGGTCCTCTACAGCAGCGTCCTCAAGCTCTTGTCCGAACGTCTCGCTCCTCGGGCGCCCGCCCCGCAAACGGCGGCCACCCCGGCGGACGTCGACGTCGAAGCGGCCGCGCGAGACCTCGCCGATCGTCACCCATCCGAAATCCTCCGCTGGGGGCTCGAGCGCTGGGGAGCCTCGCTCGGGCTCGCGTTCAGCGGCGCCGAAGACGTCGTCCTCGTGCACATGGCTCACGAGATCGGCCTGCCTTTCTCGGTCTTCTGTCTCGACACCGGCCGCCTTCACCCCGAGACGCTGCGATTCGTCGACACGGTTCGCAAGCGCTACGCCGTGGAGATCTCGATGATGTCCCCCGACGCGCCCGCGCTCGAGGCCTTCGTCAGGCGAAAGGGGCTATTTAGCTTCTACGAGGACGGGCACGAGGAGTGCTGCGGGATTCGCAAGGTTGCGCCGCTCCGCCGAGCGCTCGCGTCGCTGCGGGCGTGGGCCACCGGACAACGGCGCGACCAGAGCCCTGCGACACGCGGCGACATCGCGGTCGTGGAGCGGGACCGCACGTTCTCCGGCTCGCAGGGGACGCTCGTGAAGCTGAACCCTCTGGCCCGGTGGAGCTCATCACAGACGTGGCAGTACATCCGGGAAAACCGCATCCCCTACAACGATCTCCACGAGCGCGGCTTCGTGTCGATCGGGTGCGAGCCATGCACCCGCGCCATCACGCCGGGAGAACACGAGCGGGCGGGACGCTGGTGGTGGGAGGAC
Organism: Polyangiaceae bacterium; assembly: GCA_035295445.1. Classification (GTDB taxonomy): domain Bacteria; phylum Myxococcota_A; class Polyangia; order Polyangiales; family Polyangiaceae; genus Palsa-1150. Next base: position 2,829 of record DATGJA010000653.1, on the reverse strand, counting down.
TCGACGAAGCGCGAGTGCGGCCTGCACATCGGCAACATCGCGCCCCCGAAGCGGTGATCACGGCGGCGATCGTCCTGTCGTCAGGACACCGACGCCGACCGAGACGCCCGCGGTGAACGCCGTCGCGGGCACGAGCCCGCCCGACTGGGACGCGTCCACGCGGCCCGCGGCAATCCCTGTTTCGGTGCAGAGCATCGCCGGGAACCCCAATCCGGGCGCGCGGACGCACCCCGCCGCCTGAACGTCGTCAACCGCACGGGAAGCCCCCGGCGCGCCAGCGTGCGGAAGGACGCGCTGCCACTCGACGCGCAGGTACGCAGGCCGGGCGATCATGAGGGAATAGGCCCCCGCCATGGGCGTCCCGCCCAGATCCCGCGATCGGTCGGCGTGGACACCGAATCCGCCCATCAAGCCGACGGCTCCCATGGCGCCGACATCCACGGCGACCCCTCGGTCGATGTACTCGTACCCGGCTTCGACCAGGGGCAGGCCGAAGTAATCGTAGAAGAACTGGCCCGTCGCGACCCCTCCCGCCCCGACCCGCACGAACGGCCCCTGCCGCGGCGTCACGTATCCGCGAAACCCGAAGAGGAGTCGCCCGGCGAGTTGCACGCGCCCTCCCCCCGAACCGCCCCCGGCGTCGAAGTCGAACCCGAACTCTTCGCTGAAGAAGGAGACGTTCAATAGAGCGAAGCTCGAGACCTTTCCCGCCGCGCCCCAAACGCGCCCCGAGCCGTCGCTCGCGCTCCCCAGCCCCCCGACGAGACCTGCGCCGGCGAAGAGCCGGACCGCGCCCGAGCGCCGGACGCCGGGAGGCGGCGGCCGGCAAATCTCCGTGGAGGTCCAGCCGCTCCAGGGGGGCCCGTTGGACCCCCGCGCGGGAGCGGCTATGAAAAGCGACGCGCCGACCAGACACAGGGTCGACGGTCTCACGGGGCCCCATCGTAGCTGCGGAGGTGGAACGCGAAGGACAGGCCCACGGCCGGCGCCGCCGGACGCAGCACGTCGTCCGCGATCCAAGCGCTGAGCGACCACCACGGATTGAGCCAAGCCTCGAGCGCAACGCGTGGCTCGACGATCGGCCGAACGGCGTCCGCCGGACAGCGCGGCCCCGCGAGGCAGTTGCCGGGGGGCTGACGAACGCCGACGAGATCGCCTTGCACGCCGGCCGTGACGTCCGCGCGCAACCGTACGCCTTCGATGCGGCGGACGAGGGCGCCTAGAAATCCTCCGGCGCCGAGGTTGACGAACGAGCGATCGGTCACGACCGACGCCCCGTTCGAGGCCGCGAGCGGCGACTCCGACGGGAGCTCTGCGGCGGCGAAGCGCCAGGTCAGCCCAGCGTAGAGCGGCCCGGCGACGCGCAGACCCAGTCGGTAGTCCGAGCCCCAGGACATGACCCGCGCGTACGGAGAGCCGCCGAACGCATACTTTTGTCCGGCGGACGTCTCGCCGTGGAGCGTGTCGTCGCCGAGCCCGGACGGGCGGCCGAACGCGCCGATCTCGGCGAAAAAATAGAACGCCGGCAGGTCCCACCCGGCGCCGAAAGGGAAATGCCAGTTATGGCCGATCACCTCGTGCTCGTCCACCGGCTCCGCCGCGCGCGTCAGGCACACGGGCCCGACCGCGTCCTCGGTCGGCCCGCCGCCACCGAGGCCGCTCAGATCCACGCACACGGACGCGGGGGCGCCGCGCCTGCGATCGGCGCCGTCGAACTCGAAGCTCTCGCGCGCCTCGTCGCGCCCGTCGACGACCGCGCGGTGGACCTCCGACGCCGGATCGTAGAGCGAGAGAGGGACCTGCGTGCCGTCCGCCAGCCGCTCGTTGACCCGAACGTTGCCGAACGCAACGGGCACGGCGCCGTCGCACGCGTTCCCGAACGTCATGACGAGCACGATCGAGCTCGCTGGAACGCGCGCATCGACCGCCCATGCGACGCGAACGTCGACGCATCCGATGCGCCGAGATCCGCTCGAAGCGAGGTCGGTACCGAGCAACCGTCCCGGCCGATACGAGTGCCGCGCGAACGGGCTGTGCCTCAGGCCCCAGAGGGGCGGTGTGGGCGCGCGATGAGTGACGTCCCACCCCTCCCCGAACGAGCTGCATCGCCGGTAGCCCACGACGTCCGCCACCTCCCAGCAGGCGAGCGCGGCGCGGCTCGCGGTCGCGGCCAGCAGGGCCGCAACCCCAGCGACCGCGATCAGCGACCCGCGACGCAAGGACGCTCCGAGAAAGAGAGACACGCGACCGGCACGTCGGCGACCGCGTCGCTGAGAGACGTCAGGTCGAAGCATAGGGCCGATACGCGGCCGGCCTGTTGCGCGGAGGGCGTCACCGGGTCGTATTCGATGACCTCCCGGCCCTGTGCGCCGGCGCCCAGCGTTCCCGCATGGATCTCGCTCCGAGGGTCGAATGCGGCGACCGGCACGGCGGCCCCGTCCGCGTCGCGTGCGGTCACGCGCATGCCGCCGAAGTCGACCCGCGCCGCGCTCCCGCACCGATTCCCGAAGCTGAATGCGACGAGCGGTCGCTCGGGCGCCACCGCCGGGTTGCAGGCGAGCGCGATGCGAACGTCGAGACAGCCGACGCGGCGAACGGCGGCGGTTGCCCGCGCCGTGGGACCGCACGTCGACTCCGCAAGGAGCGACCCGGGCGCGTACGACGCTCCGGCGCATCCGGGCATCTCGACGAGAGCCGAGATCACGAGACCCGCCAGCGCGCCTCGGCGCACCCGAGACCCCGCGCTCCGCGCACCCCGCGCTCCACGGTCGCACCCGACGAATCGCATCGAGAGAGGGCTCGTATCGTACTCCGTTGCGCAGCGCCAAG
>DATGJA010000652.1:0-11342 GCA_035295445.1 Polyangiaceae bacterium | reverse complement strand
ATCGAGATTTATGGGCCCGAGTCGAGCGGCAAAACCACCCTCACCCTTCACGCCATCGCCCAGATCCAAAAGGCGGGTGGCGTGGCGGCGTTCATCGACGCGGAGCATGCGCTCGACCCGATGTACGCCCGCAAGCTCGGCGTGAAGACCGACGAGCTCCTCGTCAGTCAGCCCGACTACGGCGAGCAGGCGCTCGAGATCGCGGACATGCTCGTACGCTCCGGCGCGGTGGATCTCGTCGTCATCGACTCGGTCGCCGCCCTCGTACCCAAGGCCGAAATCGAGGGCGACATGGGCGACAGTCACGTGGGTGTCCAGGCACGGCTCATGAGCCAGGCACTTCGAAAGCTCACGTCGACGGTCGCGCGGTCCAATTGCTTGCTCGTATTCATTAACCAAATTCGAATGAAAATCGGCGTCATGTTCGGCAGCCCGGAGACGACGACGGGCGGCAATGCGCTCAAGTTCTACGCCAGCGTTCGCCTCGACATTCGTCGCATCGGCGCCATCAAGGAAGCCGCCGCGGCCAGCGGGAAGGATCCCGCGGTCGTCGGGAACCGTACTCGGGTGAAGGTCGTGAAGAACAAGCTCGCTCCTCCGTTCCGAGAGGTCGAGTTCGACATCCTCTACGGCCAGGGGATCTCTCGCTCCGGCGACTTGGTCGACATCGGGGCCGACCTCGGCATCGTCGAGAAGAGCGGCGCCTGGTTTTCATTTGGAGGGGAGCGGATCGGACAAGGTCGCGAAAATGCGAAGCTGTTCTTGGAACAGCATCCGGACGCGATGGACAAGATCGAGACGCTGATCCTCGCAAAGCACGGGATTCGGCGCACTCCACAGGTCGTGGCCTCCCCGTCCAACGGTGCCGAGGACAAGGCGGCGACGAAGAAGCCGACCCCTGTGTCCATCAAGCCTTCATGAACCAAGTCCGCATGCTCATCTTGCCGACGTCGAGCAAGGCTCCTCGCGTATCTTGCTCGCATGAAGCTTTACCTGATCCGACACGGACCGGCCGAGGAGGGCGCTACGAGCGGCGTCGACGCGGACCGGGCGTTGACGTCGGCCGGGCGCAGCCGCGTACGCGGTGTCGCGAAGACGCTCGTCAAGGTCGATGAGGCGCCGCTGCACATCCTCTCCAGCCAGCTCGTGCGGGCCGTGCAAACGGCCGAAATCATGGCGATCGAGACAGGCGCGAGCGAGCATGGCGCCGTCGTCGAGGTCGCTCGCGATCTCCAGCCCGGGGGCGACGTCGTTCGCCTCGTTCGCGAGCTGGCGCGCGCCGGCCGCCGGCGCGCCATGCTGGTGGGACACGAGCCGGATATGTCCGCGGCGGCGTCGACGCTCTTGGGTTCGTTCGACCGAGCGTTCGAAAAGTCCATGATCGTAGCCATCAAGCTCCCGCCCGACGCGGGCCGAGGGGTACTTCGGTTCGTCCTCGACCCGAAGGCGCTGCGCTTGGATCCGGACCTCCGCGGGGAGGATTGACGCGCTGCCCCCTGGCCCTTTCGAGGGCTCTCGTCAAGAGCGCGCCGACCCCTGCGTCGACCCTTTCATGAGCCCCGTCCGAGGGTCCACCTGGGGGCGACGTCCCTCGCATTCAACATTTTGATTTAATTATGTTTAGACCGCTTCCTTGACACGCCCCCCCCCATCCTCTAACCCCCGGGGTGGAGGCCACGCATGGGCGCTCGGAACGTCGTCCCGCTGCTCTACGCAAGTCGGGCTGGGGCTCCCCGAATGGGCGGGGGCCGGGCCTTGGCGACGACCCGTGCACAGGTGGCGGCGGCGATCCGAGTTCCCGAGCGGGTGAGCTCACAGCTCCGCCTGGTATTCCCCTCGGCGGCGCCCAGGCTCTTCGTCCACGAGGGGGCGCGGCAAGCGCTCGAAAGGCGGCTGCGTGCCGCTTTCCCCGGGCCGGTCATCTTGTCCATCACCGACAACCGGCACTCGATCATCACTCACAGAGTTCAGCGAGGCATCCTGCTGGCGAGGGTGCATCACATGTTCCTGGACGCGCCGCCGCCGGTCGCGGACGCGCTCGTCCGCTACGTGACGCAGGGGGATCGCGACGCGAGCGCGGCGCTTGGTGACTACATCGACGCCAATGGCTTTCGCCTGGCTCGGCGCAAGCGAAACGCGCCCCTCGTCGGTCGCGGCAAACACCACGATTTGCTTCGCCTCTTCGAAGATCTCAACGGTCGCTACTTCGCGGGTTCGGTGAACGCGGTCATCACTTGGGGCAAGGGCCCGACGACGCGTGCGAAAGCGCGCCGAACGATCAAGCTCGGAAGCTACAGCGCCGTAGACCGCCTGATTCGAGTACATCCGGCGCTGGACCGGCGCTGGGTCCCTCGCTACTTCGTTGCCTACATCGTCTACCACGAGATGCTCCACCACGTGATCCCGGGCAGTCGTGGCCTGGGCCGCGTGAACCTTCACCCGCCCGAGTTCAAGGATCGCGAGCGGCAGTTTCGTCACTTCGAGCGCGCGCTCGCGTGGGAGAAGCGTCACATCGCGAGGCTACTTCGCGCCTAGCGTCGGGCTGCTCCTCTGCGCGAAGAGAAGGCGATCGTGGGCGGCCCCGCGATATCCTCCCCCGCGTGGCCGGCGGGATGATTCGGAGTGCGCTGCTTGTTCTGATCGAAGTCGGCGCTGGTTGTGCGGGCGCTCCCGCCCGCGTCGACGGGGTCCACGATGACGCCGCTGTTCGCCCCGACGCCAGCGTGGCCGTCGTCGATGCCGCCCCGGCCCCGCCGGAGCACCCGTTTGCGGCCTCGCCCGCGGAGGCGCAACGAATCATCGAGGACCAAATCGAAACGCGCGTCGAAAAGCTGTGGCGATGCGTCGAGACGTTTCGAGCCGAGGCGGGCGCCGCCCACCAGACCATCGCCGTCGAGATCGGCATCGATCAAGAAGGCCACCTCCTCGGTGTTGCGAGCGCCGATGGCAAGCATCCGCTTTTCTCGGCGATGAAGGACTGCATGATCCAGGTCTTGCGGACGGCCATCTTCCCGCGCAGCCATTCGGGGGTGATCGCCGTACGTCAAACGTTCAAGGACACGGCTGTCTACCGATGAGGGCGCACTTCGGGGCCGGCTTGAGCTGCGGCCTGCTCGCCATCGCCGCCTGCGCCGGCCACGCGAAGGTCGCCGCCGCGCCTGCCGCACCGCTCGTTCCCACGAGGGCGCTCGTGCCGGACGAATCGACTCGGCGCGCGCTCGCGCCCGCACGCTCCCACTACGTGGGGAACGTCGTCGGGCGGTCCATCGGACCGTTCGTCGCGTCGTCCCCATCCGGAAAGCTCGCTGCCTGGGTCGGCCCCGAGGAAGGCTCAGCCGTTCAGAAGCTGATCGTCGTTCCCCTTGCCGATGACGGGAGTCCGCTCCGCGCCCCGAGGGCAGTCGCCACGTTGCCGCGGGAGCCGACGGGACTCGTCCTTCAAGCGGCCGGAGGCGCGAAGGAAGGCTGGCTGCTCCTATGGACGGCCCTGCTCGACCGCGGGGAATCGGTCACCGTCCAAGGGCTTGCGCCCGATGGCAGCCCGAGGGGGCTGCCGTCTGACCTTCAACGAACGAGCGACCACATCGGGTGGAGCAAGGTCGTGAGCACAGGTCAAACCGCCGTGTGTTTGTGGACGGAAGAAACGACGGCCGGTCCCGCCAACGTCCTGGCGGCCGTCGTGACCTCCGACGGTCAGCCCGTCGGCATGCCCGTCCGCGTCGCTCGCAACATGAGGCGCTGGGAAGCGGTGCCGGCCGGGGACGGCGTCGGCCTTGCGCTGGTCCCCGACAGCCCCGGCGTGGCGGGCACCCTCTCCTGGCTTCGCCTCGACGCCCTCGGACGCCCCGTGGGCAGTCCGTTGGCAGTGACCACGCGCCCCACCGTGAGCAGCGACATCGACGTGGTGCCTTGGCGCGGACGGTGGCTCCTCGGCTGGACCGATCGCACCGGGGAAGACGCGCAGGTCGTCCTGGCGACGGTCGACCCGACCGGGCGTGTCGAAGGGCCGAGGGTCGCCATGGACACGGTGGGCGGCTCCGTTCTGGTCGCCCTGGCGGGAGGCGCGGGAGGAGCGGCCCTCGCGTGGGAAGAGCCCCATGCTCGTGCGCGCGTCGACCGCACGTTGCACCTCGCCTCGGTGGGCGAAGACGCCGATTTGGCTGCGCATTCCGTGACCGCCCTTCGTGTAGCACCCGCAGGCCGACCCGACTTCGTGGCCGAAGGGTCCGGCTTCGCCCTGATCGCGCCTGCGCGCGTCTGCCGAACCCGGATGGCTCCCGGTTCTTGCGCCGGGCCCGTCGCCCCGACGTTCGTGAGGCTCGATGAGCGCCTCGACCCCGTACAGGCCGAGCCCCTTCTCGTGGGCGAGGACAACGATCCCGCGGCGCTCGCCTGGGGGTTGCTGTGTCAGCCGACACGGTGCACCGCGCTCGCCGCGGCGCCCAGCACCCCGACCCCCTTCTTTTCGGTTCAGCTGGTCGACCGCACTTCGCCGTTCGTGACGCCGGCGCTCGCGCCGTCTCCGCCCGACGCGCCGCGAGCCACGGGCGTCGCGACGGTGGCGTCGGGAGCTCCGTTCATCGACCTGAGCGCCGCGCGCCTCGGCGATGCGACCATCCTCGCCGCGCTCACGGTGGACGGGCCCTTGGATCGCGACCGCACCAAGGCCCACGCGGGAGGAGCGCTTTCGGTGCGCGTCATCGACGCTCAGGCGCGCGCCCTTGCCCCGCCGTGGACGCTCACGTCTCGGGCGGCCGCGACCGGCGGTGTGTCGGTGGCGTCGTCGGGCTCCCCCTCCGACGGTGCGGCCGTCGCATGGGTCAAGCGTCATGACGACGGCGCGGCCCGCGTTCATGTCGCTCGGATCGATCGCCAGCGCGGCCGCGGCGAAGAGGTGGAGGTCGACGCGAAGGGCGACCCGAGCAGCGTGGCGATTGCCTGGGCGGGCGACGGGTGGCTGGTCGCGTGGGTCGAAGCGCGAGACGGCAACGGGCAAGTCTATGCCGCGAAACTCGACCACGACCTCCACCGAAAGGGGCCTACCCAGCGCGTGACAAGCGTCGCGGGCGCGGCCGACGTGGCCGTCGCCGTGCGGGGAGACGTCGTGTGGCTGGCCTGGAGCGACTCCCGCGACAGCCTTCGCGAGGGGCTCGGAGACATCTTCGTAACGACGCTGCGCGCGCGCGACGCGAAGAGACTCGGAGAGGAGACCCGCGTCCTCTCGACGGCGGCCCATTCGCGCTCGCCGCAAATCGCCCCGACGCCCGACGGGGGTGCGCTCATCGCCTGGATCGAGGACGCCCCGCCCGGACTCGAAGGCGCGGGCACGCCCCCGGAGCAACATCCCCGGGTTCACGCCTTGGCGACGACGCTCGTCGCCCGCGTCGACTCTTCCGTTCATGTCGTAGGAGCGCCCGCGAGGCTGCGGCTCTCCGGCGAGGAGGACGGCGGCCGCCCCATCACGCTTGCGCTGGTCCCGGCCGGGGAGGGGGCTCGGGCCATCGTCGCGCACTCGGCCGCAGATTGCGTCACGCTCGACGCAGTCATCCTCGGGCCGAATGGGCAAGGAGCGCCGTGGCCTCTGGTGGACCTGGACGCCCCGCCGTCGTTCGAAGTAGGGCTCGCGCTGACGCCCGACGCGGTTTTCTTCGACGACGTGGGCGTTTCCGGCGCCAGCCACAGGGTCCGCCGCGCCGCCGTATCTTGGGGCTCGAATTGAAGCAACACCGCCGCTACCCGGCCGATGGGGGAAGTACAGGGGACGCTGATCCGTTCCCCATTCGTCTTCGCGAGGCACCCCCATGGAGACCACCGTTGGCACCATTCGCTCTGACGTCGTTGCGGTTCCTACTGCGCCCCGCCCCACCGCGATCCCCACCCGAGTTCAATTTGCGGAGGTGCTCGCCGGTGGCGCGCGAGCGCTGGTCACCGGGGCCCAAGCCGCTGTCCGCACGCTGCCGGGCGCTCCGCTGATGGCGGTCGCGCTGCGCGGACCGGGGCTATCCACCACGGCTTCGGCGACCGTGGCTGTGGGCGGGACGGGCGCCCCGCTTCCCCCCACCGGCGCGGCGCCAGAGGGACCTGGGGGCGCAAGCTCATCGGTCCTCGCGACGAATCCGTCGTCGGGTGGCGTCCCCGCGGACGGGGGGATCGAGGGGTCGATGGCCCAAGCCGAGCAGATGAACCTTTACTACTTACAGGTGCAGGAGGAGGTGAACGCCCAAAACCGGACCTTCACGGCCCTGTCGAACGTGCTCGAGGTGGAGCACAGCACCGCGAAGGCCGCGATCGGCAACATCCACTGAGGGTACCGATAGGCCGCGTCGTCGTTTGCGAGTACCCTTTGTGGGAGTCCGGACATGGCCATCGATCCCATCGGCAAAAAAGGGCCCGCAGGCATCGCCGGGGAGCCCGCGGCAGATCCGGCCACGCTTCGCAGGACCGACGCCGCAGAGCCGTTTCGGCCCGCTGCGCCGACGGTACAGGTGCCTTCGGTTCAAGGAGACCCGTCGGCGCTCGACCGCCTCCGCAGCGGGAGCGTGTCGTTCGAGGGCTATCTCGATCTCAAGGTAGACGAGGCATCGGCCCACCTCGGACCGATGTCTCCGACGCAACTCGAAGCGGTTCGTCGGGCGCTGCGCGATCGCCTCGCAACCGACCCGACGCTCGTGGATCTCGTAAAGACGAGCACCGGCCGAGTGGCCCGAGCGACCGACGAGGATTGACGTGGGGGGCCAGGGCGTGGGGCGTCGCGCCGCGATCCTCGGTGCGGCCGCCACGCTGGTGTGCTGCCGGAGTGAGCGCGCGTCTGGATCCACGCCCACCCCCACTTCGACGAACGTGCGCCTCTTGGAATGGGATCTCGGCGCCCAGTCCTGGGGCCAGGCCCGGGCGACCGTGGTCGTGCCGACGTGGGGTGGGTCCGACGCACGGTTTCCGGTTCTCGTTGCGTTGCACGGCCGGGGGGAAGCGCTCAAGCCGCCGGCCGAAGGAGCGCTGGGTTGGCCGCGCGACTACGCGCTGGTGCGCGCATTCGACCGCATGCGCGCGCCACCCCTCGTCGCGGCCGATTTCGAGGGCCTGGCGGATCCTGCTCGGATGGCAGAGATCAATGGCGCGCTTGCGCGGCGGCCCTTCGGAGGCCTCATCGTCGTCTGCCCCTGGCTGCCTGACGTGCATCCGGCGTCGACGGGCGATATCGCGCCGTACGCTCGTTTCGTGACGGAGGTACTCTTACCCAAGGTGCGCGCCGAAACGCCCGCGCTGGCTCGTCCGGAGTCGACAGGGCTCGACGGGGTTTCGCTCGGCGGAGTGGTCGCCCTTCGCATCGGCCTGACGGCGCCGGACACCTTCGGCGCCGTAGGCGGCATCCAGCCGGCCTTCGGCAGCGGTCAGGGCGCCGACTGGACTACCCTCGCGCTCGCGGCGCGCGCGCGTCGCCCGGCCCTCAAGCTTCGTCTCCTCACGAGCCGCGAAGATTACTTCCGGGAGGCGATCCTCAGCGTCTCGCGGGCCTGGTCCGCCGCCGGAGTCGCGCATGATTTCGGAGACGTGCCTGGTCCTCACGACTACGTCTTCAACCGCGGGCCAGGTTCGATCGAGCTTCTCTTCTGGCACGACCGGATGCTGGCTCGGGGCTGACTCGCAAGGTGATGGAAATGCGCCCCGGCCGGCGGCGCGCGGTAACATGACGTCGATGAAAGCGTTGTTTGCGTGTGTCGCCGTCGCCGCCCTTGTCCTCTCGTGCGCGCAGGCGCTGCCGGAACACGTTCCACTCGAACCGGGTGCCGAGAACGTCGAGTTTGCCATGGAGCCCCCCAGCCCAAATACCTACAAGCTCATTGGTGAGGTCCGGGCCGCCGCTGCCGCGAACGACCCTGACAAGGCCCAGACCGCGGCCAAGAACCAACTTCGAAACAAGGCGGCGGCGATGGGAGCGTCGCTCGTGACCATCGACCAAGACGTGGGCGAGCCGATGCTGTTGCAGGACAAGACGAAGGTCGAGCTCGTCGGCCGCGCTTACAAGTCGGTCGACTGACCGACCCCGCCGATTACCATCGCGCGAATGACCTCAGGCTTCGCCCAGCCCAAGGCGGCGGCCGCGTGGCTCGTACCCCTCGACGCGCTCGCTCAACGGCGCGGGGGGGACGATCCCCGCGTGGTCGGGGGAAAGGCGGCGCGCCTCGCCTGGCTCGTCCGTCATGGATTCGAGGTGCCGGAGGCGTACGTGGTTCCGGTCGGGGCATTCACACAGACCATTCGCGAGCTTCCGCCGGGGTGCGAGCCGCGAGCGCTCCTGCGGGCAGCGGCGGGCAAGACCGGCTATGGCCGCGCAGCCGAAGCGCGGGAACTCATCCTCGCAGCTCCCTTCCCGAAGGGCCTCAAGGAGGAGCTGGTCGACCTCTGGTATCAGGTCGGCGAGGGCGCCCCGTGGGGCCTGGCCGTCCGGTCGAGCGCAACCTGCGAGGACCGCGCCCTCGCCTCCATGGCGGGGCTCGCGGAGACGGTGCTTGGGGTGCGCAGCCCGGACGCACTCGCGGCGGCCGTTCGCAAAGTGTGGGCGTCGATCGCGAGCGGTCGCGCCCTCGCCTATCTCGCTGCGCACGGGGTGCGCGACGTCGGGATGGCGCTCGTCATCCAGGTGATGGTGGTCGCGCGCGCCGGCGGGGTCCTGTTCACGCGCGCGCCCGGTTCGCGCGACGGTCACGAAGAGCGCATCGTGAACGTAGGATTCGGCCTCGGCGCACCGGTCGCCAACGGGATGACCACGCCGGACGTCCTCCGCATCGACGCCCGAGGTCGCCTCATCGACTCGGTCATCGCCCACAAGGGCAAGGCGACGGTCGTGGGTCCCACCGGCATCGAAGAGGTCGCCGTCGACCGGCCCGACGATGCGGCGCTAGACCGGGACCACATCGTTCAGCTCGCCGAGATTGCGGCGCGCCTCGAAAAGCTGGACGGTTCCGCATGGGACGTCGAGTTCGCGTGCGACGACGCGCGCACCTGGGTGGTCCAGGCGAGGCCGGTTTCCGGTCAGGGTTTCCCCGAGGGGGGAGACGCAGAGACCGTGTGGAGCAGCGTCAACGTCGGCGAGGCTCTGCCGGGGGTCGCGACGCCGTTCACGTGGTCGGTCGCGGGCGCCTTCAGCGAGGCGGGATTTCGCAGCGCGTTTGCCGCGTTGGGCTGTCGCGTTCCCAAGCATGCGCGGCTCGTGGGAAACGTTCACGGCCGCTTCTACCTGAACCTGACGCACTTCATGCGGATCGCCGCGCAGGTACCGTTTCTCGACCCCCGCACGCTGGTCGATCTCGGGGGCGGCGGTGGCGGCGATCAGCTCGAGACGCAAGTGAAGGACATCAGTCGTCGCGGGTTCTACGTTCGGCTGCCGCTCACCGCGTCGCGCTTGCTCCGCGAGCAGCTCGGCCTCGACGAGCAAGTGAAGGCGTTCGAGGCCTTCGCCGAGAAGCAATGGCGCGCGCAGAGCGCCCTCGACCTGGCGATCTTGCCGGACGAGGGCGTGGCCCGGAGACTGCGCGACATTCAGGCGCTCTTGGAGCGGACCGGTACGGTCATGTTGACGTGCGCCTCGACCGCGCTCGGCGCCCACCTCGCCCTGCGAATGGTCCTCGAGCGCGTCGCGCCCCTGGATGCGGAAAGGCTCGCGCAGTCGTTGACGAGCGGAATCCGGGACCTCGAAAGCGCGCGTCCTGGCATCGGCATCATGCACGTCGCGGCGCTCGCGCGTCGCGAGCCGGACGCTCGCGCCGTCATCGAGCGGGAATCCACGACGGGCGTCGACGCGCTCCCCGAGGGCGCTACGCGGCGCGCGCTGCAGAGTTTCCTCGAGCTGTACGGGGAGCGCGCGGTGCGCGAGGCCGAGCTCGCGACGCCGCGATGGAAAGAGGATCCGCGCCCCGTGCTCAGGATGCTCCGCGCCGCCCTGCGCACGAACGCCGAGCACGTCGAGCGGGCCCTGGCACGCGGCAAGGCTCAGGCCGACACGGAGATGGGACGCCTGGTTCCCCTACTCAACATCGTCGAGCAGACGGTAGTGCGTCATCTCATTGCCCGCTCACAGCGTGCGGCGAGGCTTCGCGAGCGCATGCGAGCGTGGGTGACGCGCGTGCTGGGCATGTTGCGCGAGGCTGCCTTGGACGCGGACCGTCGCTTGCTCCGGCGCGACCCCGACCTTTTGGCCGACTGGGATGCGCTCGTACGAGCGGGTTCGCCGCTCGCGTCGGCGCGCGGTGTCTTCTTCTTGGGGATCGACGAGGTCGTGGCGGCTCTGCGCGCCACGCGCACGGATGCCGCGGCCCTGGTACGATCGAGGCGGGCTGAGTTCGCGCGCGATCAAGCACGTCCGGATCCTCCGGCGACCTTCGTGGGCGCCCCGCCCCCGGTGGTGCTGCCCCCCTCCGGCGGGGACGTCTTGAGGGGACTTCCTGCCAGCGCTGGAGTGGTCGAAGCGAGAGCTCGGGTCATCTTGCACGAGGACGAGATGGACTCGTTGCAGCCCGGCGAGATCCTGGTCGTGCACACCTCCGACGTGGGATGGACGCCGCTCTTTCTCGTCGCTGCCGGCGTTGTGACGGAGCTCGGCGGTCCCCTGTCGCACGCCGCGATCGTCGCGCGGGAGTTCGGCGTCCCCACCGTGGTCAACCTCGCGGGAGCCACGCGCGTGATACGCACCGGCGACATGTTGAGGGTCGACGGCGACCGCGGGACCGTCGAGCGCGCGCGACGATAGGGAGAGCGGCGTGCGTTGGGTCGTGCTTCGTGGTCATGGGCCCACCCTGGGCGACGCGCTCGCGCGCGCGGGGGCCGATCCGGATGCGATCGACCAGGGACGAGTCTTCGTCGGCCGCCGGCGGGCGCGGAAACGCGACGAGCGGGTCCGCGAAGGGGACGTCGTCGAGATCGCCCCCTCGCCCGCTCGCGTCGAGGCGGCGCGGGTCCTCTTTCGCGCCGACGATCTCGTCGCGGTCGACAAGGCGGCCGGCGTTCCTACGATCGCGGACCACTCGGGCGCCGGGCACGCCCTCGTCGCGCTCACGGCGGTCGCGCTCGGCGTCCCCCAAACGCGCTTGCACCCGACGTCCCGGCTCGATCGCGACGTGAGCGGCGTAGTCGTCTTCGCGCTCACGGCGGCCGCGGCGCGACGGCTCGCCAGGGCCCGCCAGGAGGGCCGCTACGAGAGGCGCTACGTCGCCATCGCGGCAGCGACGCCCGCGCCCGCGAGGGGCGAATGGAAATCGGCGATCGGCCGGGCGGCCGACCCTCGGCTTCGGCGCGTCGGCGGTGCCCGCCCTCTCCCGGCGTGTACCCGCTACGCCGTGGGGGCC
>DATGJA010000651.1:0-7761 GCA_035295445.1 Polyangiaceae bacterium | reverse complement strand
GTTCGTGCCCGTCACCGTCTTTCGCACCACCGACATGCTCACGGCGCCGGGCGTTCCCTTCAACGCGTGGCTCACGGCGGGGCCCGTCTTCTTCGCCGCCGGGGGCGGGGCTCGCTATGCGGTCAGCAATCGCGTGGCGATCCTCGGCCTCCTGAAGTTCCAGGCGGCGTTCGGGGGGTCGGCGGGCCTCCTGCCCGGCTTCGCTCCGGAAATCGGCGTCCAGTTCGGTCTCTGAGCTCGGCGGGCGATGCCCCCGGCGCTCTCGCGGTCGGCGTCGAGGATCCAGGCGAGCGTCTTCGCGGACCTCGCCCCGCGCATCGGGGCGCGCGCTCGGGCCGGCGGTGATCTGGTCGAGCTGCACATCGGGGACACGCACCGGAGCCCGCCGATCGACGCGAGGTTCGCTCGGATCGAGGACGCAACGTTCGACGCGGCCCTTTATCGCTACGGCGCGGTCGGCGGGCTGGAGGCGCTGCGCGAGGCGTTCGCGGCGCGCTTGGTCTCGCAGGGCGTCGTCCATTCGGCGGTGGACCCGGCGCGGCAGGTGCTCGTCGGTGGCGGCGCGACGCATGCCATCTTCTGCGGGCTGCGGGCCGTGCTCGACGCTGGCGACGAGGTGCTCGTCGTAGCCCCTTACTGGCCCCTTGCGGTCGGCATCGTGCGGGCAGCGGGTGGGGTCCCCGTGGAGGTGCCGTTGACCCCGAGGCTCTACGCCGATCCCGGGCTCGACCCGGGGCCGATCCTCGAGGCGTCGATCACGCCGCGCACTCGCGCCCTATATCTCATTACGCCGAACAACCCCGACGGCAAGGTCCTCAGCCGTCCGCAGCTGGCGAGCATCGCCCGCGTCGCCATTGCGCGGGACTTGTGGGTCCTCTCGGACGAAGTCTACCTGGACTACGTCTACGAGGGCGACCACGTCTCGCCCGCGCTCCTCGATGGAATGGCCGAGCGCACGTTGGGGGCGTACTCGCTGTCGAAGAGCCATGCGCTCGCGGGGGCGCGGATCGGGTTCCTCGTGGCCCCGGAGCGGGTCGTCGCCGTCGCCCGCAGAGTGGCGACGCACACCGTCTTTCACCCGCCGGTCGCAGCCCAGCGCGTCGCGTGTGCCGCCCTCCGCGCACCGACGACCTGGATCGACGACGCGCGCCGCGAGTACCGGGCCGCCCGCGACCAAGCCGTGTCGTCGCTCTCAGCGTGCGGGGCGCGTGTCCTGGTCCCGGAGGGGGGAAGCTACGTGTTCGCCGACTTCGCCGAGATCCTGGACGGGCGGCCCCTCAAGGACTTGCTCGAGCGCGCGATCGACCGGGGCGTTCTCGTGGCCCCGGGAAGCGGTTTCGGCGAGGCGTTCGCCTCGTGGGCGCGCCTCTGCTTCACTTCGGTGCCCACGCCGCGTCTGGCCGAGGGCCTCGCGCGCCTGCAGGACGCGATCGACGGCATGAGACGAGGATAGGCACGAGTTGGGCATGTCGTCCGAACTCTCGCTTCGCTCGCGCCTGCGGACTGGGCCCCTCGTCTCCGTCCTCATGCCGTTCCGCGATGCGGCCGCGACGGTGGAGGAGGCCGCTCGCAGCATCCTTGCGCAGGACGAGGTCGACCTCGAGCTCGTCGCGATCGACGACGACTCCCGCGACGACGGGTCCCACAGGGTGCGCGCCCTCGGCGCGAGGGACCCGCGCGTGTCGATCGTGCCCGCCGCAGGGCGCGGCATCGTTGCCGCGCTGCGAACCGGGCTCGCGCACGCCCGGGGCGACGTGATCGCCCGAATGGACGCCGACGACGTATCGCTCCCGGGTCGTCTCGCGCGGCAGGTCGCAGCCCTGCAGGGCGATCCGCGCCTCGGCGCGGTGGGCGTTCGCGTGGGTCTCGAAGGGACCTACGGCGAGGGGCTGCGGGTGTACGTCGATTGGCAGAACGGCATCGTCACTCCCGAAGACCACGCGCGAGAGATCTTCGTCGAATCCCCCCTCTGCCACCCGTCGACCGCGCTGCGGCGCGCGGCGCTCGAGATCGCGGGCGGATGGCAGGACCGGCCCTGGGCCGAGGACTACGACCTCTGGCTCAGGCTCGACGCTGCGGGGTGGCGGCTCGCCAAGGTGCCGGAGGTGCTGCTCGTCTGGCGCCACATCGACGGGCGAGCCACGTTTGCCGATCCGCGATATGCGTTGACCCGCTTCACCGAGGCGCGCGCGCACTACCTCGCGCCCCGGGTCGTCCGGGCCGCGCGGCCCCTCGCCATCTGGGGGGCGGGACCGACCGGCCGCCGCCTCGCCCGCGCGCTCGAGGTCCACGGCGTGCGCACGGATCTCTTCGTCGACATCGATCCGCGGAAGGTCGGGCGGACCGCCCGGGGCGCGGCCATCGTGGGCCCGCAAGCGCTCCGCGCGGGCGAGCACACGGTCCTCGTCGGCGTGGGCGCCCGCGGGGCCCGAGCCCTGATACGCGCCAAGCTCGTGGCGATGGGGTTCGAGGAGGGGCCGGACTTCGTCTGCGCGGCCTGAGAGCGGTATAAGGATGGCCCTGGAGGATTCACGATGCGAGAGCTGAAGGGAAAGGTCGTCGTGGTGACGGGTGCGGCCAGCGGCATCGGGCGCGCCATGGCCGAGCGCTTCGCGCGCGAGGGGATGAAGGTCGTCCTCGCCGACGTCGAGGAGTCCGCTCTTGCCGAGGCGCGGACCGCGATCGCCCAGGGCGGGACGCCCACGCTCGCAGTTCGTACGGACGTGTCGCAGGCCGATCAAGTAGACGAGCTGGCCAAGCAGACGTTCGCGACGTTCGGCACCGCCCACGTCGTCTGCAACAACGCCGGCATCGGCTCCGGCGGGCCAGCCTGGAAGGTCACGCAGAGAGACTGGGACTGGGTGCTCGGGGTCAACCTCTGGGGCGTCATCCATGGCATCCGCGCGTTCGTGCCGCGCCTGGTCGACCAGGGCGAAGGGCACGTGGTCAACACGGCGTCCATCGCGGGCCTTGTCACCGCCCCCGGGATGGCGGCGTACTGCGCGACCAAGCACGCCGTCGTGGCCATCAGCGAGTGCCTCCACCATGACCTCGTGCTCGGTGCGGCGGGCGGGGTGAAGGTGAGCGTGCTCTGCCCCGCGTGGGTCAGGACGCGGATCGCCGACTCGGCGCGCAACCGGCCGGCGTCGCTGGCGCAAGAAAGCCGCGCTCGCACGCCCCAAGAGGAGATGGTCGAGTCGATGACCCGGGCCGCGGTCGCGGCCGGCATTCCGCCGGAGGTCGTCGCCAACAAGGTCCTTCGGGCCATCGTGGAAGAGCGCTTCTGGATCCTCACCCACTCGAAGACGAAGAAGGACGTGGAGGCCCGCATGAGGGGGATCCTCGACGACAAGTTGCCGGAGCTCTCGCTGCCCCGGGGCGACTAGCTACACTCGGTACGCAAGCAGTCCGCACGCTCGAGCGAAGCGAGAGTTCGGACGACACACCCGACAAGAAGTCCGCACGCTCGAGCGAAGCGAGAGTTCGGACGACACACCCGACAAGGAGAGCCCCGTTGCGCATCGACGCGATCCCCATCGGCCGCGACCCCCCGCGCGAAGTCAACGTCATCGTGGAGGTCCCCGTCGGCGGGGAGCCGATCAAGTACGAGATGGACAAGGCGGCCGGCACGCTCGTCGTGGACCGCTTCCTCTACACCGCCATGCGGTACCCCGGAAACTATGGGTTCATTCCGCACACGCTCTCCGACGATGGCGACCCTTGCGACGTGCTCATCGCCAACCAAAGGGGCATCGTGCCGGGCGCCGTCATCGCGGTCCGGCCCGTGGGGGTGCTCAAGATGCAGGACGAGGCGGGAGGCGACGAAAAGATCATCGCCGTGCCGGCCCCGCGCCTCACGCGCCGGTACGAGACGATCGAGAGCGTGGACGATCTTCCCGCGATCACCCTCAAGCAGATCGAGCACTTCTTCGAGCACTACAAGGACCTCGAGCCGGGCAAGTGGGTGCGCGTCGTCGGCTGGGGCGGCGCCGACGAGGCGCGGAAGCTCATCGTCGAGGCGATCGAGCGCGTCCGGCTGCACATCCCGCCCTCGCGCCGGAGCTCGTCGTCCACCGTGCCGCTGGCGCCGCTCTCGTCGCGCCCGCCGTTCGACCCCACGCGGTAATGTGGTGAGTCCAAAGTAACGCTCACCATAGGGTGCATCACCCCGCTTCGGCGCGCGTGACGCGCTCGAGGACCCCCCGCAGCGCCGGGTACCTCGCCAACAGCGCCGCCCGCGACGGCATCTCGAAGTCCGCGAAGTCGAAGCCGGGGGCGACGGTGCATCCACACAGCGCGAAGCCCGATCCGCGCGTGACGGCTGCCTGCCAGACCCCACCCGGTACGACGAACTGGGGCTGCTGGCCCGCGGTCACGTCGGAGCCGAGGACCTCCACCGTGTGGATGCCGGCCTCCGTCACTGTATGAACCTCGACCGGGTCGCCCGCGTAGTGATGCCACACCTCGTCCGACCGAACGCGATGCAGCGCCGAGATGTCCCCGCCGGGGAGCAGGAAGTAAATCGCCGTCGAAGCGGATCGCTCTCCGTAGGCGGTAGATACGAGGGCCGTCGCGCGAAACGTTTCTCTGTAAAATCCGCCCTCCGGGTGGGGCGTCAGGCGGAGCGCGTCGACGACGATGCGCGCCGCGTCGTTCATGGCGCGGCCGGCTGGACGATCGACAGGACGTTGCCGTCTACGTCCTTGAACCAGGCGATCCGCGCCCCGCCCGGGGCCTTCCACACCCCCTGGGCGTCTTGATCCATTCCCGCGAAGCGCTCGAACGTGACGCCGCGCGACTTCAGTTGTCCGATCGTCGCGTCTACGTCGTCGACCTCCCAGCCTAGCACGGTGAATGGCGCCGGTGAGAAAGCGCCTACCTGGGTGATCCTCACGGGCGTCGTCCCGGCTTCCACGGTGAGCGCGAAATCGTCGTGATCGACGACCCGAAGGCCGAGGACGCCCTCGTAGAAGGCGCGGGCGCGCGCGGTGTCGCGCGTCGGCACGAAGGCGCAGAGCCGGCTGGAAGAGAGCATGCGGCGGCGGATCCTAGTCTAATTTCAGTCCGCTCTCTCGCCTTGTTCGAGCCTGCGGAGACCCTGAGATCCTTCGCTTCGCTCAGAATGACGGAAGGGTGCGCCTTCGCCGAGCGAACATGAGCGTCGCAAGGACGGCTCCCAGCACGCCGGCGCGTGTGTTCGACGAATCGACGCGCCCGACGCGGCACCCGCAGCCGCCCGATGAAGGGGCAGGTGCTCGCGGCGGCGCCGGCGTCCCGAGGCCCAGGACGAACGACGAATCGGCGTCGCCGCCGGTCGTCGTCGACATGTCCCTCACGGCCCTGCGTGTCGGAAAGTCGAGCGACGCCGAGTACCCCGTCACGTACGCGGTCGACGATTCGTCCACGGCGATGCCCGTGGCCACGTCGTCGCTCGAACCACCGATGTACGACGAGTAGACGAGCGACGCACCGCCCGTGGCCAGCTCCGCAACGAAGACGTCGCTTTGGGGGGGAGCCTCGTCCCCCTGCATCAGACCGGGGAAGAGCGCGTTCTTGGTCGGGAAGTCGAACGAGCGGGTCCAGCCCGTCACGTAAGCGTTGCCCGATCCGTCGATCGCGACTCCGGTCCCTACGTCCTCGGCGGTCCCGCCGAGGTAGGTCGCGTAGACGAGGGCCGACCCCGACGGGTCGAGCTCCGCGACGAACGCGTCCGTGTTCGACCCGTTGCTCGCGTCACCTGCGGCGAGCGCTCCGTCCACGGCCCCCTTGGTCGGAAAATCGGACGACCCCGTCGAGCCGGTCACGAACGCGTTGCCCTTCCCATCGACGGCGATCGCCGTGCCCTGCTCGTCACCGCCACCGCCGAGGAACGTGGCGTACGGCGTCGTGGCCCCCATGGGATCGATCTTCGCGACGAAGGCGTCGCTCGATCCCGAGAGCTTGGCGGAGAGGCCATTCGCGACCGGAAAGTCCGGGGACGACGTTCGTCCGACCACGTAAGCGTTTCCCATGCCGTCGACCGCGATACCCGCCGCGGACGTCGAGGTGGCGACGCCCGGGGTGGAGGAGCTTCCTTTCAGTGAAAACGTGTAGGCGAGCTTGGACCCCCCGGTCGCGAGCTTCACCACGACCGCGTCGTTGCCGCCGGTGCCCGCCACGTACGCGTTCTGGGCGCCGTCGACCGCGATGGCGTTGCCGACGATACCGCCGAGGAGCAACGTGGAGTAGACGAGCCCCGAGCCGTCGGGCGAGAGCTCGGTGACGAACCCCGCCGAGGCGCCCGCCTTTCCCGGGAGCGACGTGAACAGCGCGTTCTTCAGCGGAAAGTCGCCGGACGAAGTCGTTCCGGTCACGTAGACGTTGCCCGTCTTGTCGACGGCGATTCCGGACCCGAGGTCCGAGGACGTCCCGCCCAAGTACGTCGAAAAAACGAGCGTCGTACCGGACCCCCCGAGCTTGGTGACGAACGCGTCCTCGGGGACGCTGCCCGGGTTCATCGACACGTTGATCGAGCCGGTGAGTGCGTTGGCGGTCGTCGGGAAGTCGTCCGCCGTCGTCATTCCCGTGACGAACACGTCGCCGCTGGCGTCCACGGCGATTGCTCCCGGCGCCGACGACGAGATCGCGCCCGTGGCGCCGCCGAGGTAGGTCGCGAAGGCCAGCACCGGATCGATGACGAGCGGGCGCGAGCGATCGTAGCGGGCCACCTCGAAGCCCACCCGCGTCGGGGCGACGACGCGGTAGCGAGCCGGGACGTTGACCTCTCGGTCACCGTCGCGTTGATAGACGCGGGGCGCGGACTGCACGACGGCGCCGGACGCCGTGCGCACGACGAGATCCCCGGCGTCGTTCAGCGACAGGCCTGCCGCCCCGCTCACCTCGAGCACGGCCTCTTCGGGACGCCCGCCCGGCGCGACGACGAAGTCGTACTCGAGCGCCCCCCTTTCGGCGTGATAGACGAGGTCTATCCCGTCGCGCACCGACGGGTAGACGACGCGAGCGAAGTGGCGGACGTGGGTCCGATAGCGCGCCGGATCTCGGCCCAGGAAGTAGTTACTGTAGGACGGCAGCGCCTCCTCCGCGCGCGGCGAGACGGGGTGGCCGCCCGCCACCGACAGGGCAAGGACCGTCGGTCCCGCCCGCACGGAGAGGGTCGCCCCCTCGTCGCGCAGAACGAGCGACGCCCGATCGCCGTGCGCGAAGAAGCGCACGTCGCCGGCGAACTGGCCCGCGTTTTCCTCGAAGGGAATGGAGATCGGCCGGACCCCCCCGCCGCGTGCCCGAGGCGAGGACGGCGCCGCGTCGAACGCTACCGGCGCGGCCGGAAGAAGGGTCGCGAACACGACGACGCCCCAACGGGCGAGCGAGATCGGCATGGTACTGCCCTCCCGCCCCCGTTATCGCGCAGAGCGGGTGCGGTCGTCGAGTCACGTCCCCGTCCGCCACGCTCGAGCGAAGCGAGAATCGGACGAAAGCACCCAAACGAACGTCAATTCCCGTGTCACTGTCACGGCAACGAGTAGACCACCAGGCGGCACTCGAGCGGCCCATTGAAGAGCCGCCACCATCGATCGGGCTCGCGGCGCAACGCGCGCGGGATGACCGGCGTCCCGGCGAGGATCGCGACCGTGGCGCCGCGCAGACTCCGAAGGCTCCGGGCCAAGTCGTCGTAGAGCGCGGGCGCCGCGTCGAGTCGCTCGCCGTACGGGGGGTTGGTCACGACGACCCCGCCGTCGGCCCCAGCGAGGTCGCGCACGTCGC
>DATGJA010000650.1:0-5681 GCA_035295445.1 Polyangiaceae bacterium | reverse complement strand
CACAACGACATCAAGCCGGAGAACGTGCTGCTCGGAGATTTCGGCGAGGTGTACCTCGCCGACTGGGGACTCGCCCGGATGTTCCGCGACGAGACCGCGCTGCCCATCGTGCCGCCCTTGCCTACCGACGACACGGCCCCGGCCATGGCGAACGGTTCGTCATCGCAGGCCGGCGGCACCCCCGGCTACATCGCGCCCGAGATCTTGCGCCAGGAGCCAAACGTCGACGAGCGCGCGGACCTCTTCGCGCTCGGGGTCGTCCTCTACGAGCTTCTCACGGGGACACACCCGTTCGATGCCCGCGACGGCACCCCGCCGCCGCTCGTCGCGACGCTCGAGCGCGCCCCCCGGCCGCCGCGCGAGGTCGTCGCGAGCTGCCCGCTCCTGCTCGAGGACCTCTGCTTGCAGATGCTCGCGAAAGACCGCGAGGCCCGGCCCCCGTCGGCCGACCGGGTCGCGGGCGAGGTGGAGGCTTTCCTCGAGGGCGCGAAGGAGCGCGAACGGCGGCGGGCCGAGGCGCTCAGCCTCTGCGAGCGCGCGAAGGAGCCCGTGCTCCGCTACCAGCAGCTCGAGACGGACCGACAGCGGCTCAACGACCTGGCGAAGTCGGCCCTCAAGCAGGTCAAGGGGTGGGAGCCGGTGGACCGCAAGCGATCGGGTTGGGCCCTCGAGGACCGTTCGGCCGAGGCCGAGCGCGAGAGCGGTCGCGCGCACGCGGCGGCGATCGAGCTCTATACGAAGGCGCTCGGCTACGACGCGGAGTGCGAGGACGCCCACCGCGGCCTCGCGGACCTCTACTGGGCGCGGGCACGGCAGGCCGAGACGGAGCGACACCCGGCGATGCAGGTCTACTACGAGACGCTGGTCGCCGATCACGACCACGGCCGCTACGTCGCCCTCCTTCGCGCCGACGCGCGACTGTCGCTGACGACGGACCCGCCGGGCGCGGACGTGCTCGTCTCTCGCTTCGTGGAACGAGACCGCGTCCTCGTCCCCATCGACGAGCGCTACCTCGGACGAACGCCGCTCGAAGACGCGCGCCTCGAGCCGGGGAGCTACGTCCTCGTCGTCAAGGCGCCCGGACGACGCGACGTGCGCTACCCCGTCTCGCTGCCGCGCGGCGGGCACCACGCGGGCCACGTGAACCTCTACTCGGGCGAAGAGATCGGCGACGGCTTCGTCTACGTGCCGGGCGGGCCGGCGCTCTTGGGCGGCGATCCGGAGGCTTACGAACCGCTGCCGCGGCAGGAATTTCCCGTCGGCGACTTCGCCGTCGCCAAGTTCCCCGTCACCATGCGTGGGTACTGCGCGTTCCTCGACTCCCTCGAACGCTCCGACCCCGCAATCGCCTTCCGTCGCGCGCCACGCGACCTGCAACGCTCGGCCTACGCGGCGAGGCGCAGCGACGATGGCCTGTGGGAGCCCGACCCGATGATCATCGAGGGCGAGGCCCGGCGCGCGTTCCCGGCCGACGCGGGCTACGACTGGCAGGTCCCCGTTCACCTCGTGGATTGGTACGATGCCGTGGCGTACTGCCGCTGGAAGAGCGCCCTCGACGGCGTCGAGCTGCGCCTGCCGACCGAGGCGGAGTGGGAGAAGGCGGCGCGCGGGGTGGACGGCAGGTTCTATCCCTGGGGCGACCGGTTCGACCCGACCTTCTGCCTCATGAGGGAGTCGCGCCCCTACCCGCCGCAGCCCGAGCCCATCGGGACGTTCCTGACGGACGACTCGCCCTACGGCGTGCGTGACATGGCGGGCGGCATGCGCGAGTGGGTCGGCGACATCTTCGGCGAGCGCACGGCCGAGGAGCTCTTGGCCGAGCCGCCGCCGCACCCCGACGCTCCCCGGGGCGATTCGTCGTTCCGGCGCGTGCGCTCGGGCTCGTGGAGCGCGGACGCGAAGTGGGCACGCTCCGCGTCGCGCGGCGTGGGGCTCTTCGCGCTGACGCGCGGCACGGGCCTCGGGTTTCGCGTGGCGAAGACGCTTCGCAAGGGCGACCGCTAGGACGTCGTTGCCGCGCGCGACCGGAAGACGGCGTACGCCGGCAGACCGAGGGCGACGAGGCCCAGGCCCGCGCAGGCGTCGGCGGGATCGCCCGCGAAGATGTAGACGAGAAAGAAGGCGGCGCCCGCGACGTAGACGAGCGGCACCCACGGGTAGCCCGGCACGACGTAGGGTCGATCCGCCCCGGGGCGCGCGCGGCGCAGGACGAAGAGGCCGACGACGGTCAGCGCGTTGAATGCGAGCGACACGAACGCCACGTACGTGAGCAGCCGGTCGTAGCTGCCGGACAGCGCCAGGACGCAGGACCACACCCCCTGCAGGGCCAGCGCGACCTGCGGGGTACGGCGCTTCGCGCTCACGCGCGCCGCGATGCGAAAGAACAGGCCGTCGCGGGCCATCGCGAAGAGCACGCGCCCGCCGCCGAGGACCAGGCCGTTCACGCATCCGAACGTCGAGACGAGGATGGCGAGCGAGACGAGCTTCACGCCGGCAGGTCCGAGGATGGCGCCGGCCACCGCCGACGCGACCCGGTTCTCCGCGACCCCTGCCATGCGATGGAGCGGCAGCACGTAGAGGTCGGTCGCGGACGCCGCCACGTAGATCAAGGTCGTGAGCACGGTGCCGGCGACGAGCGCCCGCGGCAGGCTGCGCTGCGGCTCGCGAATCTCCTCGGCGGCGAAGGTCACGGTGTTCCATGCGTCGAACGCGAAGAGGGCTTTGGACATGGCCACGCCGGCCGCCGCCAGAAACCCCATGCCCGCGGCCCGGGGGCCGAGCAGGCCCCGTCCCGACGCCGCGAAGTGCGACCAGGAGCCGTCGCGCGCCGAGAGGGCGGCCACGGCGAGCAGGACGAGCGCGGCGACCTTCAGGACCGTGAAGGCGTTCTGCACGGCTGCGCCTTCGCGCACCCCGCGCGCGTTCACCCAAGTGAGCAGGACGATGACGACGACGGCGACGATCTGCGCGCGCGACAGCGTCCAGGGCCCCGCCGAGAGGACGACGTCCTCTTCGCCCGCCGGCAGGCCTACGCCGCCGAGGTATTTTGCAAACGCGATGGCTACCGCCGCGTTGAACCCGGTCTGGATGACGAGAAAGAACGTCCACCCGTAGAGGAAGGCCAGCCCTGGACCGAACGCCTCTCGCAGGAAAACGTACTGGCCGCCAGCGTGGGGCATCATCGTGCAAAGCTCGCCGTACGACAGCGCGCCGAGGAGCGTCAGCGCGCCCCCGATCACCCAGAGGCCGAGCCAGGCGGCGGGGGCAGCGACGTACCCCGCCATAATCGAAGGCGCGATGAAGATGGCCGAGCCGATCATCGACCCGACGATGATGGCCATGGCGCTGAAGACGCCCAGCCGGCGTTCGAGAGCCGTCACTTCACGACGCGCAGATACGGCGGGATCTCTCGCTTCTTTCCGGCGTGGCCGGCGGGACGCGACGCGGGCGCCGGAGCGACGAAGGGACGAGGCTGCGGCACGGGCCTGCCCTCGGCGACTTTGCCGGGTTTTCCGACGCGACCCCCGTCGCCGTTCGGGACGGCGGCCAGCGGGGGCCGCTTGCGCGGCCGCTTGGGCTTGGCGGCGTCCGCCTTGGCCTCGGGCGCTGGGGCGGGGGCCGGCTTGGGGCCCTCTTTGCGCGGAGCGCTCTCGACGGGCCGGCCTTGCGACTGGCGCACCTCGCTAGGTACGTCGTCCGGCCAGACCATCCCGCGGCCGTCGTCGCCGATCATGGCGAAGACGCTCGCCCAGGGGATGACGCAGAAGAAGGGCGTTCGGTTGAAGCTGAGCGTGCAGCTCACGCCGCTATCGTCGACGCGCAGATCGGGGATGGGCACCGGCATGTTCATGCCGACCTGCAGCACCAGCTGGGGCTGTTTCTTGTAGCCGGAGGGGACCATAACGGCCGTCTGCCGCGGGTCGAGGTGGATGTAGACGCTCGAGCGCTCCAAGAGCGCCAGCGCGACCTCCTTCTTCGGCGGCAACGGTTGCGTCGTCGGCATCCTCGTCCTTCGTGCGAGCCCCTTAGCGCGAGCCCTCCGCCCGCGCAAAGCGTCCCGGCCCGAGTCGTTCGACGCCATGGTACTACGGCTCGGTGGTGCCTGCCTTGTCCGCTCGGCCGAGGGAAAGCGTGGGTGTGTGTGTGGTGCTCGAGACCCCCACGCCCCCTTGCGTCGTTCCGGGCGGCGTGTTCGACGACTTCGCCTGGTGCCACAGCGACCGACTGGAGTGGAGGAGGCCCCGGGACACGTGGGATGGCGCGACGCGGCTCGACGGCGCGGATCCGGCGCGGATGGCCTTCGTCTTGCGCCGCGCGAGTGAACTCGTGCCGACGGAGCTCGCTCGGGTCCACGCGTTCGGGTTGGGGCTCGGCGAGGAGCGCGCACTCGCGCCGTGGGCGATCGACGACGCGACCGACGCGTTTCATCGGGCGCGGGTTCGACCCGGAGAGCTCCTGTGGCTCGCCGCGGACAATTTGAACGCGCTCTTCTGGGGACTCCACGACTGGGCGCACTTCCACAACCATGGCCCCTTCGACGAGCGGGCCTGGACCGAGCTACAGTGCGACGCGACGGCGCTCGCGTGGCTGACGCTCAATCGAGAGCGCGTGCCCGTCACGCGCGAGGACCTCGACCGTCTCGCCCGCGAGGTTAAGGAGCTCACGCGCTCGCGGTTCGCCGCCGAGGGCGCGGAGGTCCCCGACACGGCGCGGCGGGCGCTCGAGGCAGCGAGCGCCGGGAGAATGCTGCCCCCGGGGTCGGGTTGACGCGGCCTCCGGGCTTCCTATCTTGCGGGGTGGTTCCCACGGAAAGGGGGCGATCGGTTTCGACGGAGACGACGAACTCGTTAGCTGCGTACCGTGGCGCGCAGGCCCACGTAAAAACCCGCGCACGACATGATTGCGAACGATAACGCGATCGCGCTCGCTGCCTAAACAGCACTGAGCGCCGTCCGACGGAAGGGTCCTCCAGCACCCCCCGAAGGGCGTAACCGAGCTGGATGGCCAAACGCCGGGTCACCGGACGGGAGGCGAGATTCCACAGGTGACTAGCCCCGGGGAGAGCCCGCCGACAGGCGCGACCCGGAGCGATCCAAACTGCCGGCTACGTACGTAGATGCGCGAGCAAGCCGCTTTCGGACCCGGGTTCGATTCCCGGCGCCTCCACTCTGTTCGGACCCCACTTCGTGGGGCCCTCCCATAGCTCGGTCATCGCCGTTCCTGCACTGCGCAAAGCCTCCGTGCAGGAACGGTCGATTCCCTCATGGGCACAAGTTCGCGACGTTTCCCGGTTCCACTCGCGGCCGAAAGCCGAAACGGAAGCCGAAACTCGGCGGGGGCGGATCGGCGCAAAGACGGCGCAAGCCCTCGCAGAGGTTCTCGGCTTCGCGGAGGTAGCCCTCGGTCGTGCTGAACGAGACGTGGCCGGCGCGCTGCTTGTAGCGCGCTTGGAATTCGCCGGGCTCGTAAGCTGGACTCGCGGCGGCAAGCCGCGGACGCTATGCCCGCGGGACCCAGCCGTCCTCTCGATCGGCCGGGCGGGCCCGCTACGACTACCCACAATTCCCCGGCTCGGACGACGACAGAGAGGCCGTAGCCGCTTAGCGTCAGGTCGATCGCTCCGGCGCGGCGAAATGGAATCGGCAGCATGTTCCCGATCCGGCTGCCGTCGACGCAAAGCT
>DATGJA010000649.1:0-3305 GCA_035295445.1 Polyangiaceae bacterium | reverse complement strand
CGAGGCCCAGCGAGGTCGTGCCCGTCACGACGAGCGCGCTGTAACCGAGCGTGCGGAGCGCCATGCGCAGAAGCTCGCCGTGCGCCGCGAGCGCGCGGTAGTTGGCGGCGCCGACGAACCGCGGCGGCGTCAGCAAGTCCCACGAGTAGAAGCTCTCGACCGCGGCGACGCCGAGCGGGACGACGAAGAACACGCCGAGCAGGCCGAGCGTCGGCGCGAGCATGGCCCACGGATGCCACCGCGCCCGGGGAGTCACGCCGGCCGACGCGCCTCGTCGCGCGCCTCCGTCATGAGCTCGTGCGGGTCGCGACCCGTGAGAACCGCCTCTTCGAGGCGCGGCTCGACCACGTCGCGCTCGATCCGGAAGAGATCCGGTACCCACGGCCATCGCGATGCATCGGCGAGCTGGTCGTAGGCGACGCGGTCGTTCGGGTGACGCGCGTACCATCCGCGCTGCGAGAGAAAGTCCACGGCGGGCAGCGTCGTCGGCATGTACCCCGTGCGCGTCGACCACGCGACGACCTGCTCTTTCTGGCACATCCACCGGATGAACTCCCACGCGGCGCGCTTTTCCTCGTCGGGGGCGCCGCGCAGGACGACGAACATGGTGCCGCCGGTCGGAACGCTCGCGCGCACGTGGCGCGGCAGGGGGCCGCAAACGATCGGGAAGCGCGCGTTGTCCTCGAGGTAGCGCACGTAGGCCGTGCTGCTCCACATGATCGCGATGCGCCCCTGCAGGAACGCCTCGTTGGACGACTGCCACGCCTGATAGTCCCTTCCGGGCGGCGGGCGCATCACGCGATCGACGCGCACGAGCTCCTGCCAGAACCGAATGGCCTCCTCGCCCGCGTGGCCGCCGAGGGGAATGTCGCCGTCCGGGCCGACGAGCGCCCCCCCCGCCTGGCCCACCATGGCCACCCAGTACCACCACGAGATGGGCACCTCGAAGCCCCAGCGCGCCTCGCCACCCGGGGCGCGGCGCGTGAGGGCCCGCGCCGTCGTCGCGAGCTCGTCCCACGTCCGGGGCATCGTCGCGCCCTCTTCGCGCAGGACGCGGGCGTTCGCGAAGGCGATGGGCGTCGACCGGTTGAGTGGGATCGCGAAGAGCGGCTGGCCCTCCGCCCCGTCGAACGTGCCCCGTTGGTCGAGGTGCGGGACGAACGGCAGCGACGCCGCCCCGTCGTACCCGTCGAGAGGCTCGAGCACGCTTGCCCGCGCCAAGTACGGCAGCACCTCGAGCACCACGTGCGACAGCGTCGGCGCCGCATCGGCGGCGATGGCGGTCCGGAGCTTGGCGAGCGCCTCGAAGTAGTCGCCTTGGTGGACGGCACGGACGAGGACGCGCGCCTGGCTCGCGTTGAAGCCGGCGACGAGGTCGAGCAGCACTTTGCGGACGAGGTCCCCGAAGGCGTACCAGAACGTGACGACGACGCGCCCTCCCTCGCGAGTCACGCGAGCGCGACGGCCGCAGCCGAGCGAATCAAGGGCGAGCCAGGCGGCCGAGGCGCGGAGCAGATCGCGCCGCGCGATCCCGCTCGTCCGCAGGCTCGAGCGAAGCGAGAGTTCGGACGGAACACCCGAAGTCCGCAGGCTCGAGCGAAGCGAGAGTTCGGACGGAACACCCGAAGTCCGCAGGCTCGAGCGAAGCGAGAGTTCGGACGGAGCACCCAACGCTACCCTCCGGACTTCGCGATGGCCGCGAGAGCGCGCAGGGCGCGCAGTCCGGGGGCGAAGAAGTAGCCTCCGCCGCGGAGCGTGACGAACGCCTTCATGCCGACGATCCGCCCGCGGATGGGCTGCTCGGCCACCGTGAAGGCGGTCGCGTCTCCATCCTCGGGAGGACGGCCGACGAGCGGGTCGACGTCGTCGCGCATGCCGTCGAACTTGCGGTTCTCGATCCACGTCTGCTGGATGAACTCGAACTGGCGGGAGATGTTGGCGTTGACTGCGACGAAGAACAAGCCTCGTTCGGCGAGGTCGTCCTTGTCGCCCTCGAGGAACTCGCCGTAGCTCCGCCCGCGGCGAAGGATGCGGTGGCGGTTGGAGACCAGCTTGGACTCCTCGACGGTCGGGCCGAGCGAGTCGCGCGGGTTGGCGCGGCGCACGTGCGCCGTGACGGGACAGCGGAAGCCGTGCGGATCGTCGGCGAAGGCGAAGGCGTTGGCACCAGCGTCCTTCGGTCCAGCCGGCGGGTCGGGCGAGAGGGCGAGGGGCGTCCCGTCGGGCCAGCGACCGACGCACGACGACATGACGCGGACCGCGGCGGTCCGAGGCGGCTCATGCGGAAAGAGGATCGGCGACGCCCGCTGGGCAAACACCCGGAAGTCCGCCACGCGCTGGTGCAGCTGCCGAACGACGAGGTAGGTACCGTTTTCGCCCAGGGCGCCCGCGGCCCGCAGCTCGGCCGCGACGCTTCCCTGCGCGGCGTCGGACGCGGCCAGCGTCGGAGCCGCGGGGGTCATGCCGTAGGCGTTCGGGTAGCCGAACACGAACTCCCCCGGTGCGAGCAGGTCAGCCTGGCCGTCCTTCGCGTCGGCGTCGTCGAAGCCCATGACGGCGGGCTGCGCGATGCCGTCGGCGAACCCGAAATGCTCACGCCGGTTCGGGAGCATCTCGGCCGCCCGCTCGTAGATGACGGTACCGCCCGCCTCGATCAACGCGCGCCGCAACGACGCGACGCGCGCGTCGAGCGCCTGGAGGGACGTGCCGTACATGAGCACGATGGCGTGCACCGCCGGCGACCCCGCCGTCGTCCCACCCCAGCGCCACTTCTCGGGCGCGCTTTCGCCCTCGTCCCCGAGCGCGCGCGGGCGAGTCCCAAACGACATCCCCTCTTGGAACTCGCGCGAGAAGGTCCCGAGCGTGTCCGGCCCCAGCCCGAGCGCGACGAGGCCCGCCGCGGTGAACGCGACGTTCGTGCGAAGCTCGCCGGCCCCGACGTCGACCGCGCTGACGTCGAGCGCTTCGATCCACGCGCCCGCCTTGGCGCGATGGCCGAACCGGACGGCGACGAAGCAGGACCGCGGGTGTTTGCCGTAGCCGCGAAGCACGATCCCCTGGATGTCGTCCGTCGCGAGCTTCACGCCCGCGATCGCCGGCACCACGGCGCCCAGCGAGTCCGCTGCCGCGTCCGGATTGGGCGCCGGCCCCCCCGCCAAGAGCGATAGCCACCCCCGGGCCTGGTCCTCCGACATCTCCCCCTGCAGACCCTCGCACACCATCGCGTTGGTCCTGAGGTCCGCGTTCGTGACGTCGCGATACGCGCTGTACCAGAGGTCGGTCTTGATCTGATGGGCGCGCGTCCA
>DATGJA010000648.1:0-9978 GCA_035295445.1 Polyangiaceae bacterium | reverse complement strand
CCTGACGGCGAAGGAGTTCGCCCTCCTCGCGTTCCTCGCGGCGAACCGCGGTCGTGTCTTCTCGCGCGAGACACTTCTCGCGCGCGTCTGGGGGAGCCGGTACGAGGGCGGGGCTCGCACCGTGGATATCCACGTGCGGCGCCTTCGAGCGAAGCTGGGCGAGTCCCTGCCGCTCGAGACGCTCCGCGGGGCCGGGTACAAGCTTCGCGCGCCGAGCGACACCGCCAAGCGATGACGGCGCCCCGCGTCGCTGTCAGCATCGGGTGCCCGAGCGGCGTGGGACCGGAGGTGAGCGTCGTCTCGGCCGCCGCCGAGCGCAGCGCGCGCGTCTTGCTCGTCGGGGATCTCGGCGCCGTCCGCGACGCGGCGCGAGGGCGCGGCCTCGACCCTGCGCGCCTCGTGCGCGTCGCTGCGGCCGAAGAGGCCTGGCGCGTCCGGCGCGGATCCATCCCTGTCTGGCAGCCCACTGACGACCTCGAGCGTTCCGATCGCAAGCCTGGCGTGCCGTCGAGGGCCGGAGGCCGGGCCCAGCTCGCGTGGATCGACGCGGCGTGCGATCTCGTTGCGCGGGGCGGGGCGAGCGCGCTGGCGACCGGACCGGTGAGCAAGGAGGCGATCGTCCGGTCGGGCGCGCCCGGATCGGCGCGCTTCCTCGGCCACACCGAGCACTTGCAGCGCCGGCTTCGCGCGCGCGAGGTCGTGATGGCGTTCTGGTCCCCCGCGCTCGTCACCTCGCTCGCGACCACGCACGTGCCGCTCGCACAGGTCGCCGCGAAGCTCGGAAAGGAGGACGTAGCGCGCGCAGCGTTCTGGCTCGCGTGGCTCGTGGGACGGCTTACCGGGCGCGCCGCGCGTGTGGCGGTCGCCGCGCTCAACCCTCACTCCGGGGAGGGAGGACTGCTGGGTCACGAGGAGAAGACGCGGATCGTCCCCGGGATCGCCCTCGCGAGGGCGAGGCTTCGGCGGGCGGGCCTGGCCGCGGTGGTGGACGGTCCGGTGCCTGCCGAGACGGCGTTTCGGCTGGCGGTGGCCGAGCGCTGGGACGGCGTCGCCGCCATGTACCACGACCAGGCCACCATCCCGATGAAGCTCCTCGGCTTCGGCGACGCCGTGAACGTGTCGCTCGGTCTGCCCATCGTACGCACGAGCGTCGACCACGGCACGGCCTACGATCGCGCCGGGACGTGGACCGCGGACGAGCGAGGGATGCGCGTGGCCATCGAGCTCGCGGTCCGGATCGCGAGTGCCGCTAGCGCCGCCCGAACACGGTCCACGCGAGCCAGAGCAGGAGCAACGCGCAAACGCCGAACGCGCTGAGCGTGATTGGCACGGGCACCTTGCCCGGCTTCGGCGTCTTCATCGACCAGAGCAAGTGGGTCGCGGCGATGACGATCGCGTCGAGCTTTTTCTTGGCAAGGGCGCCCTTCTCCCCGTCGGCGAGCAGCCCTCGATAGCGACCCGCGATCTCGGGCAAGGCCTGGCAGCGGAGCGCGTGTTCGAGCAGGGCGGCGTGCGCCTTCTCGTCGTTCCACGCCTCGAGGACCCGGCTCCAGAGGGCCTCGAGCACGGGGTCGCCCGCCTCGTCGGTCACCGGCTCAGTATCGCCGCGCGCCTGCCGGAGTCGAGCAAGATGGTCACGGGCCCGTCGTTCATCGAGTGCACTGTCATGTGCGCGCGGAAGCGGCCCGTCTCGACCCGGACGCCCAGGGCGCGGGCCTCGCGGACGGCGTCCGCGTACGCCCGCTCCGCGTGCTCGGGCGGCATCGCCTCGTCGAAGCTCGGCCGCCGGCCCCGCCGCAGGTCCGCGTAGAGCGTGAACTGGCTGACCAGGAGCAGGGCGCCGGCGACGTCCGTCACGCTGTGGTTCATCCGTCCAGTTTTGTCCTCGAAGACACGCATCGAGGTGACCTTCCCGAGGGTCCACGCACGGTCGTCTTCCGTGTCGTGGCGGCCGAAGCCCAGGTAGACGAGCAGTCCGCGGTCGATCTCGCCGGTGACCTCCCCGTCCACCTCCACCCGCGCGCCGAGCACGCGCTGCACGACCGCCCTCATGGGGCGCCGACCCGTAGCTCGCGCGCCAACCTGGCCGTGATCTCGAAATACGTGGCGCGGTCATAAGGCTCGTTGAGGATGCAAAAGTCTCTCCGGGAGAGTCCGACGCATCCGAAGCAGTACGTGCACCCGCTGCACCCGGTCGATCGCACGAGGTAGGCGCTCCCGACGCAGCGGACGCTCTCGACGCAGTGCTGGCAGCCCAGACACCGGCGACACCGCGCGCAATGCGCGCAGTCGGTGCATTCCTCGCATTGCCGGCAGTACTGGCAACGGGCGAGGCCCTTGGATTGCTCGCAGAAGGTGCAGTCGCTGCATGCGTCGCACGCTTCGCATGCGATACACCCCACGTTGTCGCCTGCGCTGGGGGCGTCGCGGGCGAGCTTGCGCAGCGCCTCCTCGAAGGCGGCGGTGGTCATCGAGCGGGGGTCGGACGCAGGGGGGCTCATGGGCGAACGAAAATAGTGAGCTTGCTAACGATCTGTCTCGGGCTCTCTGGCCCGCGAGGAGGCTCAGGGTCCGGGGCGCCGCTTTCTTGGCCCGATCGGGTCCTTGTACGTATGTGTGCGACACGGAGGATTCGATGCACCGTCACGCCCTTCTCGCTGCCCTCTCGCTCGCCGCCGTTGGCTCGATCGCGGTCCCGCCGGCCGAGGCCGCTGCGGCCACGCAAGCCAACCAAGGGCACCACGCCCGCCCTCGGCGTGTGGCCCGCATCGTCAAGAAACGGCCCTGCGCGGCGGCGCCGGTGCAAATCGTCGCTGGGGCCCAGTCGGCCACCCTGGCGCTTACGCAATGCGACGGAGACGCGATCGGCGCGAGCGTCCAGCAGCTCGCTGCGCTCGCCCGCCCGACCGCCAAGACGGCCCACGGCGCCGACGGGAAGGGGCGCATGGACTCCCGCCTGGTCGAGCGGCTCGAGAAGGTCGTGGAGCACTTCCGCAAGGACGGGCAAACGCCGAAGGTCGTCCTCGTCTCGGGGTATCGGCCGCGCAGCGCGGGGAGCTTCCACGCGTCGGGGCGCGCGCTTGACTTTCGCATCGACGGAGCCAAGAACGAGGAAATCGTGGCCTTCTGCAAGACGCTACCGGACACCGGCTGCGGCTACTACCCGAACGATTCGTTCGTGCATATCGACGTCCGCGACGCTGGCGTGGGCCACGTCTCGTGGATCGAGACCAGCCGCGCCGGTGAGCCGCCGCACTACGTGTCCGCGTGGCCGGAGACCCAGGACACGGCCAACTCACGGTTGCCGCCTCTGCCGACGGGCGCGCACTCCACGTCGGAGGCCGCGCCCGCGCTCGACATGCGGCGGTTCCAGTAGCTCTAAGGCTCGGTTCAGCGGCTCGCCCATCGAGTCCTCGACGCCCCCCCGGGCGCCCCTCTCACCCCACCGCGCAGAAGCCCTCGTAGTCGACGTAGCTCGTGATCGTCGGCTTCGGCCCGCACACGGGGCAGTCGGGCGCGCGCCGCAGCTTGAGGCCGCGGAAGGTCATCTTCAGGCTGTCGTAGGTCAGGAGGCGTCCCGCTAGCGTGGTCCCGCGCCCGAGCAGGATCTTGATGGCCTCGGTCGCTTGCAGCGTGCCGATGATCCCGCAAAGGATGCCGAGGACGCCCGCCTCTTGGCAGCTCGGCGCGAGGTGCGGCGGCGGCGGCTCCGGGTAGAGGCAGCGGTAGCAGGGGCTCGCCTCGACGCCGAGTTTCTTGGCCGCCTTCTCCGGGATGAACGTCGTCACCTGGCCGTCGAACCGGAAGATGCTCCCGTGCACGACCGGCTTGCCCATCCAGACGCTCGCGTCGTTGACGAGGTAGCGCGTCGGGAAGTTGTCGGTCCCGTCGATGACGACCTCGTAGTCCGCGAAGAGGCGCTCTACGTTCGAGCTGTTCAGCCGCTCCTTGTGGGCGACCACTTTCACGTCGGGGTTGAGGTCTGCAACGAACTTCGCGGCGCTGTCGACCTTCGGCATCCCGACGCGGCTCGTCGCGTGAATGACCTGGCGCTGCAGATTCGAGGCGTCGACTACGTCCGCGTCGACCACGCCCAAGGTGCCGACGCCAGCGGCCGCCAGGTACATGGCGGCGGGCGAGCCGAGGCCTCCCGCGCCGAGAAGCAGGACCTTGCTTTGCAGCAGCCGCGCCTGCCCCGTCTCTCCGACTTCGGGCAAAAGGATGTGCCGCGAGTAGCGATCGCGCTGCGCGTCGGTGAGCTGAGGCGGCGTCTCGACGGGGTAGTTGAGGTCCTTCCAGCGCACGAAGCCGGGGTTCACCGTCTCGACGTTCGCGTACCCGAGCCCCTGCAGCGTCGCAGCGGCGAGCGCTGATCGCGTGCCGCCCGCGCAGTACGCGACGATCCGGGCGTTCTTGTCGGGGAGCTTCTGCTCAGCCTGGATCTCGAGGAAGCCGCGGGGGATCGAGATGGCGCCTGGGATGTACCCGCCCCGCCATTCGTCCTTTTCGCGTACGTCGACGACGATCATTTTCTCCTTGGCTTCGAGGCGACGCTTGAGCTCCTCGAGGCCAATTTGCTTCGTGCTCTTGCGCACTTCGGCGATCAGGTCGGCGTACGTGGTCGGCATGGCTTTCGTCGCAATCTAACGCTCCCCACCGTCTTGTCGACCGGCGGCTTCGTCTACGATGACGGATAGTACCCTCCCGTCCCGGGGCCGGGAGGGGTCCTGGCCCGTGCAACGCCGGGCGAGCGAGCGCCAGGGAGCAGCGCACGCTCCGGGCGCGCCGCCCCCGGGCAGGGCGGCCAGGACGTCTTCGAGGACGCGTCCGAACCCGTAGACGTCGTCGCGCGGATCGCTCGGGCGTCCGCCGAGTCGTTCGGGCGAGACGTAGCCCAGGCTCCCCGGGGGAGCCGCTTCGCCGGCGCCGCGCGCCGTGCCGAAGTCGCCGAGCACCAGCGACGTGGGCGTTCGGAGCAGGACGTTCGCCGGTTTGATGTCGTTGTGCACCCAACCCGCGGCGTGCACGCGGCCGAGGGCGCGGGCGAGTCGGCTCGCCCACACGCCGATCGCGATCGTATCGAAGACGTATCGACCGAGCCGCGCGCGCAGCGCCCCGGCGCGCGCCCACTCCATCACGAGCCAGCCGCGCTGCGGGTCGACGTCGAAGACGCGTACGACCCCCTCGCCCGCGAGGGTGACCGCGACGCGCGCCTCGTGTAGGAGTTGATCGCGGTCGGCTTCCGGTCGGTGGTACACCTTGAGCGCGACGCGGCGGCCGAGGATCCGGTCCTCGGCCTCGTAGACCGCGCCCGAACCTCCGCGCGCGACCTCCCGAAGGAGATGGAACGGCGCGTCCGGCGTCGGGACCGCCAGCGTCGTCCCCAGATCGAGCGCGCGGGTGCGCGGTGGTCCGTCCAGCGCGGCCGTCCAGCGCCCGTGTCGCTCGCGTGCACCAGGCCAGTCGATGTCGCGAAGGAGCACGCGCTCGACCTCGGCGACTGCGGTCGCCGCGTCCCCCGCGCGGTGGGCGAGGTCCGCGCGCCGGAGCAGAGCCGCCGTCGACGTTGCGCCGGCCAGCGATCGGGCGGCCGCATCGGGCTCGCCCCGATCCTCGAGCGCCGACGCCACGGCGAGCAGCAGGGAGTCCGGCAGCGGATTCGTGGCGTGACGCGCGAGCAGCGCGTAGATGGCGCGTCCTTCCTCCGGTGTCGTGCGGAGCTCAGCGAGCAGACGCAGGGCTTCCTCAGGGGTAGGGCCGTCGGCCGTGCCCGTGAGCGCGAGCCGGGCCAGGTCCTCACCCGACGTCATGGCGGCGTCACCGCCAGGCGTGCCGGTCCTTCGCGGGCGGTCGCGAACGAGTCGCCGTCGAGGAGCTCGATCCGCTCCGTGAGGCGATAGCCTGCCCCGAAGGCGGGCGGGTCGTCGAAGGTCACGAGTTCGACCCACCCGCGCGCGCTCTCTTCGAGACGCCAGCCGCCGATCCCGAGGCGCGCGGGTCCGAGGGGTGCCACGAACGTGCGGCCCGCGACCTCGACGGTGACGGCGCCGGGCAGGTCGCTCGACGGGCGCACGGAGAGAGGCACGTCCTGGCCGAGGCGTACCTCGAGGCCGTCGCCGACGACCGTCTCCCCGAGGAGCGCCAGCCCGCGGAGCGCCGTCCCGTTGCGGCTGCCGAGGTCGCGCAGGACCACTTGGCCGCCGAGCCGCTCAACCGCCACGTGCTCGCGGCTGAGGACCGCCGACGGTACGGCGATGCCATGGGCGGGCGCGCGTCCGACGACGACGCGTCCTCCGAGGACGATCGTCAGCGCGCGACCATCCACGACGAGCCCAACGATCGCGCCGGCGACGCGGCGCGCTTCGAGGGCGCGGCCGAGCTCGCGCACGCGCTCGAACGGAGATCCGCGCGCCAGGTCCGCCGCCGCTGATCGCCGGCCGCTCGCGACGAGGGCGCGATGCTCCTCGACCGCCTGCTTCTCCGCGAGGGCCTGGCGGTCGACCGCGCCGATGGTCTCGAGCAGCGCGTCGAGCCCCTCGACATCGCCCGCGTGCGCAAGGACCCGCGCCTGTCCGGCCGCGTCCCCGGCCTGGAGGTATCCCTGGCGGGCCCCCTCGTAGTCACCGAGGGCCTCGAGCTCGCGTGCCGCCTCGGAGAGGTCGGCCCGGAGCACCGCGCTCGCGGGTGCGTCGGAGTGCGTGGTGATCGTGAGCCGAGCGCGCTTGCGTCGCGCCTCGGTGTGCACGGCGCTCCCCGGGGGGGCAACCGCCGCGGCCTGGAGGAAGTGGCCCATCCGAAGGGAAACGTCGCGCTCCGCATCGCCGCGCAAGAGCATCACGCGTGCCGTCTCGTCGGGTCGCCCGGCCTCCGCGAAGAACGCCGCCGCCTTGCCCAAGTCGCCTCGGAGCTCGGCGGTCCGTGCGCGGACGAGTGCGCGTGCCGCCCGCGGTCCGAAGAGGAGCCTGCCGAGGAGCGACGCCATCACTGGCACATAGTAAGAAATTCTTCGCGACAAACGTCCTGAACACCGGGGCCCGGTGCTGTTAAGCTTGTAGGCGTATGTCCAACAACAATCGGCTGGGGGAGCTGCTCGTCCGCGAGAAGCTCATCTCGTTGTCTCAGCTGCGGCACGCTCAAGACGAGCAGCAGAAGTCCGGGCAGAACCTCGGCTACACGCTGGCCAAGCTCGGGTACGTGAGCGACGACGAAATCACGAGCTTTCTCAGCCAGCAGTACCGCGTCCCGACTGTCAACCTCGAAGAGTACGAGATCGACGTCGAGATCCTGAAGCTCGTCCCGAAGGAACCGTGCGAGCGCCACAAGGTGGTGCCCGTCTCGCGCACCGGCAACTCGCTCATCGTCGCGATGGCCGATCCGACCAACCTCAACGCCATCGACGACCTCAAGTTCCTCACCGGTTACAACATCGAGCCGGTCATCGCGAGCGAGACGGCGATCCAGAGCGCGATCGAGAAGTACTACAACGCGGGCCCCTCGTACGACGAGGTCATGGCCGGCTTCGACGAGGCCGAGATCGAGTTCACCGGCGACGAAGAGGACATCAACCTTCTGGAGCTTGAGAAGGCGAGCGAGGACGCGCCCGTCGTGCGCCTCGTGAATATGGTGCTTCTCAACGCCATCAAGAAGGGCGCGAGTGATATCCACATCGAGCCGTACGAGAAGAAGCTCCGCGTGCGGTACCGCATCGACGGCGTGCTCGCCGAGGAGATGACGCCGCCGCTCAAGCTGCGCAACGCCATCACGAGCCGCATCAAGATCATGGCGTCGCTCGACATCGCCGAACGGCGCCTGCCCCAGGACGGCCGCATCAAGCTCAAGCTAGGCAAGGGCCGCGAGATGGACTTCCGCGTGTCCGTCCTCCCGACCATCTGGGGAGAAAAGGTGGTCATGCGGTTGCTCGACAAGGGCAACCTGCAGCTCGACATGACCAAGCTCGGCTTCGACACCAAGCCCCTCGACGACTTCAAGTGGGCCATCAACCAGCCCTGGGGCATGGTGCTCGTGACGGGTCCCACGGGCTCCGGCAAGACGACGACGCTCTACTCCGCCCTCACGGAGCTGAACAAGATCGCCCACAACATCAGCACGGCCGAAGATCCCGTCGAGTACAACCTGCACGGAATTAACCAGGTGCAGATGCACGACGAGATCGGCCTCAACTTCGCGATGTCCCTGCGCGCCTTCTTGCGGCAGGACCCGGACATCATCATGGTCGGCGAGATCCGCGACTTCGAGACGGCGGAGATCGCGGTGAAGGCCGCGCTCACCGGACACCTCGTGCTCTCGACGCTGCACACGAACGACGCGCCGGCGACGATCTCGCGCCTCTTGAACATGGGCGTCGAGCCTTTCCTCATCACGGCCAGCGTGAACCTCGTCCTCGCGCAGCGCCTCGCCCGTAAGATTTGCACGGACTGCCGGCAGCCCGTGCGCTACGAGCGCAAGATCCTCGAGGACTGCGGGTTCTCTGCGGAGCAGATCACCACGGCCAAACTACAAAAGGGTGCGGGCTGCCGCACGTGCAACGGCAGCGGCTACAAGGGGCGCGTCGCTCTTTACGAGGTGATGCGCTTCAGCGACAACCTCAAGGAGATGGTGCTGCAGGGGGCGTCGACGGCGGAGCTCAAGGTGGGGGCCGTCAAAAACGGGATGAGCACCCTTCGTGCGAGCGGCATCAAGAAAATCATCGACGGGGTGACGACTCCCGAAGAGATCATGCGCGTCACCATGTCGGACTAGCAGGCATTGCATGACGCAATCGGCGGAGTTCAAAGTCACGCTGCACCAGCTTCTCAAGACGATGATCGAGAAGGGTGCGAGCGACATGCACATCACGACCGGCACGCCGCCGCTCTTGCGCATCGACGGGAGCATCATCCCCCTCAAGCTGCCCCCGCTCGGGCCGGTCGAGACCAAGCAGCTGTGCTTCTCTGTGCTGAGCGAGGAGCAGCGCGCCGAGTTCGAGAAGTCGAACGAGCTCGACCTGTCGTTCGGCGTCAAGAGCCTCTCGAGGTTCCGCGCCAACATCTACATGCAGCGCGGCGCGGTGGCCGGCGCGTTTCGCACGATTCCCTTCAAGATCCTGACCTTCGACGAGCTGGGACTGCCGCAGGTCGTCGCCGATTTTGCGGACAAACCGAGTGGTCTCATCCTGGTCACCGGGCCGACGGGGTCGGGAAAATCGACCACGCTCGCGGCGATCATCGACAAGATCAACAGCGAGCAGCGTCTGCACATCGTCACGATCGAGGACCCGATCGAGTATCTGCACACGCATAAGCTCAGCGTCGTCAACCAGCGAGAGGTGGGGAGCGACACGGTCGGCTTCAAGCACGCGCTCAAGTACGTCCTGCGCCAGGACCCTGACGTCGTCCTCGTCGGCGAGATGCGCGACCTCGAGACGATCGAGGCGGCCCTCACGATCAGCGAGACCGGTCACCTCGTGTTCGCTACGTTGCACACGAACAGCGCCATCTCGACGATCAACCGAATCATCGACGTGTTCCCCCCGCACCAGCAGCCGCAGGTGCGCTCGAAGCTGTCGTTCGTCCTGCAGGGGGTGGTGTCGCAGCAGCTCCTGCCGCGGCACAACGCGCCCGGCCGCGTCCTCGCGCTCGAGGTTCTCGTCCCGAACCAGGCGATCCGGAACCTGATTCGCGAGGACAAGATTCACCAAGTTTATTCGCAGATGCAGGTGGGCCAGGACAAGTACGCGATGCAGACGCTGAACCAGTGTCTGTACTCGCTCTTCCAGCGGCGCCTCATTTCGCAGGAAGAGGCAATGAACCGGTCTGTGGAGCCGGAAGAGATGCGCATGATGATGGAGGGGCGCTCCGCCCTCGGGATCCAGACCGGGATCTCGCCCCCCTTGAAGAGGTGAGGCGACTTCTTCTCGGGTGCCCTTGATTCGGGTACGCGTCCGTACCATATACGTTGCAACATGAAATCGTTCGGAGA
>DATGJA010000647.1:0-7950 GCA_035295445.1 Polyangiaceae bacterium | reverse complement strand
GACCGCGCTCGCGCTCGCGGAGGTCGACGTGGACGGCGACGCCGAAGGCGCAGCACTCGCCGAGGGAACAGGGCTCTCCGACGGAGCGAGCCGCGCCGATGACGTCTCACTTGCGGCAGCCGACGCGCTCGCCGTCTCGGTGGTCGCGGGGGGCGTCGATGCGGCCGCTGGTACGCTCTCTTGCGTGGGAGCGGGCGACGGCGCCGCCCCGAAGAGCTTGTCCTTGTACAGGACTCCGACGACGGCCGCCGCGGCGACGGCCACCATCACGACGACGGCTCCACCGGAGCCCTTGGCCTTTTCCTGGGCCTTCTGCTGCGCTGCCAGCGCGTCCGCCGCGCGCGCTGCAGGCGGCTTGCTCGACGCTCGGGCTGGGATCGACTTTGCCTTGCCGTCCTCGCGCGCGGCCGGCGTTTCTTTGGCGGTGCGCGGCGGATCGGAGAGCTCCCTCTTCTCCGGTTTCTCGGGCGCCGGGGCCGGGGACAGCCCGGCGGCCATGACACGCGCCTTCTCCGCATCGTCGGCGAGTTTCGGCGGCGGGGGCGCCTCGTCGCCCGGTCGATCGGACGTCGACGCGGCGGCGGAGCTCGTCCCCCCGGAGAAGAGCGGGTTGGTCCCCACCTCCTCCATCGACCCGCCCGCCTCGCGCAGCGCCTCCTCGAGGAGCTCGGCGGCCTGCTTCATCACCGTCTGCTCTTGCTTCTCGGGCCGGGGCGGGTCGGAAGCCGACGCCTTCGGGAACATGTCGCCCCCGGAGCTCGCCCCGGGCCTCGGTGGAGCGGGTGGGGGAGACATGATGCGCTTGCCCGCGTTCGAGGCGGCTTGGGTGCCCACTGGCGCCGGCGCGGGGGTGGGGCCTCCGACGCCGACCATCGTCGCCTTGCGCAGGAACGCGCCCGCGTTCGCAGCGGCGGGGGTACCGACCGGCGTGACGCTGCTCGCCGCGGGCTTGGCGGCCGCCGCGACCGGGGGAGGGCGCTGCGAGGAGGCCGGCGGCGCCTCGGACTCGGCTTCGTAAGCGCGGCCTGCGTCCGAGCGGCTGCTGACGAGCCGGTCGATGACGGTCTTGGAGGGGTCGTCGATCTTGATGAACTTGACGCCCATCCCCGCCGGCCGATCGCCGCTCGCTTGCCCCGCGTCGCGCTTCCAGACGACGCGGCCGACCCCCGTGATGACCGCCTGGTCGCTGGCCAGGCGGATCTCGAACTTGAGCAGGGTTCCGGGTGGGAACGGGTTCGCCGTCTTGATGTAGATCCCGCCCTTGCTTACGTCGTGGGCATGGTTCTCGATGAACTCGTCGACCGTCGCGCTCTTGTAGCGGACGTTCAAGCTCACGATTTTCACACGGCGATCTTTGCGAGTGTCCTGGGTCATCGGGGCCGATGTCTCCGGTCAGGTCGGATCGCTTACGACTCGCCGATCATCGTAACCCGTTCGCGTACGAAAATGCCAACAGCCGCGTGATACACTCCCCTTCGCGTGGTTCGGCACGCCCAAGGGAGGGAGCAATCAAGTCCGCTGCGGCCATTTCGGGCGCACGCACGACGATCGGCGCGCCTGCGGGCTCTCACGACGCACGTGGGGGCCGCCTGGCAGCGACCGGTGGCCGTCGAGAACATCGGACTTGGCGGCGTATGTCTGGTCGTGGAGGAGGGCCTCGCCACGGGCGATGCGATCACGCTCTCGTTCACGGCGCCGTCCCTCTGGGATCCCCTGGTTCTTCGCGCGCGCGTGGCGTGGGTGACCGCGGCGGGGGGGCAGCTCCGCGCCGGCGTGGCCTTCGAGCACGAAGACGCGGGTGCCCTCTACGCCCTCTACGAGCTCATCGCCGCGCTCGGTTACGACTGACCTTGCGCTTAGGCTCGGTCGCCCCATCGTAGGCGATCGTCTCCTCGAGCTTCGCCCGCCGCTTGTCGACCTCCGCCTGCAGACGAGCCACGGCGGCGCCCCGCGCGTCGTAGAGGCGGCTCGGCTTGCGCTTCATCTTCGCGTCGCTGAGCAGCGCGTAGGTGAGCCACGGAAACACGGCCGTCACGTCGGCGTGGACGTAGACGCTGCCCGTCGCCACGCTCTCTGCGGACACCTTGCCCCAGGTGTGCCCCTCCCCGGCGGGGCACGAGCTCAAGGCCCCGTTGTCCACCGGATCGACGCAAAACTGCACGTCGATGTCGAAGCCATGGGTGGGCACGCCCAGGATCTGGTCGAGGAGCGGCTCGCCTTGGAGCGTGTAGTTCTTCGGCACGCCGCCGCCGAGGATCCAGACGGCCATCGGACGACGTAGCGTCGCGAAGCAGTGATGCTGGATCGCGCCCATCTCGAAGACGTCGTCGTTGACGTCGATCTCGAGCTTGAAGACGTCGCCCAGGAGGCGCTTGAGCTTGACGACGTTGAGGAAGATGGACCCGTCCTGCACGGCGCCGACGAAGATGGGGACGCCCGCGCGATAGGCCGTTGAGAGGAGCGAAGGCTCTTCCACGCCGAGGGCCCGTTCGATCCGGTCGATCCGCTTGCCGAGCAGGTAGTGAAACTCGGGGGTCGTCATCTTCTTCTGGAACTCGGGGCCGCGCACGATGGCCGAGAAGAGCTTGTCGGTTTCGAGCAGCGTCTCTTCCCAGAAGCCGAGGTCGTAGATTCGGATGATGCGTGCCAGGCGATACTGGAGGTCGCCCGCGGTGGGGTCGATCTCGCGGATGCGGTGCCCGATGATGCGGTGCGCGTCGTGATAGAGGTTGGCGCCCGTCGTTGTGATGCAGTCGACGAGCCCTCGCTCGACCAACGGGATGAGGCAGGACTGGTGCAATCCGGCGGGCGTCATGGCGCCGCTGAACGTCAGGAAGACTGCGCAACTGCTCGAGATGCTTCGTCGCATGAGCTCGTACGCCGTTCGCTCTTGCCGGCCCACGTACGCGGGGAACCGCTCGGTCAGGATCTGGTGCGGCGTCTCCCGGCCCGATATCGCGGAGGGCCGCACGTCGCGCGCTTTTTCGAATTGCGTACGTACCGCCGCACCGTTTGCGGTCCTTTTGGGCGAGGAAGGCATGGTGGGGTCGCCAGATGGGACATCGGCCCGCGCGCGTCAAGGGCGGCTTGCGGCCGTCACCGAAACGGTGCATTCCATGGCCTCGATGTCGACCTTCCCGCCGGCCTGCTCCGCCGCTGTTTCGCCGGCCGGCGCCTCCCGCCCGGCGACGTTCGAGGACCTCGCAGCCTTGCCGGACGATCGGGTCGACGTCGCCACGGGCGCGGCGCTGATCGCCCGCGACGCGTACGCGACGCTGGAGGTTGGCCGGCTCATCGCGCGTCTGGACGAGCTCGCGGCGCCGCTCGTCGGGCACGACCTCGGCCGGCTGCCGCCGCTGGAACAGGCCCGCGCGGTCTCGACGCACGTCTACGACCACCTTGGCTTCCGCGGCAACGAACAGGACTACTACGACCCGAAGAACAGCTTGTTGCCCGACGTGCTCGACCGCAGGGTCGGGATCCCCATCAGCCTTGCGCTCGTGTACTGCGAGGTCGCGCGGCGGGCGGGGGTGCGAGCGCGGGGGGTGAGCTTCCCAGGGCACTTCCTCGTGCGGGTGGATTCGCCGCAGCGCGACGACTCGCCCGTCGCGGTCGACCCGTTCTTCGGGGGAGCCGTCCTCGACGACGCCTCGCTCCAGAAGCTGCTCGAGCGGGCGTTTCCTTCGCAGACGTTCGCGGTCGGCGAGCACCTCGTCGCCGCAACTCCGCGCGCGATGCTCGTGCGCATGCTCATCAATCTGAAGTGGATCTACGCGACCCGTGGGGACTTCGCCCGGGCGCTCCTGGCGCTCGACCGCATCATCTGCCTGACGCCCGACTCGGTCCCCGCCCTGCGCGAGCGGGGGCTCCTGGCGGCGCGGCTCGGCGCAGTGGAAGCGGCCCGGGCGGACTTGTCCCGGCTCCTGGAGCTCGTGCCCCAGGCCCCCGACGCGAACTCGATTCGCGAACGCCTCGAGG
Source organism: Polyangiaceae bacterium (assembly GCA_035295445.1). Lineage (GTDB taxonomy): Bacteria > Myxococcota_A > Polyangia > Polyangiales > Polyangiaceae > Palsa-1150. Next base: position 3,972 of record DATGJA010000647.1, on the reverse strand, counting down.
AGCTCCGCGTCCAGGGCACCGTGCTCAATTGAGCGTGCGACCGAAAATCAAAGAACCGCTGATCGGGCCGCGTCCGCTCGCTTGACAAATATCGCTGGGCTCGGCTCTCATCGTGCCCCCGAATAGGAGGGTAGAATGCGAAAAGCGATCTGGATTGCGGCTCTGGGTGTCATGTGCGTCGCCGGAGATGCGCTCGCGGAAGACGCCGCCCCGGCCCCCGCAGCGGCGGCTCCGGCCCCGAAGAAGTCGCATCATTCGAAGTACGGGTCGGCCGGTTGCGGTCTCGGGTCGATGATCATTTCGAGCGGGGGCATCGTTCAGATCTTCGCGGCGACGACGAACGGCACCTCGGCCAACCAGACGTTCGCCATCACGTCGGGTACATCGAACTGCGACGACTCGAGTGGCGGCGACGAGAGCGCGCGCGTCTTCGTGCAGGTGAACCGCGTGGCTCTGGCGAAGGACATCTCGCGAGGCTCCGGGGAGACGATCGACAGCCTCGCGGCGATTGCCGGCTGCGCGGACTCCAAGGCCGTCGGCGCTCGGCTCCAGAGCAATTTCAAGAGCATCTATCCGACGGCGACCGTGTCGAGCGAGCAAGTGACGACCTCGATCCTGTCGACGCTCAAGAGCGACACGTCGCTCGCCTGCTCGGCGATCGGCACCTGATCGGGAGGCCCCTGGCCAAGGCCCGGGGCACCTCGAGAACCTCTGAACACAAGCCCGCCGCATCGCGGGCTCCTCAATCCAGTGGAATTCGGCTGGAGAAACCGCCACCCTCCCCCGGAGCCGGGGGAGGGCCGGCGCCGGGCCGTCGTGATGGCGGCGCTTGTCGCGCTGAGCGTCCTCCTTCCGCGTGAGTCGGCCGCGGCGGACGAGGACCCGGTGGACGAACCGGCCACCACCCAGGGCGATCCGCGCTACGCGTCCGAGCTCGTCGCGCGCGCGCGCACCATGCACTTGGCCGAAGAGGTCGAGTGGCTGCGCCTCGGCCACTGGCATCTCGGGCCGGACCGGACGATGTTGGGCGAGGCGGACGGGCCCCTCTTCTGGTTGGCGGCGCACGGCAAGCGCGACCCACAAGCGGAGCTCGACGCCACGCTGCGCGCGATCTGGGACCCGCAGCCGGCCGATGAGCGCATCCAGCACCCGTTCTGCCGCTTCCCGGCGCGGATGATGTGGCTCGACTCGCGGCTGCACTTCGATGTGTTGCGCCTGCCGAACCGCGGGTGCGCCCGCTACGCGCACTTTCTCGCGAAGCTGCGCCCCGCGGGCGCGGCGCTGGTGTTCTCATCGTACTTCCTGAACAGCCCCGCCAGCGCCTTCGGGCACACCTTTCTGCGCATCCACAAGGCGGGCCGGACACACGAGAACGAGTTGCTCGACACGGGGGTCGATTTCGCCGCCACGGTCGACACCGGGAACGCACTTCTTTACGCGATCAAAGGTCTCGCCGGGATGTTCCCCGGCGCGTTCCACGCGCTCCCCTACTATTACAAGGTCCGCGAGTACAACGACTACGAATCGCGCGACCTCTGGGAGTACGAGTTGGCCCTGTCGCCGCAAGCGCTGGCCATGCTCGTCGCGCACCTTTGGGAAGAGGGGTCGACGTACTTCGACTACTTTTATCTCAGCGAGAACTGCTCGTATCACGTCCTCGCGGCGATTGAGGTGTCGGATCCGTCGCTGGATCTCCTCGGTCACGTGAAGTTTCCGCTCGTGCCGATCGACACGGTGCGCGCCCTCTTCGACAATCCCGGCCTCGTCCGGAAGATCCGCTACCGCCCCTCCTTGCGGTCGAACCTGCGACGCGAGATGAGCGCGCTCACCCCCGAGCAGGCCGACTTTGTCGCGGCGCTCGTGGCGAACGCCGACGAGCCTGCGCCGCCCTCGATGAGCGCCCCGGACGTGGCGCGAGCGCTCGACGCGGCGAGCGACGTGGTCGACGTGCGCGAGGCGAAGGCGGTCCTCAAGGCGGACGACCCGCGCGTCGAGCGCCTCAAGCAGCGCATCCTCGAGCGCCGCGCGGACATCGCGATCCCGACGGCGGTGATCCCGCCGCCGGTGCCTCTGGATCAGATGCCGCATGCAGGCCACCCGACGGCCCGCTTCGCGCTCGGCACTGGCTATTCGCCGGACCTCGGAGGGGAGTACTTCGAGCTCCGCCACCGTCTCGCGTTGCACGACCTGGCCGACCCCCCGGTTGGCTTTCCCCAGACGGCCGCCATCGAGTTTCTGCCGTTCAGCCTTCGGCTCTACCCCAAGGCTCGGTCGCTCGAGCTCGAGGATCTCTCGATCTTGCGCGTCGTGTCGCTGTCGCCATGGGCGCGCTTTCAGCGCCCGATGTCCTGGATGGTCGACGCGGGCGCCGCCCGCGTACGGGACGACGGCTGCCCGGGATGTCTCGCCGGATACGCCAAGCTGGCGGCCGGGGCGACGGCGGCGTTCGGGGCCGACGACGCGTTCGCCCTTTTCGCGCTTGCGGCGGTCAACGTCCAGTACTCGAGCGGCATGCACGGCGCGGGCGACTCGGACGTGCGCCCTGGGATCGGGCCGATCGGCGGCGTGCGGTGGCGGGCGGCCCGCACCCTCGTCCTGACCGCGAGCGCCAGTCTGGCGTGGTTGCCGGACGCGAACCCGGCGCTCACGTGGGTCGCCGAAGGCTCCGCGCGTTGGGGTCTGGCGCCCGACGTCGCGCTCGGCGTCGACCTGCGTTGGCAGCCGCTCGCCGTCGCGGGCTCGTTTTCGGCGTTCGTTTATTACTGACGAGGTCCCGCCGGCCGCTTGGCTATAGTCCGATCGGACCGATGCAGCTCAACTGGGACGCGGGCGTCGAAGTCGGGGCCATGGCCCGCGCGGTGACGAGCGCGGCGGCGGGGGCGAGCGCTCCGACCCCGGGACCGGTCGGCGAACTCTTCGCGCACGTCGCGCTCTTGCCGATGCTGCGCGCCGGCGTATACGCCTCGCACGATATTTCGCCGGAGCCGGGCGCCCCCGCGCGTGAGATCACGGAAGGGGGGCTAAGTGTGAGGCTGCTTCCGCCGCTGCTCGCTGCTCCCTGGCGGACGTGGGCGTTCGCGGGTGTCGGCTACGCGCGCGCGTACGCGCCGAGCCATCGCGCCGAGATCGCTTCCCCCGGAGGTGCCGTCGTCCCGGGCGCCGGCGGCGGAATCCTGGACGTGCCGTTCGGGCTGGGCCTCGCGTACAGGCCCCGGCGCCCGTGGGAATACTTTGCGGAGCTCGGGGGTCGCGCGGGCGCGTTCTTCACAGGCAGCCTCTATTCCTCGACGCGCGCCCAGTGCGTCTGCCCGTCGCCGCCCTTCGCCGGGAAAGACTCGTTCGCGCTCCTGCTGACCGTAGGGGTAAGCTTCGATCAGTAGCGTTGCGGCCCCCCGTGTCGCATGCTCGGGCCTGGCCATGACCTCCCCCTCCGACCGCGGCGATGCCTCCACCCGGGCCGAGGGGCCGCGGGAGGCGGCTCGAGGCGACGTGAAGACCGACCGGCCGAGCACCCGTCCGGGCGGGCCACAGTCGCTCGTCGGGGTGGTGCTGAGCGGCCGGTACCACATCGACCGGCTGATCGGCGAGGGCGGAATGGGCGCGGTCTACCAGGCCGAGCACACCCACATGCGCAAGCGCTTCGCGGTGAAGGTGCTGCACCCGGAGATGAGCCGGCTGGCGGAGGTGGTCGCCCGGTTCGAGCGAGAAGCGATGGCGGCGGCGCACATCGAGCACCCCAACGTGGCGGGGGCGACAGACTTCGGCAAGCTCGAGGACGGCTCGTTTTTTTTGGTCCTCGAGTACGTCGAGGGCAAGAGCCTGCGCGATGCCATCGCCGCCGGGCGGCTCGATCTCGGCCGCGCCCTCCGTATCGCGCGTCAAATCGCGAGCGCCCTCGCGCGCGCGCACTCGCTCGGCATCGTGCACCGCGACCTCAAGCCCGAGAACGTGATGCTGGTCACGCGCGACGGC
>DATGJA010000646.1:0-3853 GCA_035295445.1 Polyangiaceae bacterium | reverse complement strand
CGAGAGCGCGAGGGGCCGCTCGTAGCCGACGTCGTAGAAGTCGCTGATCACGAAGGCGATGCTGCGCCGGCGAGAGACCCGCACGAGCGCCTCGAGCGCGGCGCGGAGGTTGGTGGCGGCGCCGAGCGGGTGGCGCGCCCGACCCTGCGGCTCGCGCGGCTCCGCGCGGCGACCGGCGCCCCGCGCGCGACCGCGGGGAGCGGGCGCCGGGGCGGGTTCGGCCCGCACGCCCCACGCCGGCTCGAAGCCGAGGATCTCCCGGACGACGCGCATGACGTGCTTCTCGCCCTTCTTCGGCGGAACGATTCGCTCGACCTTGTCGGTCGCCACGATGAGGCCGACGCGGTCGTTGTTGCGTATGGCGCTGAACGCCAGGAGCGCCGCGACCTCGCCCGCCACGCGCAGCTTGGGGGCGCGGCGGGTGCCGAACCGCTCGCTCGCCGAGAGGTCGACCACGAGCATGACGGTCATCTCGCGCTCTTCCACGAACACCTTGACGAAGGTCTCCTGCATCCGAGCCGAGACGTTCCAGTCGATGAGCCGCACGTCGTCGCCCGCCTGGTACGGCCGCACCTCGCGGAAGGCGAGTCCCTGTCCCTTGAAGCTGGACTGGTACGTCCCCGACAGCTGCTGATTGGCGAGCCGCGCGGTGTGGATCTCGATGACGCGCAGTGCTGCGAGAAGCTCCTTGGGGATCACGTCGCCCTTGCTCTCAGGGAACCTCGACCACCTCGAACACCCGCTTCACGACCTGTTCGCTCGTGACCTCCTCGGCGTCGGCCTCGTACGTCAAAACGAGCCGATGCCGCAGGACGTCGGGCCCGACGGCCTTGACGTCCTCGGGGGTCACGTACCCGCGATGCCGCAGAAACGCGTGCGCGCGCGCGGCGAGATTGAGGGCGATGCTCGCGCGCGGGCTGGCGCCGAACTCGACCAGCGGGCCGAGGTCCTTCAGACCGTACTTCGCCGGGTCCCTCGTCGCGAAGACGACGTCGACGATGTAGTCCTTGACCTTGTCGTCGACGTACACTTGCTTGACGACCTTGCGCGCCTCGAGGAGCTCCGCCGGGGTGACGACGGGGTCGGCGCGGGTTGCCTCGGGCTGCGTCATCCGGTCCATGATCCGGCGCTCTTCCTCGCGCGTCGGATAGCCAACCTTCACCATCAGCATGAAGCGGTCGATTTGCGCTTCCGGCAGCGGGTAGGTCCCTTCCTGCTCGATGGGATTCTGCGTCGCCATGACGACGAAGGGCTCGGGCAACGGGTAGGTCTTGTCGCCGATGGTGACCTGGCGCTCCTGCATCGCCTCGAGCAGGGCGCTCTGGACCTTGGCCGGCGCGCGGTTGATCTCGTCGGCGAGCACCAGGTTCGCGAAGATGGGCCCGAGCTTCGACGTGAACTCGCCCTTTTGCTGATTATAGACGACGGTGCCGATGAGATCGGCCGGCAGGAGGTCCGGCGTGAACTGGACCCGCGCGAACTTGGCGTGGATCGCGTCGCACAGCGTCCGTACGGTGAGCGTCTTGGCCAGGCCGGGGACGCCCTCGAGGAGCACGTGTCCGCCCGTGAGCAGGCCGATGAGGATGCGTTCGACCATGTACTGCTGGCCGACGATCACCTTGCCGATTTCGTTCATCAGCCGGTCGGCGAAGGCGCTTTCTTTGGCAACGAGTTCGTTGAGGGCTCGGACGTCGTACATGAGGCTCCTGGATGGAGGGCGCGGCTTTCTATCACGCCGCGCGGCCCGGCGCGCCCGGGCGACGCCCGGCCCGGCCCGTTTATTCCCCAGGCCTGATTCCCGGAGTTGACGGGCCCCGGCGGCGGCCCCGAAAGTGGTAGGGATGGGTAGATCGCGCGACGACGGGGGTCCGGAGCGGCGCGTCGGCCAGAGACTGAACGCCAAGTGGCGCGTGGACCGGCTGATCGACGTGGGCGGAATGGGGGCCGTCTACGTCGCGAGCCACCGGAACGGCCGCAAGGCGGCGATCAAGCTCCTGCACCCGCGCTTCGCGAACGACCCCGACGTCCGCAAGCGTTTCATGCGCGAGGGGTACGTCGCGAACAAGATCGACCACCCGGGCGCCGTGGCCATCCTGGACGACGACGTGTCCGAGGACGGCGCGCCCTTCCTGGCCATGGAGCTCCTCGAGGGAGAGTCGCTCTCGGCGTGGCTGGCGCGCGCCGGGGGCACCCTCTCCGCGCCGGAGGCGCTCGCGATCGGCGGGCAGGTCCTCGAGGTCCTCGCGATCGTCGCCGGCGTGGATCGCGCGCTCGCGTTCGATCCGGCGGCCCGATGGCAGAGATGTTCGAGGCCCTGCGCGGCGCCTACGCGGAGACCCGGGGGAGGCCGCTCCCGACCGTCCGCGCCGTCGCGTTGAACGCCCTGGCCGCGACGGTGCCGACCGCGATCGAGACGCCCAGCCTGGTCGTGGACGTCGCGTTCGGCGAGGCTCACGACGAGGCCCTCGAGCGTGAACGCAAGCGGACGCGCGAGGTCCAGGGCGCGATGTCCGGCGGATCGGGGCGACCCCGCTGACCGGTGCTGGCGGGGAGTTCCCTGGACTCCGGCGTGGGGGTCCGAGGATCGATCGCGGGTGGACCCCGTTCTGTCTCTCGGGGGACCGGAGATCCACCCTCGGGAGGAAGGGGATCGGCAGGGATCGGACCGGACATCGTGGGCGGGGAGGAACGCTCCTCCCGACGGTCGAATCGAGACTCCTGCGGGGTCGAAGGTCTTCCTCCCGACGATCCAGTCCGGACTTGTCGACGATCAAGCCCTGCCTTGGCGACGATCAAGTCCGGACCTTCCGATGATCAAGTCCTGACTTGCCGACGCTCGATCTCTAGGTCCCGGCGGCGCAAGGACGGGCCCCCCCGCGCACAAGTCCAGGGCCCATCGCGATGGATCCCGGCTTCGGCCCGCGGGGGCCTTCGGTGGGATCGGCGTCCCTCTTGGCATGGACCCGCGTGGAACGTCCATCCCCCCGGCCTCCCTCCTCGGATCGCCTGCGCCCGAGGTCATTCCCCCCTTGCCATGGAGCCGAAGAGGGGCGCGCGCGCCCCGTGCGAACACCCCCGGGTGCCTCGAGCCCCATCGGTGGGGGTCCTGGGGCCCTCTCTCATGGGGTTGCCTTGCGCCCTAGGTCACGGCGGTGTCCGTCGCGTCGGCGCAGATACGGAGACGGGCCCTCAATTGCTGCACACCCCGTTGCCACTCTGGGAGGTGTGCGAACAATGGAGCGGATCCCCGGTGAAGAGAAAGTTCTCCAAGTGATACATGCGGCAGTTGAGCGTGCTACCGCTCGTCTGCAGGTCGCGCACCTCGGGGTCCCCGGGCATGACCTGATACGGGTACCCGGGGTAGCCCGCGTCGGCCTCGCACGCGTTCAGGCAGTCCTGCATCGACGTGTACGCCGCGGCGTCCCCCACGCACACGGTCGTGTCCAGCGTGCAGAACGCATGGCACGGCCCGCCGAGCTGGCTATTGTCGCACAGGTTTCCGCCGAGAGGCCCCGCGTGCGGGCAGTGGGTGTGCGGCGTCAGCGCGGCCGCGTTGGCGTGCCACACCCGGCAGTTGAGCGTGTCGCCGGGCGTAGGCTCGTTGTTCGGGTCGAGCGGCGTGGGCGTCGCCTCGTACAGGCCGCAGAGCTGGCTGCAGACCTGGGGCGAGAGGTACTCCGTGTCGTCCTCCAAGGTCGAAGGCTTGCAGTTGGCCGCGATGACCTTGCAATAGTTGTCGCAGCTCAGCGTGTACGAGACGAGCGTGCCGCCCTCCCCTTGGCCCGCCTCGACCCCCCCCTCGGCGGGTTCGGGCGACGCCTCGTGAATCCCCAGGACGGCGTTGCACGCGAAG
>DATGJA010000645.1:0-14465 GCA_035295445.1 Polyangiaceae bacterium | reverse complement strand
CATCGGCGCTGCCGCGCCACCTGCGCACGTACTGGTTCGCGCGCAGGGAAGAGGCCCGCCCGATCGAGCGTCGGCGGTAGGCCGTCGAAAAAGCCTCGTCACACGACGCGCCGGACGAACCAGACCACCCCCGCGATGGCCACGCCCGCGCTCGTCAGGCGAGCCATCGAGGGATAGGCCGGCCGGCGGCGCAGGAGCACGAGCAACGGCAGGAAAGCGGCGATCACCGCGAGCTGGCCAATCTCGACGCCCACGTTGAAGGCAAAGAGGGCGCGCGGGAGCTCCTGGCGGGACAGGCCGAGGGGCAAGAGCCCCCCGGCGAAGGCAAACCCGTGCACGAACCCGAAAGGGAGCGTGAGCATCCAGCGCCCGCGCACCTCGCGCGTGAAGAGGTTCTCGGCGCCGACGTAGGCCACGCTGAGCGCGACCGCCGGCTCGACGAGACGCGCTCCGGGAGCGAAGCCCCCTAGCGTCGCGAGCGCGAGCGCGGCCGAGTGCCCGACCGTGAAGGCCGTGAGCATCCCGAGGAGCGGGCCCGCCCGGACCCGGTCGCCGAGGGTACTTCCGAGCAGTAGCGCGAGGAGGAAGGCCAAGTGGTCGGCGCCCCGGCAGATGTGCTCGACTCCGCCGCGCGTCAGTGACCAAAAACCGCGCGAGGTCTGCGCGACGTCGACCTCCAAGTCCGGCCGTCCCGAAGAGACGAGCGCCTCGGTCGTTCCGACTGGCAGGTGGACCGACGCGAGGTGACGGTGAGCCTCGCTCAGCCCCGCGAGAAACCCGAAGCGGAGGGTCAGCCGGCGCGGCGTGTGCGGGCACGCGTACACGGCGCGCAGCCGCAGCCCGTCGGGGGGGTCGGCCGAGGCGTCGCGTACGCCGACGGCGCAGGGGGCCCCGTCCGCGTCCACGTCCAGTCGGTCGAAGACGTACGCCGCCGCGTCGCCGCTGGCCGCGGGCGACTCGTCCGCTCGAAGGGTGACCTCCGCGTGCACCTCGGCGCCCTCGAGGAAGTAGTCACCCCGTGACAGCCCCATCGGGTGCGCCTGCGCCGCCCGAGCCGTCGAGAGGACGATGGCGACGGCGAGCGTCGCCGCAGCCCACCATGCGCCGCGGTCCACGGCGGCGGGTAGCACGGCGGCTTGACCCGCGCCCGCATGTGCTAGCGTGGCGCCCGCGATGAAGATCCACGAGTACCAAGCCAAGCAGATCTTCGCCCGCTACGGTGTGCCCATACCGCGCGGCTACCCCGCGCTCACCGCCGCCGAGGCCGAGACGGCCGCCAAGAAGCTCGGTGACGAGACGGGCAGCCCGGTCGTCGTCGTCAAGGCTCAGATCCACGCTGGCGGTCGAGGCAAGGGCGGAGGCGTCAAGGTCGCCAAGGGCGGAGCGGCCGAGGCGCGCGCCCTCGCCGAGAAGATGCTCGGGATGCAGCTCGTGACCCACCAGACCGGGCCGGAGGGCCAGAAGGTCCGACGCCTGTACGTCGAGCAGGGCCTCGACATCGCCCGCGAGCTTTACCTCGGGGCCGTCATCGATCGTGATCGACGCCGCGTCGCGTTCATGGCCTCGACCGAGGGCGGCGTCGAGATCGAGAAGGTCGCCGCGGAGACTCCCGACAAGATCCTCACCGTCCACGTCGACCCGGCGGTCGGTCTGAGCGGCTACCAGTCGCGCGAGCTGGCGTTCGGGCTCGGCCTCGGGAAAAAGGAGACGCTCGCGAGCTTCGTGAAGCTCACGACCACGCTCTACGAGGCGTTCGTCCGCGAGGACTGCTCGCTCTGCGAGGTCAACCCGCTGGTGGTCACCCGTGCGGGGGACGTGGTCGCGCTCGACGCGAAGATCAACCTGGACGACAGCGCCGAGTTTCGCCATCCGGAGTGGCGCGCGCTCGAAGACAAGGACGAGGAGGACCCCGTCGAGCTCGAGGCGAAGGCGGCCGGGCTCAACTACGTGTCGCTCGACGGCAACGTCGGGTGCCTGGTGAACGGCGCTGGTCTGGCCATGGCGACGATGGACATCATCAAGCACTTCGGCGGCGGCCACGGGGTCGCCCCCGCGAACTTCCTCGACGTCGGCGGCGGCGCCAACCAGGAGCAGGTCACCAAGGCCTTCAAGATGATCTTGCGCAGCCCGAAAGTGAAGGCGATCTTCGTCAACATCTTCGGCGGCATCATGAAGTGCGACGTCATCGCGAACGGCGTCGTCGCCGCCGCGCGAGAGCTCGGCCTCAAGGTGCCGCTCGTCGTCCGACTCGAGGGGACGAACGTCGAGCTCGGGCGCAAGATCCTCAACGAGAGCGGCCTCGCCATCCAAGCGGCGTCGACGATGGCGGACGGCGCGCAAAAGGTCGTCGCGGCCGTAAGCAAGGGAGGTGCGCGATGAGCGTCCTGGTCGGCAAGGACACGCGCGTCGTCGTGCAGGGAATCACCGGCAGCGCGGGAGGATTCCACGCGAAGCAGATGCTTGAGTATGGCACGGCCGTCGTCGCCGGCGTGACGCCCGGTCGGGGCGGCGAGCGGTTCGAAGGCCGCGTTCCGGTGTTCGACACCGTCGCGCAGAGCGTCCGGGAGACGGGCGCCAACGCGAGCTGCATCTTCGTGCCGCCGCCGGGCGCGGCCGACGCCATCCTCGAGGCGTTCGACTCCGGCGTGGCACTGGTCATCTGCATCACGGAAGGCATTCCGGTGACCGACATGCTCAAAGTCCGCCGGGTGCTCGAGGGGCTCGGCGGCAAGTCGCGCCTCATCGGGCCGAACTGCCCGGGCATCATCACTCCCGGGCCGCCCGGCACGGGCTGCAAGATCGGAATCATGCCGGGTCACATCCACAAAGCCGGTCACGTGGGGGTCGTTTCGCGCTCCGGCACGCTCACGTACGAGGCCGTCGGGCAGCTGACGGCCCGGGGGATTGGCCAGTCCACGTGCATCGGCATCGGGGGAGACCCGGTCGGGGGCATGGACTTCGTCGATGTGCTCCAGCTGTTCCAGTCGGACCCGGACACGCACGGCGTCATCCTTATCGGCGAGATCGGCGGCGGGGCGGAGGAGCGCGCTGCCCGATTCATCCACGAGAAGATGAACAAACCCGTCGCCGCGTTCATCGCCGGCACGACGGCGCCGCCCGGAAAGCGAATGGGCCACGCCGGGGCCATCATCGCCGGGGGCAAGGGGACGGCGGCCGAAAAGATCCGTGCGCTCGAGGCGTCGGGCGCGAAGGTGGCCCCCACGCCGAGCGACATGGCGGCCACCCTGGCTCAGATGATGGGAGCCAAATGAGGCGTTCCGGGGCAAGAGGATCGATCGCGCTCGGTGTTCTCGACGAGCGAGTTGCACGTGAGCCGAATCTGACATAAAAGCGCGCGCGTCGAGAGCGCAGTCTCCCGTCCGCCGGGCACGACAAGACCCCCAACGTCAGGATCCCGCAGTCATGGCCGTCGAACGAACGCTTTGCATCCTCAAGCCCGACGCGATCGAGAAGCACCGCGCGGGTGCCATTTTGCAGCGCGTCGAGGAGGGGGGCTTCAAGATCGTCGCGCTCCGGATGACCCATCTCAGCCGGGGCGAGGCCGAGGGCTTCTACGAGGTACACCGCCAGCGGCCCTTCTTTGCCGAACTGGTTCAGTTCATGACGCGCTCGCCGGTCGTCGTGGCCGTGCTGGAGCGCGACAACGCCGTCACTTCATGGCGAGACCTCATGGGCGCGACGGATCCCGCCAAGGCGGCCCGCGGCACCATCCGGCAGGCCTTCGGCACGAACGTCGGCGAGAACGCCACGCACGGGTCCGACTCGCTCGAGAACGCCGTGCGCGAGATCGGCTACTTCTTTGCTGGCGCGGAGGTGTCGGCGAAGGCGTGATCTCGCGGGGCGGCCCTCCGGGCGCGCCCACGAAACGCCGGCAAGCGTGGAAGCGAAGGGAAGCAGACGACGCGGGGGCGGCGCGTCGCCCGGTCGAGGGCGTCGCTTTGGCGCCCGGCCGGGCTGAACAGCAGCTCGAGGGCCCGATGTCGTCGGACAGCAACAAACAAGACTCGGCCGGATCCGCGGCAGGAACGGAAGCACGCGCCGGCGCGACCGCGCCGTCCTGGGGTGCGGCGCGCGATGCGCTCGCCGGCTTCCACAATCTCGTCGCGCTGCTTCGCAACCAGGGCGTACCGCAACAGACGCTGGTCGATCTCCTCCCCGAGCTTCGGTCGAGCACGAACCTGCTGCGGGCGGCGTTCGGGTCGAGCCGCGAGCCAGACCGGACGGCAGGGGAGGTGGCGGCCGCCGGGCTCGGGCAGATTGATCAGCTTGACTCGCTGCTCGACTCGATCGCGGCGGGGGCTGAGCCGCGCGAGGATCTCTCGAGCCGCCTCGCCTCGCTCGCCGACGACCTCGAGGCCCTGGCCGACCTCCTCGCCCTCCTCGAGCGTGCGGCGTCCCCCGTGCCCACCGAAGTGAGTCTCGACCTGGTCGCGAGCGAGGCCGGGCGAGTGTCGGGGTCGGCGCGCGGCAAGGAGCTCGCGGTACGCTTCGACCGCGCCTCGGCGGAGTGCACCGTGCGGACCGACCCGTTTCTGCTCGGACCTCTGCTGTCGCTCGTGGCCGCACGGACGCGCGCCGCGGGCCTGGAATCGCTGGTCGTTCGCACGCGATCGGTCCCTGGACCGCACTTCGTCGTCGAGGGTGCAAGGGAGGCCGACGCCGCGTTGCCCTCGCTCTCGATGCGGGTGTTGCCTTGGCTCGCCCCGTCGGAGGGCGTGGTCGGTCGGGTGGCCGAGGCCCTCGGCGCGCGGCTCGACCTAAGCGAGGAGCGGTGCACGATCACGCTCGCGGCCGCGGACTGAGGGCCGCGCCGGTGGTATCACAAGCTCGATGAGCGAACTCGAAGACCTGCGCCCTCGCGTCGAGGCGGCCTTTGCGGACCGCGCCCTGCTCTCGGCCGCGGACCACAAGTACGCGGTCGAGGGGACCATCGCCGCGCTGGATCGGGGCGAACTTCGCGTGGCCTCCCCCCCCGAGGTCGAGGGGGGCCCCTGGACCACGCACGCCTGGATCAAGCAGGCCATCCTGCTCTTCTTCGCGCTCCGGAAGATGGACAAGATCGACGTCGGGCCGTTCGAGTTCCACGACAAGATCCCGCTCAAGAAGGACTTCGTCGCGGCCGGGGTGCGCGTCGTGCCTCCCGCGGTCGCCCGGTACGGCTCGTTCCTCGAGTCGGGGGCCATCCTGATGCCGAGCTACGTGAACATCGGGGCGCGCGTGGGTTCGGGCACGATGGTCGACACCTGGGCCACCGTCGGATCGTGCGCCCAGATCGGTCGCGACTGCCACCTGGCTGGGGGTGTGGGCATCGGCGGCGTGCTCGAGCCGCCCGGCGCCCAGCCGGTCATCATCGAGGACGGCGTCTTCGTCGGGTCGCGGGCAGTGATCGTCGAGGGGACGTACGTAGGGCGCGAAGCCGTCGTTGGAGCCGGCGTCGTCCTGACGTCGTCGACGACGATCGTCGACGTGACCGGCGATCGCCCGGTGGAGACGCGCGGCGTCATTCCCGCGCGCAGCGTCGTCATCCCCGGGGTGCGCCCCAAGCGGTTCGCGGCGGGCGAGTTCGGCGTGCCCTGCGCCCTCATCATCGGCCAGCGGCGCGAGGGCACCGACCGCAAGGTGAGCCTCAACGCCGCGCTCCGGGACTTCGGAGTGCCCGTGTGAGCGCGGACGCTGCGTGGCTCGACGAGACGCTGCTCGGTCTCTGCGCCGTTCCATCGCCCATCGGCGAGGAGCGCGCGCTTTGCGACGCCGTCCAGGCCCGCCTGGCGAAGCTTCCCCTCGCGGCGCCGATCCGCAGGTACGGCGACTCGATCGTCGTGCCGCTCTCGCGCAACCGTGGCCCCCGGGTCGCGCTCGTCGGCCACCTCGACACGGTTCGGACCGAGAACGGCCCGGCGCGAATCGAAGGGGACCGGTGCTACGGCGCCGGAGCGAGCGACATGAAGAGCGGCCTCGCGGTCATGATCGCGATCGCCGAGAAGACCGCCCTCGAGCGGCTGGCGTGCGACGTGACGCTCGTCTTTTACGCCCGTGAGGAGGGGCCCTACGCCGAGAACGAGCTCGGGCCCGTGCTCGACGCAGACCCCGAGCTCGCAGGGGTCGACCTCGCCGTGTGCATGGAGCCATCGGACAACAAACTGCACCTCGGGTGCATCGGTTCGATTCACGCGAGGGTCACGTTTCAGGGGCGGACGGCGCACAGTGCGCGGCCCTGGGAGGGGGACAACGCCGTCACGAAGGCCGGTCCATTCCTGACCCAAATGCGGTCGCTGGCCCCGCGCGAGTCGGTGGTCGAGGGGCTCAGGTATCGATCCATCACGACGGTCACGGAGGCCAAGGATGGTGGTCGGGGGAGGAACGTCGTCCCGGACCGCTTCGTCCTCAACCTGAACCACCGCTTCGCGCCGGACCACGACGCCGACCAGGCGCGCGCCGAGGTCCTCGCTCTGGTGGGCGATCGAGCCACGGTCGAATTCGTGGACGTGTCGCCCGCGGCGCGGCCGAGCGCCGACCACCCGCTGGTACGCGCGCTCGTCAGCGCCGGCGTACGCGCGGTCGAGCCCAAGCAAGCCTGGACGGACGTGGCCCGTTTCGCGCAACGCGGGGTCGCGGCAATCAACTTCGGCCCCGGCGAGAACGCACAAGCCCACCAGCGAAACGAATCGACCTCCCTCCCGCTCCTGCACGAAGGCTACGCGATCGTCGAGCAATGGCTCGCCCACCTGCGCTGACGCAGCTTCTGGCGTTGCAAGAAGAAGCGAGCGTAAGATGGCCCGGGTTTCGCCCGGCGGGCGATGGGAGGATGGAACGCGATGCTGAGAGCGTGGGGATGGCTGGGCGTGATCTCGATGGCGGGCGCGCTGGTCGCGTGCTCGATGCTGAAGAAGAAGGCTCCCGCGGACGGGGGAGAGGACGCGCCCGCGGCGTCGGAGTCGGCCGTGGAGGCTGCCGCGCCGGCCGCGGCGCTGGCGGCCAACGATTCAGAGGTCACGCGGTACCCTGACGAAAAGGCGGTAGACCACGCCCCCCTCACCACCGTGGTCCCGGCCTACCTGCGGACGCAGGCGAACGCCGGCGACACCGTGGTCGCGCTGAAGACCGGGACCGAGGTCGAGAAGCTCGCCGAGCGGGGCAACTCGTACCTGGTGCTGGCGGACGACCCCAAGGACCCGTCGCGCAAGCTCATGGGGTGGGTGTCCGAATCGTCCTTTGCGGCGGGCGCGGCTCACGTCGTCCATGGCGGCGCGGTGGCGGCCGACGCCGAGGCGCCCGGCCACGACGCAGGACACGGGGCCGGTCCGGCCCCCGGGCCGGCGCCCGGGCCGCCCAAGCCGCTCGACACGCGCCAGACCAACGGCGCGTGCCCGGCGGGATACAACAAGTGCGGCGCGGCGTGTCGCCTCGCCTGCAAGGCGGACGCGGACTGCGGGCTGGGCACAGCGCACTGCGCCGGCGGCTTCTGCATGGGGCCCGGCGCGGCGGCCTGCAAGTAGGACGCCGAGTCACGAGCAAGGTTCGGCACGAGGTCAGCCGAGCTCGACCTTCGTCCACATCTCGCGCCGGATGCGCTCTTTGCGTTTGTCGGTGCGTGTCACGAGGCGGGCCGCGCTCCATGCCGCCAGGAGCTCCCCTTCTTGCCCGAGCGCCGGCAGGGCGCTCGGCCCGACGACGAAGGCCCCCGCGAGCGGGGTGCGCAAGGGCTCCGCGCCGAGGCCGTGGAACGTCGTCGGCTCGACCTTCCACCGCGCCGCGGCGGGCTCCGGGTCGAGGGAGCCGCCGGACGCACGCAGCGCGGCCCGGTCGACCTCCCGACGGGCTCCGGAGCGGAAGTCCCAGAGCGGCCGCCCGTCGTGGGCCGAGTCGACGAGCAGATAGTGCCGCTCGATGTGCGGCAAGAGCGACTCGATCGTCGAGAGTACCGCCTCGCGGGCGCCGCCGGGGGCCGTCGCGGCACCCTCGGGAAGGAGCGCCTCGGCGACGACCAGCGAGGCGCCTTCGATGCCGCACGGACGGCGGCTCCGCTGCAAGTGCACGACGGGACGGCGGGATTCGACGCCGCGGCGCGGCCACTCGGGCAGGAGGAACGCCTCGTCCCCGAGCGGCGCGGGAATGCCGTCGTCGCGCACGACGAGCGAGACGACGAAGCGGAGGTCCGCCGCGAGCAGGTGGGGGAGCGCGGCGAGCTGACGCCGGGGAGGATCGAAGTCCGTGGTCAGGTCGAGGAGCGACCGCGTCGGATGGTCGGTCAGGACGAACTCGACGCCGGTGGCCTCGTCGTCGCCGTCGAGCAGCACGCCCGAGACGCGCCCTCGCCTATGCAGGACCCGGACGACGCGCTCGGCGAGGCGCACCTCGCCCCCGTGGGCGCGCACGCGCTCGACGAGGAAATCGACGACGTCGCACTCTCCCCCCTCGAGCCGCGTGATCCCCCGCGTCCACGCCCCGTGGAGCCTGGCGAGCGCGAGCTCCGGCAGATCGACGGCGTGGCTGGCGAAGCTCGCCGGGACGGCGACGACCGAGCGGTAGTGGTGATCGTGCGGGAACTCGGCGAGAAGGGTGGGGGCCCGGGCGGGGTCGAGGCGTGGCAGCGACGCCGCCGCGCGTTCGGTCTCGCGACGCTCCCAGAAACGAGCCGGGGGCCACACCAGGTCTCGCTCGAACGCGGCGTCCGTCGCGGCGTTGGTCCGGGCGAGCTCCGCGTAAAGCTCGTCGACGACCCGCCGGACCTCCGGGTAGACGCGGTCGATCTCTTTGGCGAACGTCTGCACGTCGGGCGGCACCTCGAGGCGCAACCCCGGCGCGAGCAGCTGGAACATCGGGTCGAGCGCCGACGTGTGGCGGCGAAACGTCTGCGTCTGCGCGAGCTCGGCGAGCACGCGCGTCCACGTCGGCGAGGAGCCCGCGAGAAAGGTGAACGGCCTTCGCGCGAGGGTGACGCCGTCGAACTGATACGCCGGAGGTCGCCAGCCCTGGCCGAGCAGGAGTACCCGCCACGACCGACGCGCGAGCAGCGCCGCGGCGGCGAGGGCGCCGAGGCCGGCGCCGAGGATCGCGACGTCGTAGTGCTTGGACATCTCAGCGGACCCGTACCCGCGTTCGCCCGGCGGCGGCCGACGCGGGCTCCACCGACACCCGGCCCGCGGCGACCCAGCCGATGACCTGGGGCAACAGCCGGTGCTCCTCGGCCTGGATGCGCGCCGTCAGCGTCGCTTCGTCGTCGTCTTCGAGGACGGGGACGGCCGTCTGAGCGATGATGGGGCCCGTGTCCGTGCCGCCGTCGACGAAGTGCACCGTGCAGCCCGCGACGCGCACGCCGTACGCGAGCGCCTGCCGCGCCGCGTGGACGCCGGGGAACGCCGGGAGGAGGGCCGGATGCACGTTGACGATCCGCATCGGGAACGCGTCGAGCAGCACGTCGGTCAAGAGGCGCATGAACCCGGCGAGGACGACGATCTCGACCCCCCGCGAACGCAGCGCCTCGAGGACGGTGGCGTCGAAGGCGCGCCGATCGGCGAACCGCTCGTGCTCGATCGCGATCGCGTCGACGCCCGCGGCGCGCGCGCGGTCGAGCGCCCGGGCGTTTGCGACGTTGGAGACGACGACGCCCACCCGGGCAGGCAGGCGGCCCGCGGCGATTGCGTCCAGGATGGCTTGCAGGTTGGTGCCGCCGCCCGAGACGAGCACGCCCAGCACCGTCACGCCGGCCACTCCACGCGCTCCTCAAAGGCGCGGTCCGGCTCGACCCGCACGATGCGGCCCAGGATGAACGGCGCCTCGCCCGCGCCGCGCAGCGTCTCCAACGCGCGTCCCACGGCCTCCGCCGGCACCACGACGACGAAGCCGACCCCGCTGTTGAACGTCCGGCGCATCTCGCGCTCTTCGACGCCGCCGCCCGACTGGACCAGATCGAAGATCGGCGCGCGGGCCCAAGCCCCCTGAATTCGCAGGCCGAGCCCGTCGGGCAGGACGCGCGGGACGTTTCCCGGCAGTCCGCCCCCGGTGACGTGGCTCATCGCGCGAACGTCAACCCCGGCGCTGAGCAGGCGCTGCACCGGCCGGGCGTAGAGCCGCGTCGGCGCGAGCAGGGCGCGCCCGACCGTCTGGCCCCGGAGCTCGGGCGGGGAGTCGCCGAGGGAGTAGCCCCGCGTCTCGAGCAGGACCTTGCGCGCGAGCGAGTAGCCGTTCGAGTGCAAACCGGTCGACGGGAGCGCGATCGCCGTGTCGCCCTCACCGACCCTGCTTCCGTCGACGATCTTCGCGCGGGCCACGACGCCTACGGCGAAGCCGGCCAGGTCGTACTCCCCGGGCGCGTACATTCCCGGCAGCTCGGCCGTCTCGCCGCCGAGGAGCGCGCACCCGCTCTCTTTGCACGCCGCTGCGATCCCGGCGACCACCCGCTCGGCCACCGCGAGGTCGAGCCGGCTCGTGGCGAAATAGTCGAGGAAGAAGAGGGGCCGCGCGCCGCAGGTGATGACGTCGTTGACGCACATGCCGACGAGGTCCACGCCGATGGTGTCGTGGATGCCGGTGGCGAACGCGATCTTGAGCTTGGTGCCGACGCCGTCGGTCCCGCTCACGAGGACCGGCTCGTCGACGTCGCCCGGGACGCGACAGAGGCCTGCGAACCCGCCCACGCCGCCGAGCACCTCCGCGATGCTCGTCGCCGCGGCGAGCGGCTTGATTCGCTCGACCAGCTCGTCGCCGAGGTCGATGTCCACGCCGGCCTCTCGGTACGTGATCGGCATCGGACGGGACGCTAGCATAGGGGCACGATGGATCGCCGCCCGCGTCTGGGAGAGCCCGCGCGCGTGCACCCGCCGTCCGTCGTGGCGGAGGGCGCGCGGATCGGCGCGGACGCCGTCGTCGGCGCCTTCTGCTTCGTCGCCAAGGGCGCGGTCGTCGGCGCGGCCACGCGCATTCAGGGCCACACGAGCGTCTGGGACGGCGTCGTCCTCGGCGAGGATGTCTTCGTCGGGCCGGGCGCTCAGTTCACCAACGTCCGCCACCCGCGCGCGGCCTTCGTCCGGGCGCCGAACTGGGACCGGACCACGGTCGAGGACGGGGCGACGATCGGCGCCCAAGCCGTGCTGGTCGCCCCCGTGCGGGTCGGTCGGTGCGCGATGGTGGCCGCGGGCGCGGTGGTGACGCGCGACGTGCCGGCGAACGCGGTGGTCGCCGGCAATCCGGCCCGCGTCGTCGGCTGGGCGTGCGCGTGCGGTGAGACCGTGGCGCACGGGCCGACGAAGCCCGCGAGCGCTCGTTGCGCGAAATGCGGGCGAGCGCTGTAGTTTTTGCGTCTAGGTCCGCTCTCTCGCTCCGCTCGAGCATGCGGACGAGGAGCTGATGGGCGCCGGACTCAGGGGGACGCGAGATGCTGGGCGATGACGTTGCTCATCACGACCATGGCGACGTGCGCATAGATGATGACCCCGAGCGTGTCGACCAGGCTCGCGATGAAGGGCGTGGAGCTCGTCGCCGGGTCGATCCCCAGGCGCTTGAGGATGATGGGCAGCATCGAACCCACCGTGCATCCCGACATGATGATCGCGAGGACCGTCACGCCCACCGTGATGGCGAAGAGCAACGTCTGGTCCGGGTACATCAGGACGCGGCCCACCGCGATGCCGGCGATGATGCACCCGAGGATGAACCCCATGAACGTCTCGCGCAGAAGGATGCGCCACCAGTCGCCCATCTTGATCTCCCCGAGGGCCAGCCCCCGGATGACGAGCGTGGACGACTGGGAGCCCGAGTTGCCGCCCGCGGAGATGAGGAGCGGGACGTAGAGCAGCGCGCCCTTGACCGCCTCCATGATCGGGTCGTAGTGGCGTAGCGCCGTCTGCGTGAAAAACTCCTCGACGAAAAGGATGATGAGCCAGCCGGCGCGCTTGCGGATGAAGGCGAGGAAGCTCGTCTGGAAGTATGGAACGTCGAGGGGCTCGACGGCGCCGATCTTCTGGACGTCCTCGGTCTGTTCCTGGACAAGGACGTCGATGATATCGTCGATGGTAATGACGCCGAGGAGGCGATCATCGTCGGCGACCACGGGCATGACGTTGAGGTCGTACTTGGCCATGCGCCGCGCGACGTCCTCCTGGTCCATCGTCGGCGGCACGCTGATGATGTTGACGCGCATGATCTCGGCGATGCCCTGAGCCGGGTCGGCCGCGAGCAGATCGCGGAGGCTCGCGACGCCCATGATCTTGTCGTTCTCGAGCACGTACGCGACGTAGACGAACTCGTCCCGGTCGCGCGCGCGTCGGCGCACGACCTCGAGCGCGTCGGCCACGAGCAGCCGCGGACCCACCGCGACGTAGTCGGTCGTCATCAGGTGGCCCGCGCTTGTCTCGGGCCACTTCTCGATCTCCCGGACCTCCTGGGCGGCCTCGGGGTCGACCTTCTTCAGCGCTTCGAAGAGTTGCGCCCCGACGTCCTGCGGGAGCGCGCTGAAGAGATCCGCCCGGTCGTCGGGCGCCATCTCGCTCGCGATGACCGCGATCGATTCGGGCGGCATCGTCTCGACGAGCTCTTCCTGCTCATTCTCGTCGAGTCGCTCGAAGATGGGGGCGGCGTCCTCGGCGGGGATACGCGCCAGGAGCGCGGCCGCCTCGTCGGAGTCGAGCTCGCCCACGAGGTCGGCCAGGTCCTCGGGGTGGATCTCGTCGAGCAGCTCGCGGACCTGATCGGGATCGTCCTTGAGGATCTGCTTGAGATCGGGGCCGAGCAGGGCAGCCAGACGCATGGGGGCGCCGCAGCGTAGCCACGGCCCCGGTCGGGGGCCAAGGGGGTTTAAGTCCGCACGCTCGAGCGAAGCGAGAGATCGGACTTGGACACGAACCCTAGTGTGGCGCCGCCGGGGGATGCGCGTACCCCCATTGCTCGAGCAGGTGCTGCATCTCGCGGTCGGCGCGGGCCGGCGAGCCAGGGCTGGCCGGGGAGTCGGCGACCTGGACTGGCGGGGCGCCCGCCCTTCGGTCGCGCGTGACGAACACCCCGAGGTCTCGTGCCGGATCGATGACCGGCAGGTTCGGGGCGTAGGCCTCCGCCCTCGCGTCATCGCCCTCGACGCCGGCGCGAATCGCGTGGGCGGGGAGGCCGAACGGACCGGCGAACGTGGCCCCCTCCGGCCAGGGTGCGTCGTCCAGAAAGAACTTCCAGGTGAGCGGGGCCGCCGCCGGATCCACGCGGACGTCGAAGCCCACGGGCGCGTCCGGGGACGTCCGGAACGCAAACTCGACGCGCGCGCCGTCGACACGCACGGCGCGCGGGTCGATCCCGGCCGCCTCGACGTCCGCGCTCGCGGCGTGTCGGCCGTCGCCCACGTGGAGGGTCCCGGCGATCCGGCGCACGCGGCCCGCCCCCACGAACCGCATGCGAACCGTGGGCAAGGGCGTCATGCTGGGTCCCTCGGACGCGTCGGCGGCCGGCACGTTGGCCATGGCGGCGTCGAGGCGCGCACGCAGTCCGGCGACGATGTCGGCGTGCTTGTGAGCGACGTCGTGGCGCTCGCCCGGGTCCTCGCCGAGGTCGTAGAGCTCGTCGTTGGGCACGGTTCCTCCGTCGGCCGTCGTCGGCGCGGCGACGGAGAGCGAGTCGTGGGCGATGAGGCGCCACCGGTCCCAGAGGATGGCGCGCGTCCCGCGGCCCTCGGTCACGACGACGCGGGGCTGCGGGTCCTTGTGACCCCGCGCGAGGCCGAGCATCGACCGGCCGCTCATCCGGGAGTCCGCCTCGAGGCCCTCTACCTCGAGGACCGTCGGGGCGATGTCCGTGTTGCGCACGCGGTCGGGGATGGCCCGCCCGCCGTCGAGAACGCCCGGAAGCGCCATGACGATCGGGACGTGCGTCGTTTCTTCGAAGTTGCCGACCGCGTGATGGAACCGCAGGGGAATGTGGTCCGGGCCGAAGCCCGTGCGGGCCGACGAAAGCGTCTCGCCGTGGTCCGAGGTGACGACGACCAGCGTCGTCGCCGTCAGGCCCAGCGCGTCGACCCTCGCGAGGAGCTCGGCGATCGCGCCGTCGTCCTTGGCCCCCTCGGCCATGTACGCGCGGACCGCGGGTTCGCGCGGTCCGGCCGGGGGCGGCGGGATGCGGGCGAGCATTTCGGGCGGCGGATCGTATGGCTCATGCGGTGAGTTGTAGTTCGCGAAGAGAAAGAACCGGTCGCCGGCGTGCGCCTCGAGCCACGAGGCGGCGTCGCGCGTGATCTCCGCGGTGTCGCGCGTGCGATAGCGGTGGTCGGTGACGCGCGCGAACCCCATGTCGACTCCGACCGTCGCGTAGCCCGCCATGAAGAAGTTGTTGACGAAGGCCGCCGTCACCGCGCCGTTCCTGCGCAAGAGGAGCGGAAGCATCGGGGGGTTCGACGCGTAATAGTGGGCAACCCGTTCCGGCCCGAGGATCCACGTGGCGGGGTCGATCCCGAGCTCGCCCGATCGCTC
>DATGJA010000644.1:0-5743 GCA_035295445.1 Polyangiaceae bacterium | reverse complement strand
GAGCAGAAGGATCCCGACCCCGTGCACGTCGACGAGGACGCCGTGGAGCTGGGTCTGCGGCGCGAGCCGGTTGTCGAGCACCGAGTGTAGGGCGTTGATGGTGCGGCTGGTCCGCGCGTCGGACACGAAGAGCGGCGTGCTGGTGGCTTCGGCCGCGGCTACGAGTGTGCGCGGCGGGTCGTTGCCGCTGGTGACGACGACGCACGACAGCCCCAAGGAGAAGAGGCCGCGCGCGGCCACGCTTCGCGCGTCGTGGCTCAGCGAGTCGAGGTAAGAGAGCTCGGTCTCCCCGAGCAGCTGGACGCGCGTCGGCACGACGCCGTGGTAGTGGCCCACGAGGGCCAAGCCGTTCTTTTGGACGCGCGGGTGGCGCAGAGGGCGATCCAAGCCTCCCTCGCCGGCGAGCCGCCGCAGTGCGATCCCGAGCTGAGGGTCCTCCACGAGCTGTCCGGTGGTCAGCTTCGGAGGCGCCTCTTCGGGCGCGGCAGCGTCGCGCGTATCCTCCGGCATCCGTTCAGCCTCCGCCGTTCATGGTCGCTCCGCCTCTTCGGCCGCGATCAGGCCGAACGCCGCGCCCGGGTCCGGCGCGTTAACTAGCCGCTCGCGGAACCCCTTGCTTCGCAGGAGGCGCGACACGCGCGCCAGCGTCTTCAGGTGCTCGCCCGTGGCGCGCTTCGGGCCGATGACGGCGAAGAGGATGTTCACGGCCAGGCCGTCGATCGCGACGAAGTCGACCCCCTCGGGAACGATGAGCAGGCTGGCGTACTGCGTCTCGAGCTGAGGCAGGGCGCCGTGCGGGATCGCGACGCCTTCGCCGATCCCCGTCGATTGCAGCTGTTCGCGCTCGGAGAGCACACGCTCTACGTCGGCGCCCGCCACCCGAGTCCCGTGGGTGAGCATCTGCGCCAGCGTCTTGATCACAGCTGTCTTGTCGAGCGGCCGTTCCCCGTCGTTGTGTCGGATGGCCACCCGCTCGGGGGTGAGTAAGTCCGTGAGTTGCATAGATGCTCGACGGTGAATCTAGATCGAGTTGGCCCCTCCCTGCACGGTGAGACTCGACCGGGCCGCCGGATCGTCCCCTGACGAGCGGGTTGCGGGGACCCGCGGCGGCGTCCCCGCATTGCCGCACCCGTGTGCGGACCGCCGAGGCGGACGCTTCAGGCGTGCGCACCGCTGAGGTAGTAAAGAGGAACGCCGTTGGGGGCTGCTCGAGCCCGGGCCGGCTACTCCTCGCCGGCGTCGGGCGGGAGGTGCTCGGACGCCCGGTCGGCGCCCTTCTTGCGGCCCTTGACGGCCTCCTTGGCCGACAGGATCTGGCGCTCGATCTTGTCGGTCACCTTGTCGATCGAGGCGTACATGTCCTCGCTCGTCTCGTGCGCGTGGAAGTGTTCGTGACCCGCGTGGATGTCCACCTCGACGCTGTGAAACCGATCTTGCTGACAACTAAGCGTCACTTGGCTCTTCATGGGCGTGCGAAGGAATCGTTGCATCCTGGCGACCTTCTCCGTTGCGTAGCCTTTAACGGCTTCGGTCGCGTCCATGTGGCGAAACGTGATCGCGATGTTCATGCGGGCCTGCCTCCTGCTCCTGGACGGCGACCTCGGCTCGGCCGCGTCGCCGCGGAAACCTGGTAGCGAGCGTGTCAGAAGCTCCTACGGACAAGCGAGGCGCGATCTTCCCGCGCCTAAGGAAAGGCTACCACCGTTGCGGCCCGATTCGAGGAAAGGTCAGGCCGTATTCGGCGGGTCGGCACCTCACCCGTCGCGCGGGTCACGGCGCGTGGCATCGCCGGTCGCGCCGAGCTCGAACGGCCCCGCGCGCCTTCGGCGGACTGCCTTTGCCGCGGCGTTTCAGAAGAGTTTCTTGCGCTTGCTCGAGGAAAGGATTCCGAGCATCTCGCGATATTTTGCGACGGTGCGTCGGGCAATTTGGATGCCATCGCGCTTGGCCAGGAGCTCGACAATCTGCTGGTCGGACAGCGGATTACCCTTGTCCTCCTCGTCGATGATCTTCTTGATGGCCTGCTTGACGCTCTCGCTCGCGATGTCGTCGTCCGCCATGCGACGGATCGAAGAGTTGAAGAAGTACTTGAGCTCGAACAGCCCTTGCGGCGTGTGGACGTACTTGTTGGTCGTGACGCGGCTGATGGTGGACTCGTGCATACCCACGGTCTCGGCCACGTCCCTCAGGATCATCGGCTTGAGGTAGGCCACGCCCCGCTCGAAGAAGTCGCGCTGCTTGTCGACGATGCACTCCGTGACGCGGATGATCGTCTTGCGGCGCTGCTCGATCGCGCGAATGAGCCACTGTGCGTTTCGGAGTTTCTCGCCGATGAACTCCTTGGCCTGCGGGTCCCTGAGGAGTTGCTTGGTCAACGCCTCGTTGATGTACAGGCGCTGAACCCCGCGGTCGTTGTCGGTAACTACGAACTTTTCCCCGTCCTTGATGACGTAGACGTCGGGCGTGATGGCGATGGTCTTGTCGTCGGTGTCGGTAAAGTTGCGGGCAGGACGGCTCTCGAGCTTCTGAATCTGCTTTACGGCCTCGTAGATTTCTTCGACCGTCACCTTCAAGTCGCGCGCGATGGCCTGGTAGTTGTGTTTTTCCAGGTTCGGGAGATGCCTCTCGATGATCTGGAGCTCGAGGTCGTCGTATCCGTACGCCTCAGCCTGGACATGCAGGCATTCCTGCAAGGATCGCGAGCAGACGCCGACGGGGTCCCATTCCTGCATGTCGCGGAGAACGCACTCCGCGTCCTCCGGGTTGATGGGCACCTCGCGAGCTAGATCCTCGATCGTGAGATCCGGCGTTCGTTCGCCCCCTTCGCGTTCGGTCCCTTTGAGGTCGAGAAAGCCATTTTCGTCCAGGTTGCCGATGACGAGCTCCGCGAACCGCTTTTCGTCGTCGGCAAAGTCGCTCAACTGCAGCTGCCAGCGCAGGTGATCGACCAGGGACTGGGTCTTGGTGAGGTTCTGCTCGATGGGGGGCAGATCCTCAAAACCGCCCCGGTTGGTCGGCAGCGGCTGCTGAAGCGTCCGATTCTCGAGAAACTGTTCCCAGTCGATCTCCTGGACCTGCTTGTCCTCGATGCGCTTGCCGAGGTCGGCAACGTCGAGCTTCTCCGCGGCGAGCGCGGGTGCGTCGGCGGGCCTTGGCTCGACCGCGTCGCCGTTCTTCGCGTCTCCGTTGGCGCGTGCGCGCGGGTCCACCTCTTCGTCGGCAAGGACGGGGTTGGCGTCGAGCTCCTTGCGTATCTCGTCGATGAGCTCGAGCCGCGAGAGCTGGAGCAGGCGGATGGCCTGCTGCAGCTGGGGTGTCATGACCAGCTGCTGGCTGAGCTTGAGCTGCTGCTTAATCTCCATACGCGTTGCCTGCGCGCTAGCTCGGTCGAGTGTCAGACAAGAACTAACACCTGCAGCGCTGCATCGCGAGGTCGTTGGAGCGATTTTCGTGCCAGCGGGTGAATTTGCCGGAAGGTCGTGCGAAGAGTGGTAACTTTCGGCGCTTGGCCCCGCTCGGGCCAATCCGCCGCGTGTGCTCTCAACGCGTCGGCGACGGCGACTCGAGCGGCGGCGGTGTCGACGGGTGCCACGTGCCCAGGTACCGGCCGCGAACGACGGGGTGGTCGGCGAACTCCGAGGCCTTCGCGGAGACGGCGATCGCGCCATCGAGCAGGAGCACGGCGTGGGTGCATATGCGCAACGCTTCGGCCACATGGTGGTCCGCGATGACGACGGTCGCGCCCTCGCTTGCTGCGCTGCGTAGCAGGTCCGCGAGGCGCTCCGCGCCCACGGGGTCGACCCCCGCGAAGGGTTCGTCGCACACGAGGAGGCGCGGCGGACGTGTGACGGCTCGCGCGAGCTCCAGGCGACGCCGTTCCCCCGCCGAGAGCTCTCCGGCCCGCACGTCGAGGCGGTGCTCGAGGTCGACGCCCGCGGCGGTGCGCTGCGGGTCGTCGGGGGACATGCCCGCGATGCGGCGGTACGCCCGAAGATTCTCGCGGACCGAGAGGTCCCAGAAGACGCTGGGCCCCTGCGGGACGTAGCCCACGCCCGCGCGGGCGCGTCGCCAAAGGGGCCAGCGCGTCACGTCGACCCCGTCGAGCAGCACCGTCCCCCCGTCGGGCGGCGCTTCCCCGACGAGGGCGCGAAAGAGCGTCGACTTGCCCGCCCCGGAGGGGCCAAGCACGCCGACGACCTCGCCCGCCCGTGCTTCGAGATCCACGCCGCGCAAGATCGCCTTGGTGCCGCGGGCCACGCGCAGGTCCCGGGCCGAGAGGGTGACTGCGCGCCCGGGGTCCGAGGGCCGCGGCTCCACTAGGGACCCTTAACGACCGGGATCGCCCCTTTGACCTGGACGAGCGAGACCTTGGCCGTCGCGATCTCGATGCGCGCCGTGTCCGCGGTGAGCCAGCCCTGGCCGCGCGTCAGCTTGACGCCGCCGCGCAGATCCAGGACCTGCTTCGTGAGGTCGAGCTCCACGGAGGGCGCCTCGGCGTGAACGCCGCGCACATCGGCCGTGACGCCGCCGGACCCGCGCGCCCAGGTCACGTGCGGGGCGTGGTCGAAGCGCAAGTCGATGCGGGGGCAGCTGACGGTCAGATCCGCGCGCGATAGCGTCACGTTGCCGGTGAGCGTCGCTTCCCCGGCGAGAATGTCGATGTCGAGGCGCTCGGCCTGGAGCGCGACGGCCTCGCCCCCGCCGAGGATCTCGGCGCGCGCCTGCGCCCCGGGCAAGAGGGCCGTGGCTGCGAACACGCTGAGGGCCGCGACACGACGCATCGACGGGTCCAGTCTAGCGCGGGGGCGCGGGGCGGAGGTAGTGCCCGGAGGCGGCGATTCTGGAAGGATTCACGGACTCACGACGCGAGGGCGTCGGCGAAGGCGCCGAGCTCGCGAAGCACTCCATGCGACGTCGACGACCGCGCCGGGGTCGTCGAGAGCGCGAAGAGGGTCTCGGTGAACGTCGTCACGGCGGCCTGCGCGATCGCGGCCAGCAGGGGTTCGACTCCGGGCAGTCCGGAAGACGCGGTCCGAACGATCGCGCGCGCCACGTGCAGAAGGTCGGTCGGGGCTACGCGTGCCTCGGGAGCGAGGGCCGCCATCGCGTGCGACAGGGGCGGGGCGAGCATCGTCAGCGCCCGGTCGGCGCGGTAACGGGCGAGCACGGGATCTCGAGCCGCGGCATCGGCGTCTCGGCCGACGAAGACGAGGCGCAGGTCGCGCGCCCACGCCGCGGCGTGCGGCTCGAGAGAGGACGCCAGGTGGTCGGCGATCTCCTTCGCGTCGCGATCGATCCGTGCCGCCGCCTGACCGGCGACGCGGGCGCGTGCGGCCTCGGTCTGCGTGCGGGCCTCCTCGCCGTCGGCGCGAGCGCGCCACGCTTCGACGAGCCGCCCGACGAGCGACGCTGCGCGCCGGCGAATGGCGCGTTCTTTCAGCTCTCCGCTGCGTGCCACGATC
Source organism: Polyangiaceae bacterium (assembly GCA_035295445.1). GTDB lineage: Bacteria > Myxococcota_A > Polyangia > Polyangiales > Polyangiaceae > Palsa-1150. Next base: position 281 of record DATGJA010000644.1, on the reverse strand, counting down.
TGCTCCTCGAGGAGCGACTCGACGGCGGCCCATCCCGATTCCCGGAGCGCCCCCTCGTCGCCGAGCTTTCCGGCTAGGGCCCTCTTGGCCGAGAGGGCGATCGGCGCCGCCCAGGACGAGAGCCCCGTCTGTTCCAGCGACGCTTGCAAGCCTTCCATCACGCGCGCCAGATCCGCCGGGGACATGCGATCCGCCTTGTTGACGAGCAGCTGAACCGGGAGCTTCCGTCGCCGCGCGTGCTCCAGGACCTCGCGTTCGCTCTGCTTCAGCGCCTGCGTGGC
>DATGJA010000643.1:0-2556 GCA_035295445.1 Polyangiaceae bacterium | reverse complement strand
GAGCTGCTCGCGGCCGGACGCGAGGATGTTGGCTGTGAACCCTCCCGTGTGCTGCAGCGCGGGAAGGGTGTTGGAGGTCTTGTCGACGCAGGCGAGGGCGAGCGGCGGGTCGAGGGAGACGGCACAGAACGCGCTGACGGTGAGGCCGCGCGGACCCTCGTCGTCGCCGAACGCGGTCAGCACCACGACGCCGCTCGGGAAGCTCGCCATGATGCCCCGAAAACGGTCCGCCTCGATCACGTCCGGATCGTAAGTCGGTGGCTGTTAAGAACACTTGTTTGGAGGTTCTGAAGGGGTCAGACTGTTGGAGATGGGTGACGTTCTCGACCTCTTCACGCCGGCCACGCGCCAGTGGTTTCGCGGCGCCTTCGCCGGTCCGACCTCGGTCCAGGAACGGGGGTGGCGCGAGGTCGCCGCGGGCCGGCACGTGCTCATGGCCGCCCCGACCGGCAGCGGCAAGACGCTTGCGGCTTTCCTGTGGTGCATCGACCGTCTGCTCCTCGAGCCGGTGCCGCCCGAGGCCGAGCGCTGTCGGGTCCTGTACGTTTCGCCGCTGAAGGCGCTGGCGCACGACGTCGACCGCAACCTGAGGTCGCCGCTGGTCGGGATCGGCCACCAGGTTGAAGCGCAGGGTCTTCGTGCCCCGGACCTGGCGGTGGCGATCCGCACCGGCGACACCTCCAGCGAGGCGCGCCGCTCGATGGAGCGCCACCCGCCGGACATCCTGATCACGACTCCCGAGTCGCTGTTCCTGATCCTGACGAGCGCAGCTCGCAAGATGCTCGCGTCGGTGCGATGGGTGATCGTCGACGAGATCCACTCGGTCGCCTCGACCAAGCGCGGCAGCCACCTCGCGCTCAGCCTCGAACGGCTCTCGGCGCTGACGCGGACCGAGCCGCAGCGCATCGGCCTCTCGGCGACCCAGCGCCCGCTCGAGGAGGTGGGCAAGTTCCTGGGAGGCACTGATCGTGAGGTGTCCATCGTCGACGCGGGCCGGCTCAAGACGATGGAGGTGACCGTCCAGGTGCCGGTCGAGGACATGTCTCGTCTCTCCGCCGAGGATGAGACGTCGCACATGCCCAGCATCTGGCCGGCCATCTACCCGCTGCTCCTCTCGCTCGTCCAGGAGCACCGCTCGACGATCATATTCGTCAACTCGCGGCGGCTCGCCGAACGCATCGCCGCCCGCATCAACGAGCTCGCCGAGGACGAGATAGTCCGCGCGCACCATGGTTCGATCGCGCGCGAGCAGCGCCTGATCATCGAGGACCAGCTGAAGGCGGGGCTCTTGCGCGGGCTCGTCGCGACATCCACGCTCGAGCTCGGCATCGACATGGGCGCCGTCGACCTCGTGCTGCAGATCGAGGCGCCGCCCAGCGTCGCCTCGGGAATCCAGCGAGTCGGCCGAGCCGGCCACTCGGTGGGCGAGGTCTCGAAAGGCATCTTGATCCCGAAATTCCGGGGAGACCTGCTCGAGTCGGCGGCCGTCGTGGAGGGCATGCTCGAGGGCCGCATCGAATCGACGGTCGTCCCGCGCAAGCCGCTCGACGTGCTGGCGCAGCAGATCGTCGCCATGTGCGCCCTCGACGAATGGGATGTCGAGGAGCTTGGGCGTGTCGTGCGGCGTGCCTATCCATACGGCGACCTCGGTCCGCGCGCCTTCGAGTCGGTGCTCGACATGCTCAGCGGGCGCTATCCGTCGGACCAGTTCGCCGAGCTGCGTCCGCGCATCGTGTGGGATCGACTTTCCGGCAAGTTGCGAGGCCGGGCGGGCGCACAGCGGCTGGCCGTGACGAACCCCGGCACCATCCCCGACCGCGGCCTGTACTCGGTCAACCTCGCATCCGACGGTCGCCGTGTCGGCGAGCTGGACGAAGAGATGGTTTACGAAACGCGCGTCGGCGAGACGTTCGTGCTTGGCGCGTCCACGTGGCGCATCGTCGAGATCACGCCGTCGCAGGTCATCGTCAACCCGGCGCCCGGCGAGCCGGGCAAGATCGCGTTCTGGAAGGCCGACACGCCGAGCCGGCCGGTCGAACTCGGCGCGGCCCTGGGCAAGATGGTGCGCGAGCTCCGCGCGTCGACGCCGGAGGCCGCGAGCAAGCGCCTGCACGAGCGCGCGGGCTTCGACGACCTCGCGACGAAGAACTTGATGGCGTACCTCGACGAGCAGGCCGCCGCCACGGGAGTCGTCCCCGACGACCGGACGCTGGTGGTCGAGCGATTTCGCGATGAGGTGGGGGACTGGCGTGTGTGCCTGCACACCCCGTTCGGGGGCCGCGTCCACGCGCCGCTTGCTCTCGCCCTCGAGGCGCACCTGCGCGAGAAGCTCGGCGTGGACGCGCGAGCGCTGTGGACCGATGACGGCATCGCATTCCAGCTACCCGAGGTCGAGGCGCCGCCCCCGCTGGAGGACCTGATCCTGGATCCCGACGTCGTTCGGTCCCTTGTCGAGGCGGAGCTGCCCAGCTCGGCACTGTTCGCCGCGCGGTTCAGGGAGAACGCGGGGCGCTCGCTGCTCCTGCCGAAGCGCCGTCCGGGCCAGCGCACGCCGCT
>DATGJA010000642.1:0-5660 GCA_035295445.1 Polyangiaceae bacterium | reverse complement strand
CGCCCACCAGGCCCGGCTCGAAGCGAAGAAAGTTCCACTTGGTGCGCGCCGCGCGGAGCACGTCGCTCGTTCGGAGCCCGATCCGGTCACAGATGAGCGCCAGCTCGTTCATGAGGGCGATGTTCAGGTCGCGCTGCACGTTCTCGATCGACTTCGCCGCCTCGGCGACGCGGATCGACTCCGCACGGTGAACGCCGGCGTCCACCACCGCGCCGTAGACCCGCGCGACGCGCTCGAGCGACTCGTCGTCTTCGCCGGAGACCACCTTCACGATCTTCTCGAAGGAGTGCTCACGATCACCCGGGTTGATCCGCTCGGGCGAATATCCGAGCTTGAAGTCCTTCCCCCGCTTCAGCCCGCTCGCCTTCTCGAGCACCGGCCCGCATACGTCCTCCGTGATCCCCGGGTACACGGTCGACTCGTAGACGACCACGCTTCCCGGCGTCAGCGCGGCGCCCACCGTCTGGCTCGCGCGCAGCACGGGCGTCAGGTCGGGCCGGTGCTCCGCGTCGATCGGCGTCGGCACCGCCACCACGAAGAACGTCGCGCCTCTCAGCGCGAGCGGATCGGCCGTCAGCTCGAGCGTCGAGCGCGACAGCACGGATGAGTCGACCTCGCGCGTGACATCCACGTTGCGGCGCAAACTCGCCACACGTGACGCATCGATGTCGAAGCCGATCGTCCCGTCGAACGCGCGCGCAAATGCGAGCGCGACCGGCAGACCCACGTATCCCAATCCGATGACGGCAATCCGCTCTTGCATCGTCCGAAGTTCCGCCCTTCTCGACGGCGGAGCTGCAAAGGCCGAGCCTGACCGCGTTCACGGGCCGGGCCCGCTCGACTCGCCGGGCGTCGCGCCCTCGGGCAGGTGGGCCGGTGTGCGGATTTCGTCCGTGCGGTCCACGCGAAGCGGTGCGCGGTACACGGGTGGCATTTCTCGGTCCGGTGGGAAGCGAAACGTCGCGCCGAGCAGGACCGTGTTCCGCACGAAGCTCAGCGGGAGCGGCGGGACGCGCGTGTCCGACGCCTGCGTGATGTGCTGGTAGCGCAAGCCGAGCAGGACCGTCGGCGCCAGCTCCCAGCCGAGCCCGGCGTCCGCGAGGAGCACCCCCACGTGCGCCGCCGGCTGCGCGTTCTCGTCAAGAATCTTCGCGTACTGGTATCCCACCGACGCCGACGCGACGAAGTCGCGGGCGCCCGGCAGCGGCAGCGCGCCACGAAGGCGCACCTCGTCGACGAGGAGCGTCTCGCCCAAGAAAAGGTTCGTCGTCGCCCTGTGGTCGTACGAGAGCTCCGCGTCGCCGGTGGCCGGCACGTACGCCAGCGACACCCCGCCGGCCGGCCCCCAGAAGCCGCGCCCCGTGGTCAGGCGCTGCACGCGCATCGCGCCGACCTCCGCCCGGCTCGTCAAGAACTGCCCCCAGTCTCGCCGCCACAAGGCGAGGCCGGCCACGATCACCTGCTGCTGCAGCCCGAGCGCCGTTCCGTCCGGCGCGAGGCTGCCTTGGACCGCGCTGTATTCCGCCCGTGCTTCCGGTCCGATTGTGCCCGCGTCGAAGGAACGCTCCAGGTCCGCACGGAGCGAAGGCACGAACGTGCGCGGGGCCACCGTGTCGAAGAGGGGCGTCTGCTCCGCGAACGCGGCGGCCTCGTTCGCGCGCCACCGGGAGGCCAGGTCGAACGACACGAGCTCGTTCACGGCCGCCGACAAGAACGAGCCCGACCCCGGCGGAAGCGCGTTCACCGAGCCCGCCCCGGGCGGGGTCAGCACGATCGCCGAGTTTTCGTTGGACTGGACGGCCACCCCGCCGAGGACCATCTGCATGCGCGGGGAGAGATCGAAGAAGCCTTGGTACTCGAGCTGATTGGACGACGTGCTCGCGTCGGTGCTCGCGAGCAGCAGGTCGTACGTGTATGTGTACTTGAGGCGCTGCGCGAACCGGGGCGAGGCCGCACCGAGGACGACGCCCGGGCGCAAGAGCACGAACGCTCCCGGCGACCGCGGCGTCGTGCCAGGAAGCGGAACGTCCGGCGCCGACTGGGCGTTGTCCGTGTAGCCGACGGACGTCTCGCCCACCCCCTGGAGCTTGGGCGACCCTGCCCACGCACGCGACGCCTGCGCGAATGCGCCGAGGCCGACGGCGAACGCGGCCGCCCGGGCCGTCGCGCGCTCCGTCGTTGGACGCGGGCGCGGCATGGTCGCTTCAGTCTTCCACGACAACGACGCGCGACTTGCCGCTGCGCGCCGCCGGGATGTCGCCGACGACGTGGATCCTCAGGTCGACGCCGGGCACGACGCGATGGCAGTCGCGCTCGACCAGCTCCAAGAGGTTGCCGTCGAACCCGCGCCCGGGCACGAGCTGCAAGTCGAGCGACCGATCCTTGCGCTGCACGATCTGAAACCGCCGCACCTTGTCGGCCAGGGTCGAGAACAGGACCACGAACGCCATCCCGCTCACCGGGCGGCCTCCGACGTCGCGCAGGGTGTCCGCCACGCGGCCCTCCACGCGCTCGAGGCGCTGAAGCGCACGGCCGCACGCGCACCGCCCCGGCGGCAGCGCGACCGCGAGGTCTCCGTTGAGATAGCGGATGAATGGTGCGCCGTAGTTGTGCAGGTCCGTGACGACGACCTCGCCGAGCTCGCCGGGCCGGGCCGGGCGCTCGACGCCCGCTTCGCGCACGACGATCTCGAGCACCAGGTTCTCCATGGACACGTGCAGCCCGCGGTGCGCTTCGCATTCGGCGGCCATGAGCATGACCTCGCGGCTGCCGTACGTCTCGAAGACGTTCGGGCCGAACGCCGCCTCGAGCGCCCTCCGGTCCGCGGGGAACACCCGCTCCGCGGCGCAGATCACGGCGACGTCCGGCCAGTCGCGGCACCTCGTCTCGACCACGTGCCGCGCGAGGGCCGCCCCCGCCTGCGCGTAGCAGACGATCACCTTCGGACGAACCCGCCGTAGGCGGCGCACCACGGCGCGCAGCGCGCGATCGGACTGGTCCGCGCAGTCGACGTAGTGCTCACGCCGCATCGCGTGGTCGATGCCGACCTTCACCCTCGTCGGCCACGGGGGCGCCTGGACAGCGGCGATCGACCCCCAGTAGTGCAGGCTCCGGTCCCCGGGCCGGTACCCCGCCCACCCGTATCCTCGGAGCTTGGCCGCCTGACGCCAGTACTCCGAGCCGAGGTCGTATGCGAAGGCCAGCGGCCGGCCCGTCGTCCCGCTCGTCATCTTGCGGATCCGCGGGAGCGGCTCGGCCGACGACGACCTCTCCTCGAAGCCATCGGCCGCCTCGTCGCGCGTGAGCACGGGCAGCTTGCACAGATCGTCCACCCTCCGGAAGTCGCGCGGATCGATCCCCCTCTCCGCGAACCTGCGCGCGTAGTACCGCGAGTGCACGGAGGCGTGTTCGAGCAGCTTGCCGAGCTCGCGCGTCTGCAGTGCCTCGAGCTCGTCGAGCGAAGCCCACTCGGATCGCCGGAGCCGCTCGAGGTACTCGAGCGTCGGGCGGCGGCGTAGGCCGGTCTCCCAAGCGGGATGGAGCACCTTGCGGAAGACGACCCCGTAGAGATCGATCATGCGGCCACGGGGGGGGGCGAGAGGAAGCGGTCGCGGTATTCGTCGGGGTCGCCGCGCAGACCGTGCATCGCGGAGAGCGCGATGTTGAACATCTCGCGCGCCGAGACGTAGTGAAGCAGAAAGCGTTCTCCGTCGTTGTAGCGACCGAGCGCGCGGTGCAGTGCGCGGCCCGGCTCGCCGAGCAGAGAATCGGCCTGCGCCTCGGGTGCTCCGTGCGTGTGCACCTTGACGAAGAGCCATTCAGGCCGTCCCTCGACGCAAATCCCCTGCGAGACCCAGGTATCCACGCGCCTGGCGGTGCCCGGGTCGTGCGCCGTCACGGCCGCGCTGTCGATGCGTGCGCCGAGGCGCCCTTCACGGCGCGCGAGGGCGAGCGGCCCCTGGATCATCAGGATGCGATCCTCCATGACGTGGCCGACGCGGGCGCGCACCCCGCGCTCGTGGGCGCGGGCGCGGCGCGGGTCCCCGGTCGGCCAGTAGATCTGGTTGACGATGCCTGGTTGCGTCTCGTCGGGGGCGGACGGAAACGTGAAGTCCGCGTAGCAGCCGGTCTCGAAGAGGACCGCGAGCTCGGAGTCCACACCGCAGTAGAGCCCGTCCCGCCGGCTGTTCGCGAGGCACCAGTTGCCGTGGATGAACCCGTACCGGATGCGCCCGTCGGCGTCGCGGGGCAGAAATCCGTGGCGCGCGTAGGCGTCGAGGTACGAGCGGATCTCCCGCTCGAGGCGCGCCGCGTCGCTCCCGTCGTGATGCAGGTGCAGCTCGACCTCGCCGAAGCGGGCGGATGCGAGCCGACCGAGCCCGGCGAGCAGATCGTCGGCGTACTGCTCGCCCGGGAAGAAGAACGTGTGCCGGGGCGGCCGACCGGAGGCGTCGCGAAACTCACGCGCGAGCACGGGGTAGTCGCGCACCCAGCGCGCGACGCGGTCGCTTCCCACGGCGTGCCCGGCCCGACCCCACAAGGGCTCGTAGTGGTCGCACATCGCGAAGAGCACGTGCGTCGGCCCCTCTGGCCGGGGCGCGCGGAGCCTTCGAAGCGCGTGCGTTCCGTAGCCGCGAATCCAACGACGTAGGTGCTTGCGGGGGCCGAAGAACAAGGTCGCTCTCCTTTACGCGTCGATGAGCACGCTCCCTAGGACCGGGCTCGGGGCGAGGTGCTCGACCGCGCGCCGCATGTCGTCCTTTCGCGATCGCCCCACCCGCGCCGTCAGGAGCACGCCGCGAGAGCACTCGGCCACGACGTCGACGTCCCCGCTCTCGAAGACCGCGGCCGTGTCGATGACGACGTAGTCGTAGACGTACCGCAGGTCCTCGAGGACGATGGCCAGGTGGGCGCGATCGAGCCGTGCCCTGTCGCTCGGTGCGTGCGCGATCGCAGCGACGTGCAAGCGCGTGCCGGCGACGGCGACGACGGGATACACCGGTCCGCGGGCCCCGCTCCGGATCCGCGCGTCCGCCAGGCTCGAGGTCCGCGGGGCTTCGACGATGTCGGGCAGCGCGGGGCGCCGGAGGTTCGCGTCGATGAGCAAGACGCGCGTCATCGAGTCCTCCGCCATCGCGAGGGCGAGGTTGAGCGCGCACGTCGTCTTGCCCTCGCCGGGGCGCGCGCTCGTCACCGCCACGACGCGCGGGTCGTGCAGCGCCAGGAGGCGGTGGCGCAAGAGCCGATACGCCCGCGCCCGCTCCGAGTCCGGCTCCCGCACCATGACGAGCCGAGGGTCGAGCGTGTCGGGAAGCTCGGCGTGCTCGAGCGTGACGGGCACGTCCGGCGCGCGCGCGACCATCCACGTCGCCCCGTCGGCGGGATCGGGACGCGACGGCGCGAGAGCGCGCGGCGCCTCCATCGGCGGCAGGAGCGACGGTGACGGATACGGGCGGGTCCCGCCGTCGTGGGGCCGACGCGCCCGAAGCTCCAACGGCTGCTCCGGCTCCTCCCGACTCGAAGGAAAGGCATACAAGATCCGGGTGACCTCGACTTCGCGCTCCATGGATATCCGGGCCGACGTCAGCACGGCTCGTGCCACGCCCCACGGACGGGTGGGTCGACGGTCGAGCGTGGCAGAATTGCACGTTCGGGCATCT
>DATGJA010000641.1:0-3575 GCA_035295445.1 Polyangiaceae bacterium | reverse complement strand
TGGCAGCCGAAGTCTCTGGGGTGCCGCGTTATAAGAAGCTCGTTCTGCCGGGTGCTTTTCTGTGACGCCAAACGCATCGACCTCCCGGTGGGGAGAAGTGCATCGATCCGAGCGAGCGCACCGGGACGCGACTCAAGCGCGGACCTCCGTGCGTGAGGCGAGCGAGTGCGCTCATCGGTTGACGAAGAGGAGACTTATTCGGACCCGGCGGTCCCCAAGTACGAGACGCACCGGCCTTGTACGCACGCGACCGCGATGTCCAGCGTTGACGCGATCGACTGACAATATTCGGTCACGAAGCCCCCCGGGCCGTCGGGGCACGTGCCGGGCGGACACGGCGGCGGCGGACACATCGTGATGTTCGTACGATTGACCCCCACTGCGAGCGATCCGCAGCAGCTCACGCGCGTCGTCCACGTGCAGTCCGACGACGCGTCGCACACCACCTCGCTAATCGCGAATGCGCATGGCGCACGCATGGGCGCGGCGTCCACGGGCTGCTCGAGACAGCCCCCGTCGCCCGGTAATGCGAGCGGCACCGGAACGTCCGGCCGGCCGGACCCGTCGAGATCATCGGCGCCGGCCTCGGGAAGCGTCGTGTCGGGCGCGTTCGACGCGTCCGAGACCGGGGCGCGAGTCCGCGCGTCGGAGACGGCGGCGTCGAGGCTGGAATCGACGCTGGACCTGCCCGGCGCGACGTCGGGCGGCGCCGCGGCGTCGGTCGCGGGCTGCGAGTCGGCGCCCGTTCCGCACGCCGCCAAGGCCGCGTGAACCACGAGGAGGAAGCCGGCGCGCATGGCGACGGGATCTTGCCGTCACGCCAGACCCGAATCAAGGTTTCCTCCCGCGGTTCCAACGATTGGCTACGACAGATAAACTCGCACGATGCGCCCCATTCGATTCTCGCCGGAAACCGCCTCGATCTTCGTCATGATGCTCGCGGCCCTCGTGCGCTGCGGCGGCAGCTCGTCGTCGCCGAGCCATGCGTGCACTCCGGGCGCCTCCGTCGCGTGCGCGGGCCCCGGAGCGTGCGCGGGATTCCAGGTATGCAAGAGTGACGGGAGCGCCTTCGACGCGTGCCGCTGCGGGAGCGGCGCCCTCTCGGGCTTCGAGGCAGGGTTCGCAGGCTCGACGGACGCGACGACCTCCGACCGCGACGCGGACGGCGGCGGAGAGGACGACAGCACACTCGTCAACGGCGCGGATAGCTCGATCGTGTTGACGCCGACCGAGAGTGGCTCGCCGAACGACGCAGCATGCACGGGTTTGGCGTGCATGGTCCCTCCCGGCTGCACCACGAGCATGAGCGGCATCGTGTACGACCCAGCGGGCCGCAATCCCCTCTACGGCGCATACGTCTACATACCCACAGATTCGAAGGGCAAGCTCTCGCCCATCGGGCCTGGGACACGCTTGTGCAACACTTGCGCGCAGTCGATCGGCAGCACCGTGACCGCCACGATCACCGACGCGAAGGGGCACTTCTCGCTCATCGGCGTGCCCGCAACGGCGAACGTTCCCATCGTCGCCCAGATCGGCAAATGGCGGCGCGAGATCACGATGGCGCAGGTCACGGCGTGCATGGACAACGCGGTGCCCGACGGCAGCGTGCGGCTGCCACGGACACGGGCCGAAGGGGACATGCCGCAGATGGCGCTCCTCACCGGCGGGTGCGACGATCTCGGGTGCTTCCTCCGGAACGTCGGGATTGACTCGAGCGAGTTCACCGCACCGCACGGCGGCGGCCGCCTCGACGTGTACCAGGGGGCAGGGCTTGGCGGCGTCGGAAACGGACCGGGCCTGTCGAGCGCCACCGCCGGCAACTGCACGAGCAGCTCCTGCCCGCTGTGGTCGTCGAAGTCGAGCCTCGAGTCGTACGATCTCGTCCTCCTCGCGTGCGAATGCGCCGTGCCGGGCAATGCCCCCCCGGCAGCCGTCACGGCGATGCACGATTGGGTCGAGGAGGGCGGGCGCCTCTTGGCGACCCACTTCCACTACACCTGGTTCCAGAACGGTCCCGCTGACTTCCAGGGCGTGGCCACGTGGCTCGGCTCCTCGACAGCGACGGGCGTCGGGACGTACGCGCTCGACACGTCCTTTCCGAAGGGCGCGGCCCTCGCGACGTGGCTGGGGGCCGACGCGGGCATCGCCCTCTCGAGCGTCGGCGCCAGCGTGTCCTCGGTGGCACCCACCACGCGCCGTTGGATCTACGACCCGAACTCCTCGCCCGCAGAGACGAAGGCCTTCTCCTTCGAAACACCCGTCGGCGCCGGGCCATACTGCGGCAAGGCGGTGTTCAGTGATATGCACGCCGGGTCGAGCCCCTCCGGCGACGTGCCGGCCGCATGCTCGAGCCGCCCGCTGACCGAAGAGGAAAAGGCGCTCGAGTTCCTGCTCTTCGATCTGTCGGCCTGCGTGAGCGACGACACGATGGCGCCGCCGCTACCGTGATTGCGGCCGGCCGATCGTCTACGGCCCCCACCAGAGCATCTCGTTCACGCGAGCCGCCCCGTCGAGCTGCGTCATCACCACGATGCGGTCGCCCTGGACCTGCACGACCGGCTCCGGGAATGGGTCGCACCCGTAGAACACCCCCTTGTCGAACCCGCTCGCCCCCACCCAGAAGAGGTGCAAGCCGTGTCGGGAGAGCCCCGCGAGGAGCAACAGCCGCCCGCCGCCCAGCAGGCGGAAGTCGAGCCAGCTGAGCGCGAGCTCCGCGAACCGCTCGGGCGCTGGAAAATGGGTACCAAGGTCCCGCACCTCGGGCAGGTGCGCGCGCAGGTACTTGTGCAAAAGGTCGTAGGTCGGCCGTACGAGCCTCGGCAGCGAGCGCGCCGGATCCGCCAGGACGGGGAGGCTCTCCGGCCGCATGCACGGCACCTCGACGTGCGTGCGATAGCGATCCGCCAGCGACGCGCGGCTGCCGTCGGCGAGCGCCTTGACCCACCAGTGGAAGACGGCGAGGTCCGCCTCCCCCGCGCGCGACGAAAGGCGCACGACGCTCTCCCACAGCGGGCGCCTCACGCCCCAGACGCCGCCGTGCGAGCTCACGATGCACGCACCAACGTAGGCCGACCCGTGCACCACCGCGTTGAACAGGACATTCTGCGCGGTGCCCGGCTCGCCCCGGGCGGCCCATTCGTCGCGGCGCTCGAGCGTGAGCGCCGCGCTCAATCGATGAACGCTCTCGTCCGTGCGGTCCAACTGCAGGTCCACGCCGAAGAGCGCCCGGGCGTTGGCGACGAACTGCGTCGACGCCTCCTGCAGGTGCGCGGTCAGCGCGGGGTTGCGCGCAGGGTTGGCGTCCGTGGCCCGCGCCTTCGCGAGGTCCGCCCGCGAGTCCGGTGGATACACCGGAAGGAAGTACCGATAGAAGAGCTCCTCGGGATCCACGGTCGACGGCCTTGTAGCACGTGACTGCTATGCTCGCGCCCGGCGTGCTGACGGCGGACGTCCGATTCGAGGGCTTCACCACGGACGATTGGATCCGCTTCGTCAAACTGTGGCAACCGCGAGCCGCCCCCGAGCGAGAACCGACGCGCCCGCGCGGCGGCGTCGTCGTCATCCACGAAGAC
>DATGJA010000640.1:0-3002 GCA_035295445.1 Polyangiaceae bacterium | reverse complement strand
ACGCGGCGAGCAGATCAGCTGCGCCGTCAATCGCGCGTCGTCGAGGGACGAGCCCCACGTCGTTTCTCCGCATGTCACGGAAGGCTCCGCAGTCTGCCGAGACTTCCCTCCAGATTCCGTCGTGCGCGCGCCTCCCAGAGGCGTCGTCCTACGCAAGTCGCGTAGATCGCTTCCCGGTTGAGGAAGCTCAGGAGGACGCGCGTACGCGCCTCCGCGTAGGTCGCTTCGTCGACGCACGCGTATTCTTCCCGCACCTGGGCTTCGTACGACGCGAAGGCGTCAGCGTCGGCGCCCAGGATCGACAGGTCCGCATCAATGACGATGCACGCCTCCTCCGAGTCAGCGCCTGATGGTTCCGGAAAATCTGCGGCCCTCCATTCCGGAAAATCTGCGGTCTCCCGCAAGGGAGGCAGCGCATGATGGAATCGACGGAGATGGGCCGCAGACCGGTGCATTCGGGGGAGATGTTGCCCCTGCTCAAGCGCCACGAGATCCAGGTTTTGCTCCGCGCGGGGCACTCGCAGCGGGATGTTGCCGCGCGCGTCAGCGTGTCGGTCGATACGGTGGCACGGGTCAAGCGGGAGGACGAGGTCCTGCTCGTCGACGACGCGGCCCAGAGGCGCGATCGCCGCATCGGTCGTCCGTCGAAGGCGACTCCGTTCGGGCCCAAGGTTGCCGCGTGGCTGGCCGAGGAGCCGGAGCTGCCGACCCAGGAGCTGCTGCGTCGAGCCAAGGAGGGCGGCTACACGGGGCACAAGAGCGCGTTCTACGCGCTCGTCGCGGCCGTGCGACCGCCGCGCGCCACGCCGGTGGTTCGCTTCGAGGGGCTTCCCGGCGAGTTCTCGCAGCACGACTTCGGCCACGTCGACGTGACGTTCGTCGACGGTCGCAAGAAACGAGTCCACTTCTTCGCGTCCCGGCTCAAGTACTCGCGCTTCGTCGCGGTCACCCTCGTAAAGGACGAGCGCGTCGAGACGCTCGTGCGCTGCTTGGCCCGCGACTTCGTCGCCTTCGGCGGCCTGCCGTTGATGGCGGTGTTCGACCGCCCGAAGACCATCGTCCAAAAGGGCGGCAAGGGACGCGACGTCGAGCAATTCAACGCCACCTTCGCCCAGGCGATCGTGGACCTCGGCGTCGGCGTCGAGATGTGCGCGCCGCGCAGCGGCAACCAGAAAGGCTCCGTCGAGCGCCTGGTGGGCTGGGTGAAAGGCTCGTTCTTCAAGCACCGCAAGTTTCAGGACGAGGCCGATCTGCACGCCCAGCTCGAAGCCTGGCACTTCGAGGTCAACACCAAGACCCCGTCGAGGGCGACGGGGGTGATTCCGGAAACACGCCGTCAGGAGGAGCTCGCGCGTCTGCGACCCATCAAGGTGTTTCCGGAAAAGCTGGCCCTGCGCGTCCCCATCTTCGTCGGGCCCACCGCCGAGGTGATGTTCGAGGGAGCCCCGTACTCGATGCCCCCGGAGGCGACGCACATCGCCGGCACGCTGTTTCTCTACGAGGACCGCCTGCACATCGTCGCAGGACGGTTCGAGTCCCGGCACCGGCGGCGCAGCAAGCACGAGCCCCCCGCACCGCTGCCCGAGCATCGCGCCGCCAAGATCGCCGCCGTCCACGGCAAACGGGCGAAGCTCTATGAGAAGCGACAGCAGGTGCTCAACCTGGGGCCCGACGCACTCGCGCTGCTGACCGAGATCACCCACCGCGAGCCCAAGCTCTCCAGCCGCCGCGTCGAGGACTTGTACGCCCTGCTCGAGGCCTATGGCGACGACTCGATGCGCGAAGCGATCGGACGCGCCGTCCGCTCCGCCGCGCTGTCTGTCGCCGGGGTTCGTCGCGCTCTCGGTACCTCGGGCGCCCGGAGGCTCGAGGGCTCTCGCCCTCGGGCCGCAGCGGCGCAACCGCGCGGACCGGACGCGCGCCAGCTCACCTTGCCCGTCGGCCGCGCGGAATCGAAACGAGGTGCATCGTGAGCGCCGAGATCGACCCGCTGCTCAAGCGCTTGCACCTGGCCAATGCGCGCCGGGTCTGGCGCGATCTCGTCGACCGCGCGGAGAAGGAAGAGTGGGCGTACGACGCGCTCCTTCTCACCCTCTTCTCCGAGGAGGTCGCGCATCGACGCGGCACCCGTCTGACGCGCGCCGTGCGCGCCGCCCAGTTTCCCTTCCTCCGCACCATCGACGAATTCGACTTCACCTACCAGTCGACGCTGCGGCTCACGACGATCGGCTCGCTGCTCACGCCCGACTTCGTCACCGAGGGTCACTCGGTCATCTTCGAAGGCAAACCAGGCCGAGGAAAGACCCACCTCGCGATCGCCATCGCGTACCGCGCCATGCAAAACGGCTTCGACGCGCTCTTTACCACCGCCGCGCATCTCATCGAGGACCTCTCGGCCGCCAGCCGCGACGGGACGATGCGCCAGGCACTCGCCCGCTACATGAAGCCCCACGTGCTCGTAGTCGACGAAGTCGGCTACCTCGCCTACGGCGATGACGCCGCCAATGTCCTCTACCACGTCGTCAACGACCGACACATCCGCCGGCGCTCGATGATCTTCACGACCAACAAGCACCCCACGCGCTGGGGCGACGTCCTCCACGACGACGACCTCGCCGCCGCCATCGTCGACCGCATCCTCGAGCGCGGGCGACTGCTGCGCCTCGATGGGCCTTCGCTCAGGACCAAGCACTTGCCCGATGACCAGCTACGACTCGACGATCACGACGTTCCGGTAGACCGCAGAGTTTCCGGAAAAGAGACCGCAGAATTTCCGGAACGCACAGCGCCTGCGCGTTGGGTGTGCGCCGTGGCACGCACCAAGGCGGAAGCGCGCTGCAGCAGTGGATCCGGTAGCCAGGCGCGCCGGCCCTCCTCGATCAGGAGACCGGCGCTCCGCGCTTCGTTGTCGTGTGCAAGCGGCTGGTAGACCGCATCGTGGAAGAGGAGTGCAAGGTCCACGTCCGGCAGGGTGGCACCGCTGATCTGCCTTCGAGCGTCCA
>DATGJA010000639.1:0-7811 GCA_035295445.1 Polyangiaceae bacterium | reverse complement strand
CCACTCGGCCGGGACGATCGTCGTGCGTCCGGACCGCACGGCCTCGAGCGCGCGCTCGGCCATCCTCTGCATCCGGAGAAACCACTGGGTCGAGATCATCGGCTCGACGACGCCGCCGGAGCGCTGGCACCGCGGCAGCGTCAGCGCATGCGGCTTCGCCCCTCGGGCGAGTCCCCGCTCCTCGAGCGCTCGTTTGACCGCGCGCCGGGCGTCCTTGCGATCCATGCCGGCGAAGCGACCGGCGTTCGCGTTGAGCGTTCCGTCGAGCGCGAGGATGTTGATCTCCTCAAGTCCGTGCCGTTTTCCGGTCGCGAAGTCGTTGAAGTCGTGCGCAGGCGTGACCTTCACGGCGCCGGTGCCGAACTTCGGGTCGACGAGGATCGCGTCGGTGATGATCGGGAACGTGCGATCGACGAAGGGGTGGCGGACCCGCCTGCCGTGCAGGGCCTCGTAGCGAGGGTCGTCGGGGTGCACCGCGACCGCCGTGTCGCCGAGCATCGTCTCCGGCCGCGTCGTGGCCACGACGATCGAGCCGCCGCCTTCCACCTCGTAAGCGAACTCGAAGAGCTCGCCGTTGGCGCCCTCTTCGTTCTCGACCTCAAGGTCGCTGAGGGACGTCATGCACTCCGGGCACCAGTTGATGAGCCGCTTCGCGCGGTACATGAGGCCCTCTTCGTAGAGCCGTACGAACGCCTCGGTCACCGCGCGGCCCATGGCCGGGTCCATGGTGAACTTCGAGCGAGTCCAGTCCGGAGACGCCCCGAGGACGCGCTGCTGGAGCGCGATCCTCCCTCCGCTCTCGTTCTTCCACTGCCAGACCCGCTCGACGAACGCTTCTCGGCCCAGCGCGAGGCGTGTCGTCCCCTCGCGCGCGAGTTGGCGCTCGACGACGAGCTGGGTGGCGATCCCGGCGTGGTCGATGCCGGGTTGCCACAGGGTGTTGTGGCCGCGCATCCGGTGCCAGCGCACGAGCGCGTCCTCGAGAGTGGCCCGCTGGGCGTGCCCCATGTGCAAGCTGCCGGTCACGTTGGGCGGCGGCATCGGCACCACGTAGACGGGGCGCGGGTCGGCCGGGTCGTCGCTTGCGGTGAACACGCCGTGCCGCTCCCAGAAGGCGTACCACCGCGGCTCGACGAGGGACGGGTCGTAGGGTTGGTCAAGGGTCGGAGCAGCGGGCACGGTCATCGGGGGGGGTGCTCGTTCTAGCGCGGTCCCGAGCTGGGGTCGCCGTTCTTGGTCGGCTCGCTCCGTTTGTTCCGCCGGAAGACCCGCCGCGCGTCCTCGAGCGAGACGCCGCCGATGTAATACGCGCGGGCCGCCGAGCCGATGGCGGCGGTCCCGCTGAACGCGATCGCCGCCGAGACGACCGCGCCCCCCCCGGGGGCGACGACTTTGAAGATGGCCCGGAACGCCTCCCGAAGCGCGAACGCCACGCCGACGTTGGCGCTCAGGCCGGCAAGGAACTCCATGGCGCCGCGTCGGTCGATCGTGCGGCCGGCGATCCACGCGATGGCGGCGACGAGGCCCACCTGCAGCGTCGTGAGCGGGACGATGTCGGCGAGCGGGATCGGCGCGACGGCGATCCCGGCGCACACCGCGGCCGTCGCGTTGGTGAGGGTGCCAGCGAGCTCCTCCTGGACCGCTCGGGTCCGCGTGACGCGCGCGAGCTCCGCCCGACCTGCGTCGGGCAGGTGCCGGAAGAGGACGATCGCGAGGTCCTCGATGCGCCATCGCTCGTCCGCTCGGAGCGAGCCGTCCGGACGCCACGACATGTAGCCGGAGACCCCGAGGGTCGCGACGTGACGGTCCCGCAGCGCCCCGCGCGCGTCGATCTTCGCGGCGAGAGCCCGCTCGGCGGCGGCGACGTGGCGCAGCTTCTCCGCGACGTCGTCCTCCGGCTCGTGAGCGGCGCCGTGCAGGCGCGTCGCCTTGGGTTCGAGCAGGTCGCACTGCGTGACGACCGCGACGAGCGGCGGCTCGAGTCGATGTGCGCGCCGAACCTCGTCGTAGACGCGTTGCAGGGCGTCCATGTCGGCCTGCACCGCCGAGTCGACCTCGCTCGCCTTCGCGACGAAGACGACGAGGTCCGGCGGCTTGGCGCGCAGCTCGAGGGCGATGGACTCGATCGCGGTCCCTGTCTCGGTGCCCTCCGCCGGCTCCGACCCCTCTTGCAGGCCGCGCGTATCGAGGACGGACAGGGCGCCGCCGTCCCGCTCGTAGTCGTACCAGCGGCCCTTCCCCGTCTGGGCCATCACGTGACCCAGCTCGGCCACCTTGGCGCCGAAGAGCGCGTTCACCAGCGACGACTTGCCCGCGCCGCGCCGGCCCACGAGGACGATGGCGGGAGGGCGCTTCTCAAGCATCAGCGTCCGGAGCGTCGCGATACGAGCGCGAAGTTCCTTGGCCACGTCGAGCGGCAGTCGTTCGAGCAGATCCTCGAGGCGGGCGGTGGCCCTCGCCAGGAGTTTCAGCGCGTCGTCGTCGCCGGACACAAGAACGGCTTAGCGTTCGGCAGTGAGGCGCGCGATCTCTTCCTTGATGATCGTTTCGGCGAGCTGGGGCACGACCTCCCAGACCACGCGCTCGACGACCTCACGCGACAGGGCCAGGACCGCCTCGGCCTGCTGCGGCGTGAGGCCCAGATCGCCGAGCTTGCTCGCGAGGTGACCGTTCAGGGCCGCGGCGATCGGCGCGGGGGCTTGCACGGGAATGGGCGGGGGCTCGCGCGGAGGCGTCGTCGTGGGCACCGTGTGAGCGGACGGGGCCGCCTGCAGCGCGACCGGCGCGGGCGCTCGGGTGGGCGGCACAGCGGGCGCCGATGCTTGCGCCGGAACCGTGGGGGGAACGGCCGCGCCCGTAGGGGCGGTACGCGTCGCCGGAGGCACCGGCCCCGCGCCCTGCGAAGACCCCTCGAAGGAGAGCGTATGCGTGCGCTGGGCGGGCCACGCCGGCTTGGGCTGAACGGCGGGCGCCGGGGGCGCGGGCGCGCGTGGGGCCGGCGCCGCGGCCGGAGCTTGCGGCACCGCCACGGCGGGCGCAGGCGCCGCAGCCCGCGTCTCTCGCGCCACGATGGCCTTTTTGACCTTGTCGATCAGCGCTTGCGTGTCGAACGGCTTGTCGACGAAATCGTCCACTCCCGCGTCCTTGCCCCGGTTCGCGTCGTAGGGGGCGTACCGGCTCGCCATCATCACGACGGCGACTCGGGCGTCGCGGGCGCGCACCTCCTTGGCCAGCGCGTAGCCGTCGTCACCTCCAAGGGTGGCGTCGACCAGCGCCACGGCCGGATCCTCGGACAGGCGCGCGAGCGCGGTGGACGCGCCGTCTGCCGTGACCACTCGGAAGTCCTCCCCGGCGAAGGTGATCTCGAGGACCTTCCGCATCGTGGTGCTGTCGTCGACGGCGAGCAGAGTCTTGGGCACGTTGGCTACTCCCGGGGCGCGGTCCTGCGCCGTACGCACGATTGTGCGTATCCGCGCCAGAGCGTGTCAAGAACTTGAAAAGGCGTCAGAGTGCCGGGGGTGAGCCACCCACGCCGCCGCCCGACCGTGCCAACTACGCCGGCACCGCTGGACCGCCATGTGCGCGAGCTCTTCGGGGTGAGTTGGGGGCGGGCGCGCGCCTGGATCGAGTCGGGCAAGGTCAGCGTCGGGGGCGCCGTGATGACGGAACCGACGGCGCGGGTGCCGCCCGGCTCCGAGATCGACCTCCACGAGCGCGCTCGGCGCCCTCGGACCGCCGAGGTCGCCGAATTGCACGTGGTCCACGTGGACGCGCAGCTCATCGTCGTCGCAAAGCCTCCGGGTATCGCGACCGTACCCTACGACGACGCCGAGGCCGATTCGCTCGACGCTCGCGTACGCCAATGGCTCGAGCGGACCGCTCGAGCCCGCGCCGCGCGGGCGGGCCGACCGAGCCTGGGTGTCGTGCAGCGTCTGGACAAAGAGACGACCGGCTTGATCGTCTTCACTCGGACGTGGCTGGCCAAGCAGGCTCTGTCTTCGCAATTTCGTCGACATTCGGTCGAGCGGCGCTACCTGGCCGTCGCACACGGTGAGGTGCAGCCGCGCACGTTTCGAAGCTTCCTGCTCGAGGATCGAGGCGACGGACTGCGTGGGTCCGCGAGGACCGGCGGGGCGCGGGCACCGCAGGCTCGCGAGGCCGTCACCCACGTCGACGTGCTCGATCGACTGGCGGGGGCGACCCTCGTCTCCTGCCGCCTCGAGACGGGCCGGACGCACCAGATCCGGATCCACCTGAGCGAGGCCGGCCATCCCCTCGTGGGTGAGAGCGTGTACGTGCGCGGATTCGCCGGGCCCGCCATCGATGCGCCGCGGCTCATGCTGCACGCCGCCGAGCTCGGGTTCGTGCACCCGACGACGCAGATCGCGATGCACTGGGAGCTGCCCATGCCCGCAGACATGGGCGCCGTCATCGAGCGGCTGCGTCGCTAGCTAGGGTCCAGACGCTTGCGGCGCGGTCCGGCGGGCGTAGGCCATGACCCCCCAGAGGGCGCCGATCCCGAGGAACGTGGCTAGCGCGTCCATCCCGAGCATCCCGCCGCGGCCCGCCCAGGCCTGGCCCGGAAGGGCCTCCTTTAGTCGGTCGTACGCCCACCCGTCGAGCCACGTTACGTACGTGATCGCGAGGTTCGACGCGCCGGCGAAGAGCGACAGCTGGGTCGTGACGCCTTCCTGGGATCCCACGAGATCGAATACGAAGGCATAGAACGCGGCGTACGCCAGACCGTTCGTGAACTGATAGGCCAGGCACCCGGCGGTGAACGCACCGGCGGTCGCAGGGCCCGCCGCCATTGCCCCCGCGCAGACCGCGGTCATTCCACCGAAGACGACGTAGGCGAGGCGGCGTGGGTACCGGTCGGCGAGGTAGCCGCCGGCGAGGGAGCCCGCCGCGTTCACCAGCCCGCCGAGCGTGCCGGTCACGACGATCACGAGGCGTTCGGAGGAGTCCGCGTCCGGCGCGTAGTCGCGCGCCAGCGCCCCGAACAGGTTCGTGAGCGCCCCCGCGCCCACGGGCGACAGGCAGATGAGCAGCCCCGTCCAGCCCGCACGGGACCGCAGCGTCCGCCCGATTTCGCGGACGAGCTCCAGCACGAGGAGCAGGGCGGGCCGCTTCGGCGGGGGCACCTCGTTCGTCCAGAGGGCCGGCCCGGCGCAGACCAGGCAGATCCCGGCGGTCGTGGCGGCGGTCATCGCCGGTGACAGGTGCGAGAACATCCACACGACGAGCGCGCCGCCGGCCGACGTCCCCACGAGGTTGCCGGCGGTCTGCCATCCAGCGGCTCGGCCGCGCCGCTCGCTCGGGACCGTCACCGCGATGAGCGCGATGACGGCGGAACCGCAGGTCGCCGCCCCCGCTTGCGACGCGAAGAGCACTGCCGTGTACGCCCAGAGCGCGGGCAGCGGACCGACGTGCGCACCCAGGTCGGGCGCGAGGAAGACCGCGCCCGCGAGGGCCGCCGCCGTGGCGACGACCGACGCGAGAAACCAGCTTCGGCGCCGGGGGCCCGAATCGAGCGCCGGCGACCAGAGGAGCTTGAAGATGTGCGGAAGCTGCGAGACGAACGAGACCGTCCCGATGGTCGTCATGGATAGGCCGCGGGCGCGCAGCCCGAACGGCACCGCGATGCCCGCGAACCCGGCGGCGAGGCCGAAGGGGAGGGTGACGATCGCCCAGAAGGGGGCCGGGAGGGGACGGTCGGACACTCAGCGAAGGTAGAAGCGCGGCGCGCCGGCGGTGACTTCGAGGTGGAAGTGGTTGCGATGCGCCCAGTTGAAGTCGGGGGTGAGCGTCACGTTGAAGAGCCGAGCCCCCGCGGCCTCGCAAAGGATCTGCCGGAGCTCGACCGCCTCGGGCGTGGCTGGCTGCGGTCCGGCGTTCGGGCCGCAGGGCGCAGCGCCGATGCGTCCGTGGAAGTCGTGCTCCACCGAGAGCTTCTGGCCGTCTTGCTTGACGAACCACCCGGCGTCGATGGCCAAGCCGCCCGGGTGACGAGAGGCGATCCGATCGCGCTGCCAGCGCGTCGAGGGGGGCCGGTAGATGGAGAAGTGGATGACCTCGACGACGCCGTGCGTCTCGAGCTGTGCGGCGAAGTCGTCCAGCGAGAGGGCGAGCCGACAATCGACGATCTCGAGGGCGCTCGAGGTCCGCTGCGCGCTCGACAGGGCGCTGCGGAACGTCACGCCGTGCAGCGGTCCGCGCAGGCGCACCGGAGCGAGGACCCCTCGGGCCTCGTCGACCCGCGAGAAGCCCACGTGGCGCTCGGAGAGCTGCGCCTCGCAGGCCTCTCGGTCGAGGCGGCCGTAGCGCGACGCCGGAGTCTCGGCCGGGTCCACTGCCGCCGGCGCGGCCCACGTGATGAGGTCGCGGATATCGGTCCTCGGCACGCCGAAGCCGGCCAGGGAAGACGGCGCGGCGAGCGCCGCGGCCACCGCGAGGGCTCCTCCGAGCCCCCCCGACGGCAATCGTACGCGCATGCGCCCCAAGGATAGCGGCCTCCGCCCCGGGGGGTGCTAGATCTTGAGGGCCGCGCATGCCCGAGCTCACCGCCCGCGCCCGGCAGGTGCTCTACCACTGTGTGACCGAGTACGTCGCCAACGGCGAACCGGTCGGCTCGCGCACGCTGTCGAAGAAGTCGGGGCTCGAGCTCTCGCCAGCGAGCATCCGGAACGTCCTCGCGGACTTGGAAGAGATGGGGTACCTGCGCCAGCCGCACACGAGCGCGGGGAGGGTGCCGACCGACCGGGCCTTTCGCCTCTTCATCGACGCGCTGATGCACGTGCGATCGCTGACGAACGAGGAAGAGCACCTCATCCACGAGACGTTCGCGTCACTCGAACCGGGCCAGAACGTCATGCGCGAGACGGGCCGCCTCCTCTCCGAGCTCACGGGGACCGTGGCGGTGGTCGTCGCTCCGCGGCCGGAGACGCTCGTCTTGAAGCAGCTGCGCTTCTTGCGAACCGGCAACGAAGAGGTCCTCGCCGTCTTGGTCCTGAAGAACGGCAACGTCCAGAATCGCTTCCTCAGCGCCGCCGTGTCGGAGTCCGATCTGCAGCGCATCCACAACCTGCTCGACGACGTGGTCGAGGGCCGGACCCTCGGTGATCTGCGTGAGCTCTTCGATCGACGTCTTCAGACCGAGCGTGTCCGCCACGACGAGCTTCGCCGGCGCGCGTTCGCGCTGGGCGGTGCCGCCGTCGAGGAGGCCGTCGGGACGACGACGGATCTGGTCATCGAGGGACAGGATCGCCTCTTCGAGAAGCCCGAGTTCGAGGGGGCTGAGGACGTGCGGCGGTTGCTGAGCGCCCTCGACGCGCGCGAGAAGCTCGTCCAGCTGCTCGATCTCGCGATGCAGGCCAAGGGGGGCCACGTCTCGGTGGGCGAGGAGGTGGGCGACCTCGGGGGCGGTCAGCTCGCGATCGTCGGCGCCGCCTATACCGCGCGCGGGCAGGCCGCCGGCACCGTGGGCGTCATCGGTCCGACGCGCATGGACTACCCGCGCGTGCTGCCCCTCGTCGCCGCCACCGCGAACGCGATGAGCGAGTTCATGGAGCGCTCCGAAGCCGGCGGCGGGGCTGCGCGCGGACGAAACGTGAAGGATCCCGGCGAGCAGTGATACGGTAGGCGTCGCCGATGCGTGCCGCTCCGCCGGACCTGCCTGGCGCCCAGACGACCGACTCGCCGATCGACCGAGCGCTCACCCTTCTTCTCGCCGAGGAGTCGGAGGCGGCCCTCCGCTGGTCCGCCGCGGTCGTCGAGCGCGACGCGTCCATCCCGAGCGCGCTCGTGATCAC
>DATGJA010000638.1:0-6157 GCA_035295445.1 Polyangiaceae bacterium | reverse complement strand
CGTTCCGAGCACGTGCGCCGAGGACGGCGACCCCCTCGACGCCATGGTCCTCTTCGACTCGCCCACTTGGCCGGCGACCGTCATCGCCTCGCGCCTCATCGGGGTGGTTCGCCTCACGCAGCGCGACGCAAAGAGCAAGCGCATCCGCAACGACCGCGTCATCGCCGTACCGGCGACCGACGAGCGCTACGAAGACGTCCGGGAGCTTCCGAAGCGTACGCGGCAAGAGCTCGAGCGGTTCTTCGTGACCGCCGCCGAGATGACCCACAAGGAGGTCGTCATCGAAGGATGGGACGGGCCGAAGAAGGCGGCCCGCGCCGTCGACGTCGCGGCGCGCGCGTACGTACGGGGCCGTGCGCCGGCGTAGCCCGGGACGGCTCGCGATTTGCGTACCCCCCCCGTCGTGTCTTGCTCGAGTCGAACCCAAACGAGCAGGTGAGTCGATGAATGTCGTGCTGCCCAGGTCAAAGCATCGCGCGGAGCCCGATGGCGGGTACGAAGAGAGCCACGGATACGGCCCTAGCCATGGGGGTCCGACAGGGCCGGGAGACGCCCCCGCGATCGGCGAGAGGGGGGTAGGGACCGCTCCGCACGCCCGACCCGTTGTCACCAATCCCAAGACGGGCAAGCCGAAGAAGGACCGGCGGGGGCGCCACCGTTAGGGTCACGCGCCTTGGGAGCGCCTCTTCGACTTGCGGTTCGAGCGCCGCTTCGGCACTTTCTTGCCGGCGCGGCGGGCCTCCGAGAGACCGATCGCGATCGCCTGCTTGCGGCTCGTCACCTTCTTGCCCGAGCGCCCGGACCGCAGCGAGCCCTGCTTGCGCTCGTGCAGCGCTCGGCCGACCTTCCGAGAAGCTCCGCTGCCGTAGCGACGACCGCCCTTTTTCTTGGCTGCCATGGCAATCCTCCTGCGCGGAAGCGAGCAAGGAGCGCTCCAACTCAGGACCTGACGCGTCCATTCGCAGCGGCACGCGCGCGGATGCCGTGCACCTCGAGGTAGCGCACGAAGTTCTGCGTGGCGTCGTGCCCCTTGAAGACGCCGCCCAAATAGCCGTCGGGTCGGACGAGATAGACAGCCCCGATCTGCAGCGACGCCTCCTCGGCGGGCGGGAAACTGTGGAGGGCTAGGCGGCTCGTCTCGCACGCCGATGCGAGACCGGACGGCGGCGCGCCGTACACGTGCACCTGCCAGTCGAGAGACGTGAGCGGGGCGAAGTTGTCTTCTTCCCCGGTCCCCGCGTGCGAGGCCCACGGGAGGCGATCTCCCGCGCGCACTGCCCCTGCGCGCCCTTCGCTCCATGGGCTGTCGCGGTACTCGATGCCGATCTGCGACACCGCCTCGAACAGCAGATGTCGAGCGATGCCTACGCCGAGGGCGCGAGGCACGACGGCGGGCACGAGCTGCGTCCGCACCCACTCCGCAAAGGGGCCATCGCTGGACGCCGCCTTGAACGCGCGATCGGTCGTCGCGACAAGGCGGCGCGCGAACGCGATCCGCTCATGCTCGTACGTGTCCAAGAGATCCGCGTTCGCCCTTCCTCCAAGGACGGCCGAGAGCTTCCACGCGAGGTTCATGGCGTCCCCGAGCCCCGTGTTCATCCCCTGGCCACCGACGGGGCTATGGACATGACCGGCGTCGCCGAGCAGGAAGGCTCGGCCGCGCCGGAAGCGGTCGGCGACGCGGTGATGCACGTGGTAGGTCGAAAACCACGCGACGCGATCGACCGCGACGCCGATCCGCTCGATGGCCGCGTGGTCGGCGTCGTCCCAGGTCAGCGTCTCGTTGCGCGCGGACGATTCGCGGACTGTTCCCACGAGGCGTGCGCGTCCTTCGCCGGCCAGCGGAAAGAGCGCGAGAAACCCGGCCACGTCGAGGAAGACGTGCAGCTCCTTGTTCATCGGCGCGCCGTGCGCCGTCACGTCGGCGACGTAGAAGAGGTGCTCGTAGGTGCCGCCAGGAAAGCCCGCCTCGATGGAAGACCTCACGACGGACCGGGCGCCGTCGCACCCCGCGACGTAGCGGGCCTCGAACGTGACCGGGGCACCGTCGGGGCCGCGACCGCTCGCGACGACGGATCCCCCGCGCTCCGCGATCGCGTCGATGGTGGTGCGGCGTCGTACCCGCACGCCCTCCGCCTCGAGGCGCGCCACCAAAAGGGCCTCGTGCTCGTCCTGCGGGAAGATGACCCCGAACGGGTACGGACTGAGACCTTTGCCCGCCGATGTCAGATCGACGCGCGCGGCGTGCTCGCCGCGCCGCCACAGATTGACGGCGCCGAGGACGAGCGCGCGATCGAGGACGTCCTTGGCCAGCCCGAGCTGCTGGTAGATCTCGAGGGTGCGCGCCTGGACAGCGAGCGCGCGCGACGTCGTGCCGGGGCCATCGGCGGCGTCGACGACCTGCGCGCGGACCCCGAGCCGGGCGAGGACGAGCGCGAGGAAGAGACCGGTCGGCCCCGCCCCGACCACGAGAACGTCCGTCGAGCTTTCCATGTTGGATACGGCAAGACTCCCGCCATCGCGGCGAAAGGCAAGCGGGCGCACGCGCGATTCGGAAGGCCGCGCGTGCGTACGAGCGGCTCGCAGCTGGCGATCTCCGCTTCGGGTTTATCGTCCTCGATGGAGTCGCAGGATCCGAACATGGGGCCCCGAATTTACGTCGGGGCCCCCGTTCGGGTCGTGCAGGGCCTCGCGACGCTATCGCGACGAGAGGGCGTCGCGCGCACGATCGACCATCGCTACGAACGGCCCCACCAGGAGGTTTGCCGGTTTGGACTCGACCCCCGGGTGCGGCCGTGTCGGCGCGAGCGACTCGGCGACCCGCACCACCTTTCGCATCCGCGTGAGCTGCTCGGGCTCGAGGCGGCTCGCGAGCGCCGCAAGCTCGTCCCGCTCCTCCGACTCGGCGTGGGCGACGACATCCCTTTTCAGCGCGGTCAGCTTCGTCTCGAACGCTGCTGAGTCGACGTCGAGCTTCTCGAGCGCGACGAGCACCTCTTTCGCCTTCTTCTCTTCCGCGAGACGTGACTGGATAATCCCCTCGCCGTTCGGCAAGAGGCGCCGGGCGGCCGGGTGGATGACCTCCTCCTCGGCCGTCTCGTGGACGGCCATCAGCCGTCGGATTTCGAAGAACGCCTTCTTGCGGGCGTCGCCCCGCGTACCCAGAACCGAGTCGAAGAGCGCCTTGATCTGCTGGTGCTGCGACAGAATGAAATCGATGATGTCCTGAGCGTTGTCGAGCGTCTTCATAGGTATATCTCCTGGTCCCGTCGACGGACGGGGCGCTTGTTCAGAGAGGGGTAGAACCCCCCTCGGTCAGCGGGATACGTGAATCCCGATGCAGTCATCGTCCCGCACTCGAAAGCGCCTCGCCCTTGCTCCACTCCGCCAACGGCCTACCGCGTCCTCCCTCGCCGCTTTCCGCGAAGCGCGGCTCGGCCACCTCGAGAGCGGCGAGAGCCCGTCGGTGTGCGGTGGAGACCTGCGAGGCATGTCGCGATGCCGCTGCATCGCTCGTGCCTCGCGTCACGGATGAGCAACGTCGTGATCGCCATCGTCAAACATCCGGATGTTCTGGCAAGGCGGCTCAACTTCTGCGTCAACGCGCTGAGCATCCTCGCTGGCGCGCCACGCGCGACGAGACGAAATTCCGCAGAATGCTCGCGTTTGCGGCGGCTTTGCCACACCTGCGCCCGCGGGTCGAGCGCGACCTCCGCCGCAAGGGGCTGCCCCGCGAGCGGGTCCTCGCGACCGTGGTGCGCCTGCTCGAGACGGCGCTCATCCGGATCGGAAACGAGGAGTACGCGCGGGCCGCGAAGCAGGTCCTGGACACCCCCTTAGGACACCCCTCGATTCAGTCCGCGGAGGCGTCGGCGGTCGAAGAGCACTGTGTCGTGCACTTGTCGTGATCCGTCATGCAGGCGGCCTTGCACGCGTCGTCCGTGCATTTCGCCACGCAGGTCGTCTGCGTATTGTCGCAGGTCATCACGCACGTCGTGTTTCCGCCGCGGCCCTGCTGATTCACAGTCGGATTCTCCACGTTGGCGGTACAGGCGGCAAGCGCCAAGGCGGCGCAAAAAGGTAAAAAGATCCTCATGGGTATTTCCTCTGGATTGGTCCGGCGCGTCTCGCGCGCCGCAACGGGAGGGTTCAGAGCAACCGTCGTGCCGCAAAGAAAGGCCCCGGACGGCTCGCTTTTTGGGGCTAACCGCCGCAGCCTGTCGTTTCTTGCCCCCATTCGGTTGCCCGAAGCAAACTCGACGCGCGGACCGAACTGTTCGGGGATGCGCTCCCTGCGCCCCGCGTCCACGGCGGGATCGTGAACTGGGCGGGCCACAAGCTCGGCTACAGGAACTACGCCTCCGCGTTGCCGAGCACCCCGGTGGGGTCGACGCAGAGGACGCCCGACGTCGCAAGAGACGCCCTGCATCCGGTAGTGCGGGGGCAGTCGACACGCACTCGCCTCGAAGGAGCCTGCTCGACCCATTGGCGGACATCGCCGTCGCTTCGTCGCCCGCGCTCCACGCGCTGCGTGCCTGTATTCCCCGTCATCCCGGCGGCGTAAGGACGGCCCGGACGCACGTCAGCCAACGCGCGCCCGCATATGGTCTCGCGCCTCGTACAGCTCCCAGAACCTCTGTGCGACCGTAGCCCCGTCGATCGTCGCCTGCCCGCGGTCCCAGCGCGTGCCCTTGATCATCCCGACCACCATGACCTCGCCGACGTAGACCCCCTCGCTCTTCAGCCGCTGCGCCAGCAGGCCGACGAGTTTGTGCTTCGCAGCATTGCCGAGCGCGAGGCCCATGGATTTCCACTGCGTCGCCAAGTCGTCCATCTGAGGTGTGTTGTCGCCAAACGCGCCGTTCGTGACCAGGACCGCGCCCCCCGTGGCCTTGAGATCGGAAAGTGCCTCCTGAACGGCGACGACGAGGCCGACGACGGCGACGTCGAAGACGCTGTGGAGGGCGGCGGCATCCGCCGCGATGAGGTCCCCGGCCCGGTCGCCCCCATACGCATTCCACTGGATCACCGCAATCGGTCCGAGCGCCGCGCTCGCCTTTCGGACCACCTCGCGAATGCTGGTGGGGTCGCCGCCATCGGCCACGAGCGCGGCGGCGTCGACGCCCTTCGCTCGCAGGGCCCTCGCGCCCGCGGCGAGCTTGTCTTCGGTTCGCCCGACGAGCGCGACCGAGAAGCCGGATGCCCCGAACTTCTCGGCCACCGCGTTGGAGATTCCGGGCCCGTATCCGACGACGAGGATGGTCTTTGCCACAGTGGTTCGTCTGGCGTGGGTAGCTGCCAGAGATGCTACCAGCACGGCGCCATGAGCGAACATCCCGACGTCTTCGCTCGCCTCCGTAGGCCGGCCGTTCTGGCCCGGAAGGCGGCGACCCCAGCTCTCAGCGACAGTTCAGAACGACTGGAGGAACGCGAGCAAGTCGGCCTTGTCCTGCGGGCTGAGGGCCTCGGGAGGCAGCCCGCACGTCGGCGGCGACGTCGGGCACTCTGGCGGATTCACTGCCGGCAAGCCGATCGCCCCGATGGGCGGCAAGATGAACCGGCTATAGATGTCGATGACGTCGGCCAGCGTCGCGATGCTGTTGTCGTGGAAGTATGGAGCGGTGTGGGCGATACCGCGCAGTTGCGGTATGTCGAATGCCTCGAAGTCCGCCGGATTACCGGTGATTCCCGCTCGACCCGGGTCCGTCGAGAAAGCCTGCATGAAGAAATTGGGACCGACGATCGGAAGGCCATTCGCGTCGAAGGGCGGGTTGATGGGGCCGCAGAGCGGTCCGTTGCACGGGAACCCCGTCGACGCTGGGATGGGCGGCAGATCCGTGACCTGCACCGTTCGCGTCCCGTCCGTGTAGAACCGAAAGCGGTACTGCGGCAAAGGGACGCTCTGGTTGAAGAGTAGATGCGGATTCTTCGGGTCCGGCCCGAGCGGCAGGAAGAACCCCCCTTGCTCGAGCGAACTGACGCCGGCGAAACCGACGTTGAGGAAATTGTCGTGCGGCTGAGGGTTGGAAATCGAAACGACGATGCTCTTCGTCGGGTCCGAGGGGTCCGGCACCTTCTGGAACAGGACGTTGCCGTCGTGCTTCAACACGACCGGCCCGGCCCCTCCCGGCAGACTCGAGAAGAGATTGAATCCCTT
>DATGJA010000637.1:0-3674 GCA_035295445.1 Polyangiaceae bacterium | reverse complement strand
GCTCTCGGAGGACGCGACTGCCCAGACGCGCGGAGCCTCGCTCGATCTGTTCGCGTTCGCGGGACGGTCGCGGGCCCTGCGACACGCACGCGAGGCCGTCGACGCGTTTCGCGACCCCCTGCCGGAGGTTGGCCCGGCGGCGGGTCCGCTGGCGCGACCGCGGCTCGAGCGCGACCTTCTGCTTCGTGTCATCGACGAGGAGCTCGCCCGGGCCGCGGACGAGGCGGCGCTCGGCGACGCGTCGGGCGACCTGGTGCGCGCGGTCGTCGCGACCTGGACCCCCCCCAAGGAGCCGCAGGACTGGCGGGATCGCGACGCGTGGGCGAGCAGGCACCTGCTCGAGATCGCAGCGTCGCTCCACGGCGGAGCCCGCACCGGACCGACGGATCTGGACATTTCGCTCTACCCCCTCGAGCGCCTTCTCGCGCCCCTCGTGTTCCCGAAGTCGTCGGCCGCGATTGCTAGTCTCCGCGTCGCCCTCGACGCCGACACACGCCCCAACCCGCCGCTCGCGACTCCCGAGCGCGTCGCGCGCCTCGTGCACGTCCACCTTGGGCTCGCCGTGGACGCACCTTCGCTCAAGAACAGGCTCGAGTCCACCGAGGCGCGCCTTCGCGTCGCGGCGACGAGCGCGCTCGAGGGGGCAGGCGACGCTCGCCGCGCGGTCGAGTCGCGCGCGCGCGATTTGCTCTTCGTCGAGGGTCGCTGCCCGGCGGTCCCCGGCACGCGCGTCCGAAACATGGCTCCTCCCCCGGAGCGGGCGCTGATCTGCAGGGTGATCGCGGCGCTCGCCGACGAGTCATCGCGCTCGGCCGCGCTCGTCGCGCTGCACGACGATGTGATCCTCGCGCTCGCCGCAGTCACGACGTCTCCGCCGCCGAGGACCATGCTCCTCTCGCATCCGGAAGACGACGTGGTGGACGAGTCGCGACGGGCGGCGCGCGAGCGCCCTAGCGTGGCACTCGGCGTCGCCCTCGCCGCCGACCTCCTCGTGGCCGGCGACACACTGGCCGATCGCGTGCTCGCATGGCGCGATTTCGGCGACGCCCCGCTCGACGTGGTCGCCGACGACCTGGCCCGCTGAGCGACTTACTTCTTCTTGCCCGCGTCCGCCGCGCCCGCGTCCGCCGCAGACTGGTACTTCGACGAGTCCGAGGTCACCCACTCGGCGTTGTAGCTCGTGATCTGGAAGATGCGGTCGTCGTCCGATCGCTTGGCCCAACGGTTGGTGCCGGTCGCCTGCTTGCCGAGATCGAGGGTGTACTTGCCGGCGCCGTCCTTGAGCACGATCGTCACCGTCGCGTCGGGCTTGTCGAGGCCCGTGTCCGCGAGCGACTTGCCGTCCCCGAAGTCGT
Source organism: Polyangiaceae bacterium (assembly GCA_035295445.1). Classification (GTDB taxonomy): domain Bacteria; phylum Myxococcota_A; class Polyangia; order Polyangiales; family Polyangiaceae; genus Palsa-1150. The sequence goes on along the minus strand of DATGJA010000637.1, from coordinate 2,319 downwards.
CGGCGGACAGCGACTTGTAGGCCCGGAGCATGTCCTTGACCTTCTCTTCATCGAATCGGGCGATCGGCTTCTTGTCGAAGACGCCGACCCACTTGTCGCCCTTGGTGAAGGACAGCGCGCCGTGAGAATTCGTGATCGAGACCTGCGACGCGTTGCCGTCATCGAACTTGAAGACCTCCTTGTCTCGGAAGTCCTTCGGCTCCTTCGTGTAGAGGTACGACGAGTAACCCTTCGCGGCCCAAACCGCGTCGGGCTGATCCCCGACGACGACGAGCTGGCCCGCCGCGCCGCTCTTTCCAAAGAGCTCGTCCACCTTCTTGTCGTTGCCCTTCCACGCGACCAGGTGCAGTGCGTGAGCCGTGTCGAGCTGCTTTTCCTTTCGGACCTCGTCGTCGAGCTTGAGGTTGACCTTGTCGTCGACCTTGAGATCCTTCAGGTTGGTCAAGAGGTCCTTCACGGACTGCTGGTTCGCATCCGCCTTGACCGGCTTGGTGAGCGTCCACATCGTCGGGGGGCCGGCGTCGTCGGCTCCCGCGTCCGGAGACGGGCCCTTGGGGTCCGGCACCCGCTCGAGGACGACCTCGCCCTTGTCGCCGTTCGTGATGCTGATCTTGTCGACGTCGTCGGCGCTGATGGTGGGCATCTCCTTGGCGCTCGCCATCGGGCGACCGATCGACTCGTCCTTTTTAGCCTGCATGTAGACCAGCAACCCGAGAGCGCCGAGGATGACGACTCCGACGATGATGAGCTTGTCCCGAGACATGACTTGGTCTTCCGTTTGGGTCTACCGGGCCGCGGCCCGGGGCTTGGGCGGGTGGATTGCGTCACTCAGGCGAGCGACGCGGCCGCACGTGCGGAGAGGCGCATACGCCATCGCAGGAGGCCGTACCCCGCGAGGAGCGCAGGTACGCCCAGGATGAGAAACCACTCGATCGAGTGCTGCTGATCTTTGCGCGCGGACCGGAGCTTCTCCTCCTGTTCGCGGATCTGGTCCTCGCTCTCGTCAAGCGAGACCTTCAGCTTGTCGCCGTAAACGAGGTTGGGCTCGCTCGTCATCTTCGCGCTCGCGGCGAGCAGATCGGTGTCGCCGCTCAACCAGTCGAGGGTGTTCTTGAAGACGAGGATGGCGGGCGTGATGAACTGCTGCGTGTACGGCGCCGCGACCGTGAGCAGCTCCTCGTTGCCGCCCAGGTTCGGCATCATCGCGCCGTACTGGCCCATGTCGGGGCCGTTGCCGGCCCGGGCGAACGGGTTCGCGAGGAACTGCGACGACGCGAGCACGAACACGCGGGACACCTTCGCGCTCTTGTCGGGGGCGTCGACCCCCTGCTTGTCTCCCTCGGGGAACGCCGTCTTGAGCGTCCCCTCGACGTCCGCCGCGATCGCGAACTGCTGCTGCTGCAGGCCCTTGAGCTTGGGCGCCCACTTCTGGAAGGGCTTGAGATCCGCGTTGTCACCCGTCAGGTGAACCGACAGCGGCGATGACCGCATCACGACCTTCAGCTTGGCCTCGGGCTGCTTCTCCGGCTTGAGGGTCAAGCTGGACACGAACGGAACCGCCATGTCCTGCGTGCGGAAGAGCGCGGCGAAGCTCGTGTCGACGAGCTGCTCGTTCCCCGAGAAGCGAGGGTCATCCTGCACCTCGAGCACCTGCGGGAAGTCGGGTTGTGCGAGGCCTCCCAGCGTCGGGACCACCACCCGCACGCGGCGAGCGAGATCGAGCACGGCGTCCTTGTTCAACGCGATGCCGTACCCGTCGAGAAGCTTGTCGAGCCCGTGGAGGTTCAGACTTGCGTTGAGGGTCGCGTCGTTCGCCTTGACGTTGACCGCGCTCGCGAGGACGGCGAGCGCCTTGCCCTTCATCAGGAACTGGTCGATGCGGCGGAGCTCCTTCTCGGAGATGTCCTTGCCCGGTTGCGTGATGATGAGACCGTCGAGCTCGTCGGGCACCTCGGAGTCGCCGTTCTTCAGGTCCACGTCCTGGAACGTGTAGAACGGGAAGTTCTGGGTGATGATCTGCTGCATCGAGAACTTGCCCATGTGGCTGGGCGCGAGGTTGTTGTCGGACGGCTTCATCTCGTCGTTGCCGGAGAGCACGCCGATCTTGTGGTGAATGTCGTCGCCCTTGTCGCGCACCTCGCGGATCTTGTTGGTGATCCAGAACTCGAGGCCGTCGGTGCGGTCCGGCGGCAAGAACTTAATGACGTCCTGCTGCTCTCCGTACTTGAGCACCAGGCCCATGAAGCCCTGCGTGACGGCGGCCTTCTCGTCGGTGTCGCTCGCCTCGCCGAACGGCTGCTCGAGCAGGCCGGCGTCCTT
>DATGJA010000636.1:0-4936 GCA_035295445.1 Polyangiaceae bacterium | reverse complement strand
TGCGCTCTTTGAGCATCACGTCCGCGGCCCGCGTGAGCAGCGTGTCGGAGATGCCGTGCGCGACGCGCGCCGCCGTTCCCATCGAGCACGGGACGATGGCCATCGCGTGCCACCCCGCGCTGCCGCTGGCGAAGGGTGCCTTGTAGTCGCGCGCGCCCCAGACGGGCACCCTCACGTGCTCGCGCAGGTCGCCGCCGCACTCCAGAGCCCAAACGTCCGCCGCGGTTTGCGAGACGCAGACCCCGAGCTCTACGTCGTCCCGGCGGGCGAGCACCTCGAGGATGCGCCGCGCGTAGGGGGCGCCGCTGGCTCCCGTGATTCCAAGGACGATCTTCCGCTTCACGGCTTGACCCCCGTGACGACCGAGGCGACGCCCCAGGTGAGATCCTCGCCGGCGACGTCGGCGAAGCCAGCCGACGAGAGGGCTCGCGCGTACTGCTCGCACGTCAGGAACCCCTCCATGCTCCTCGACAAGTATCGATACGCGTCGCGGTCGCCCGACACCCACCCGCCCAAGGTCGGCAGGACGACACGGGCGTACGCGGCGTGGAACGCGCGGGTGGCGAGGCGGGTGGGCCGAAACAGCTCGAGGGTCACGAAGACCCCTCCCCGTCGGAGCACGCGAAGGACCTCGCGCGCGCCGCGGACCGGGTCGGCCAGGTTTCGCATGCCGAACCCGCAAACCACCGCCGCGAACGTGTCGTCCTCGAGCGGGAGCGCCGCCGCGTCGGCGACGACCACTTCGACCGAGGGCGCCTTGCTCCGCCCTCTCTCGAGCATCGCCGGGGAGAAATCGACCGCGACGATGCGGCGCTCCGGCCACTTGCGCGCCAGCAGCGCGGCGAGGTCCATCGTCCCCGCGCACAAATCGAGGAGCGGCCCGGACGGGGCTCGCCCTACGCGGGCGACCGCGACGTCGCGCCAGCGCCGGTCAATCCCGGCGGACATGACCTTGTTCAGGACGTCGTACGTGGGCGCGATGCGCTCGAACATCCCCCGCGCCGCCCTGCCGTGGGCGCCCTCTTCCCCGCGCCGGGCGCCGAGGTCCGCGATGGGCACGTCGCTCACGAGCGCTCCCGCGCGACGAACTCGCGAGCCACGTCGAGCACACGGCTGACGAGCGAACCGCGGACGCCGTTGGCGGAGACCCCGGACGGGGCCCGCTCCCCGCGCGAGGGGGCGTCGAGCCCGAGCTCGGAACACACGGCCGACGCGCGCGCCGCGACCTCGGGGCTCATGCGACACGGTTCCGGCCACTCCCGGGTGTACCCCTCTTCGCGCCACTTTCGCGTCCCGTCGACGCACACCTTGCTCCCCCACAGGGCTTGGTTCGCGCCGTGATCGAGCTGGTCGATCGGGCCGTCGACGAACGCGAGGTCGCGCTTCGGATCGAGGTTCGCGAGCAGGCGCCAGGCGACCTGCCCGAGGTCCTGGACGTCGACGTCCTCGTCCAGCACGCAGATCATCTTGGAGAACGTCATCTGGCCGGCGCCCCAGAGGCCGTGCGCCAGGCGCGCCGCGTGGAACGGGTACTGCTTCTTGATCGAGACGAGCACCAGGTTGTGGAAGGCCCCCTCGACGGGGAGGTTCATGTCGACGATCTCGGGGAAGAGCGTGCGAAGGAGCGGCAAGAACAGCCGTTCGGTCGCCTTCCCGAGCCACGCGTCCTCCATGGGCGGCGGGCCGACGATCGTGGCCGGGTACACCGCGTCCCCGCGGTGGGTGATCGCGGTCACGTGAAAGAGCGGGAAGCGATCGACGGGCGTGTAGTAGCCGGTGTGGTCACCGAACGGCCCCTCGTCGACGAGCTCCTCCTGCGGATCGACGTACCCCTCGAGGACGAAGTCCGCTTCGGCGGGGACCTCCAGGTCGACGGTCTTGCATTTGACCGTGGCGACCGCGCGCTTGCGCAAGAAACCGGCGAAGAGCCACTCGTCGATCCCGTCCGGCAAGGGCGCCGTCGCCGCGTAGGTGAGCGCCGGATCTCCGCCGAGGACCACCGCGACCGGCATGCGACGCAGACCGAGCTCGCGAGCCCGTCGGAAGTGTCGCGCGCCGGTCTTGTGCACCTGCCAGTGCATCGCGGTGCTGCGTCGGTCCTTCTTCTGCATCCGATAGCAGCCGATGTTCCTGGCGCCCGTCTCGGGGTCGCGCGTGATGACCTGCGGCAACGTGATGAACGGTCCGCCGTCCTTGGGCCACGAGGTGAGGAGCGGCAACGCGTCGAGATCCACCTGATCGTCGACGCGAACGAAGTCCTGACAAGCTCCGTGCGACGCCGCGCGCGGGGGGACGTGCGCGAGGTCCGGGAGCTTGAACGCGAGATCCATCAGGTCGCGAGCCCCCGAGGGAGCTCGCGTCGTGACCAGATCGGCAATCGCCCGAGCGTGCTGGTCCAGGTCCTCTACCCCGAGGGCGAGCGACATGCGGGCGCGCGAGCCGAACGCGTTGATGAGGAGCGGAAATCGGGAGCCGGCGACGTCCTCGAACAGGAGCGCCGGACCGCCGGACTTCATGACGCGATCGGCGATGGCGGAGACTTCGAGGTGGGGGTCCAGGCGCCGCCGGACGCGCACGAGGTCCGAGCGCTGCTCCAGCGCACGAACAAACGAGCCCATCCCGTCCCACGCCATTGCGGAGCCCTCCGAACTTTCAATTTATTTTGAAGGCCCTGAGCTTTTAGGCGCAGCCAAAAGACGCGTCAAGGCGTCACACTCTCGGTGTGAAGCCCGGCGACCATCCCGAGTTCTTCCGCTTCCCGGCGCCCGAGGGGCGTTCACGCGAGAGCACGCTGCGCCTCGACGCCGAGGGCCGCTTCTGGCACGACGGCGCGCTCGTAGAGCACGCCGGCATGAAGGCCGCACTCCATGGGTGGATTTCCCGCCACCCCGACGACGGCCGGTACATCCTGACGAACGGCTACGACTGGACGTACTTCACCGTCGACGACGCGCCGTATTTCGTGACGGTGCTGCGCCCGCGCGCGGACGTCGTCGTCCTCGTCCTGAGCGACGGGACCGAGGAGGCGTGGGACCCCTCCAGCACCCGCACCGGACCGGACGGCGCCCTCTATGCGACGGTCAAGGCCCGCGCGAGAGGCGGCCCCTTCGAGGCGAAGTTCAGCCGCCACGCGCAGGGATCGCTCGAGCCGCTCCTGGTCGAGGTCGCGGGACGGCCGGCGGTGCGCCTCGGAGCAAGCGCCACCATCATCGGCGGACGGTAGCGACGTTTCTGCGGTAGAGTCGGCGCCCGCATGCGGCTTCTCATCGCGGACAAGCTCCACTCACGCGCCATCGAGGAGCTCCGTGCCCTGCCTCTCGAGGTCGTCTACGAGCCGGAGCTCACCAAGGAAAGCCTCGAGCGGCGTCTCACCGGTATCGGGATCCTCATCGTGCGATCGACCGAGGTCACGGCGAGCGCTCTCGACGGCGCGCGACAGCTGAACCTCATCGTGCGGGCCGGCGCGGCATACGACACGATCGACGTCCGAGCCGCCAGCAAGCGGGGCGTCTACGTGGCCAACTGCCCGGGCAAGAACGCGTCGGCCGTCGCCGAGCTCGTGTTCGCGCTCATGCTGAGCCTCGACCGACGGGTCCCGGACGCCGTGGCGTCGCTGCGCGCCGGCCGATGGGAACGCCAAGAATACAGCAAGGCGGAGGGCATCCACGGCAAGACGCTCGGCGTCATCGGCCTCGGCGACATCGGCCGTGAGGTCGCGAGCCGGGCGCGCACGTTCGGCCTCAACGTGGTGGGCTGGAGTCGATCGCTGACCCCCACGCGAGCCGCGGAGCTCGGCGTGATGCACGCGGCCTCGATCGACGAGCTGGCGATGCGCAGCCAGGTGGTCAGCCTGCACCTCGCGCTCAACGAGCGGACACGCCACATCGTGGGCGCGCACACGCTGTCGCTCTTGCCGGAGCGCGCCATCCTCATCAACACGGCGCGGGCCGACTTGATCGACGGGGCGGCCTTGCGTGCAGCGGTCGAGAAGCGTGGTCTTCGGGTCGGTCTGGACGTCTTCCCCGACGAACCGCGCGGCGCCCGAACCTTCGGCGAGACCGATCTCTTCCGGGCGTATCCTTCGGGCGGCCTGGTCTACGGGACGCCGCACATCGCCGCGGCGACCGACCAGGCCCAGCTCTCGATCGCCAGCGAGGCCGTCCGCGTCATCCGATCGTTCCTGCTCGAAGGGACGGTTCCGAACGTCGTCAACGTTTCGTCGTCCACGGCGTCACGGTTTCAGCTCGTCATCCGGATGCTCGACAAGGTCGGCACGTTCGCCAACGTGCTCTCGGTGCTCAAGCGACACGGGATCAACGTGGAAGAAGTGACGAACACCGTCTTCGAGGGCGGCGTCGCGGCTTGCGCGAAGCTCCGACTCTTGTCCCGACCGACCGAGGCGTGCCTCGCGGAAATCAAGGCGTTCGACGAGGTCCTCCATGTCGACCTCGTGACGCTGCCCATCCTGGCGTGATGCGCGGGCTGGGCCTAGCGCGCTTGGCGTTCCCGGCGCTGGCCGCCACTCTCGCGGGCTGCCATTCACTGCGGTCGGGCACGTCGGCGGACGCCGGCCCCGACGGCGCGATCGACGCGTCCGAGGCGAGGGCGACGTTCGCCCCGGAGGCCGGACCGCCCGACGACGCCATTCCGCAGACGTCGAGCGACGAGCTGACGGCGCGAGCGCGTCACCTGCTCGACGCGATCGCCAAGGACGAGGGCGAGCTCGCCGTCGACATTCTCTTTCCGCGCGACGGCTGGAACGCCACGCACGAGGCGGAGGACCCGGGCAAGGACTGGGAGCGGCACGTCGCCGCGCCCTTCCGCCACGCGGTGCATGCGCTGTCGCGCCGGCACAGGGACCTCGAGCGCGCCCAGTTCGTCGGCCTCGAGCTGGGCCACTCGGTCGTCCAGGTGTCGCTCCGGCGACACGGGTGGA
>DATGJA010000635.1:0-4088 GCA_035295445.1 Polyangiaceae bacterium | reverse complement strand
CGACTATCTCCTGGACTCGCGCGATGGCCCCCCACATGGCGCCGAGCACCTCGGTCCCCTCTCCGAGCGGAACGCGGCACGAACGCGCGGGGACGTCGACGCTCTCGAGCAATCCCCGCTTGAGCTCGGAGACAAGGCGCTCAACGAGCTGCTCGAGCGTCGGCTCTCCGAGGGTCACGCGCATCGTGTGACCGGCCCGGGTGTCGAGCACATCGTCGCAGGCCGCTCGGATCGTCTGTGGCGTCGCGGGCTTGGAGAGCGTTCGAGCTACCCCGAGCGCAACGAAGCGCGCCGCGTCGTCGGCGGCGCGGAAGGTCCCGAGGACTACGATCGGGACCGGCTCCGTCAACGGATCTTCGAGGAGCGCTTCGACGAGCTCCATGGCGCGCGGCAGATCGACGTCGACCACGACCAGATCGGGGGCATATGCGCGCGCAAGCTCGAGCGCCGTCTGCACGTCCTCTGTCCTCTCGCACTCGAAAGCGCGATGGCGCATTCCACCCTCGTCGGTCAGCGTCTCGGCGAGCGCGCTGTCGCCCACCACGAGCACCGATGTGGGAACCGAGTCCGGCGATTCGTCCGAATCGGTCGAGTCGGCCCGAGGCGGCTCGCGTGGAGGCGCCTCCCCCCACGCGAGCGCGGGCAAGTCGTCGAGGATCTGAGCGACGAACGCGACGTCGGGCTCGCGCAGCGTTCCCGCTTGCGCCCCCCGATCGAGCACGGCAAGCACCTCTTGGAGTGATCGCGCCATCGCGTCGAACCGGAGCAGCCGCGAGCCCGTGCCCAGCGCGTGAAGGCGGCGACGGAGCTCGTCGCGCGCGACGGCTGACGACGGGTCGTCCTCGAGCACCGAGAGGATCTCTCGCGCGTCGCCCACCTTACGCCCCAACGAGGCCACAAAGTCCGCGCGGGCCCCCCCGAGCCGACCCCCTTCGTTGCCCGTCGCGTCGAATGCACTGCTCGACATGGCTCCTCATCGGCCGTAGCACGAGCGGCGCGCTCGAGGCCAGATCCGTGGGGTCGTAGGCGTCGTCCTTGGTATCCTGGCCGTCCGCGATGGAGCATTCCTCCGGGTCCTTCCACCCGCGCCAGGCCCGTCCGGAGGACATCGTGCGGCTCGTCGCCATCCACACGACCGCCTTCCCCGACGAGCGCGGCCATCAGGCGCGCGTGTACAACTTCACGCGCAACGTCCTCGGCGGGCTCGACGACCTGTGGGTCCTCGAGGAGCGGGGGGTCGTCGTCGCGCACGCGTTCCTGTTCGCCCTCGAGGCTTGGTTCGGCGGATCGCGCGTTCGCGTCGGGGGCGCCGCGACGCTGGGCGTGGCGCCGGAAGCGCGCGGACGCGGCGCAGGCTCGTCGCTGATGCGACATTTGCACGGCGTCGCCTCAGCACGAGGGGATGCGCTCGTCGTGCTCTACCCTTTTCGACAGGGGTTCTACGCCCGCCTCGGGTACGCGACGGTCGCCCCTCACGTGCGCGTGCGGCTGGATCCTCGCGCGATCCCGTGGCGCGTCGATGGCCCGCTGAGGACGGCGTCGGGCGACGATCGCGCCATTCTCGGGGCCCTATGGGACGCCGCCTGCGCCGACGGCACCGGGGGGTTGGTGCGCTCCCCCGCCGTTTGGGAGGCACGCTTGCTCGACGAGCGCCGCACCTGGCTCGTCGCCGAAGGGCCTGACGGCCCGGAAGGGTACCTGGCGTGGACCATCCGTCCGCGCAGGTCCGGAAAGGGTGCGACGCTCGTGGTTCGAGAGCTCGTCGCGCGCTCGGACCGCGCTCGACGCTCGCTCTGGGGCGCGATCGGGGCGCAACGAGACCAAGTGTCGGTCGTTCGCGCTTCGGTCGCGGGGGACGACCCCATCCTCGCCGCGGTTCTCGACGGCGCACCGCCGCGCGCGGGCGAGGACAGCCTCGAGCACGTCGTCGGCGAGGTCGTGGCCGGACCCATGGTGCGCATCACCGACGCGGCCGCCGCGCTGGCGGCGCGCGGCTGGCCCCGCCCCGGTGACCTCGTTTTGTCCGTCGAGGGCGAAAAGCTCCTCCTGTGCGCGAGCGGTGGCCGAGCCACGGCGACGCCGACGCAGCGCGAGGCAGACGTCTCGGTCGACCGCACGACGCTCGCCGCCATGGCGTTCGGCGGCCTCTCCGCATCGTCGGCCGCGGCGCTCGGCAGGCTCGACGCGCGGAGCGCAAGGTCGCTTGCCGCGTCGGACGCGCTCTTCGCCTGCCCACCCTATTTTTCCCCTGACACTTTTTAAACCCTCCCTTGCTACATTCCCGACCCCCTCCATGCACGCCTCCGCTCCGCCGCCTCAAGTCGCGTCCGAGGACGCGGGCAGCGCCGCGGTGAGGTTTGGCACGGCCGTCGGGATCGCGCTGGCAGCGGCGGTGGCGTGCACTTTCCCGGCAGCGCTCCGGATTTCGTCGGCGGTCGCGACGTTGGGGCTCGTGACCACCTGGATCGCCCTCTCCGCGCTCGGCGTGGCGCCGATGGTCGCCGCCGTGGTGGTGCTCCGCGGCGCCCGCGCCGGACTCCGCACCTTCGCGGGTCCGGGCGCCGAGCTGCGGGCATTCGGGGTGGGGCTGTGGCTGACGCTCTTGTTGGTCACGCTCAGCTACTTCGGCGCGGTGCTCAGGGCCACGACTCACCATCACGCGCTCGCCGGCGTCACGTTCGCCGCGGGCGCAATCGTCCTCGCGGTCGGGACGGCCCTCGTGTGTGTTCGGGTCGTGGCGATCCTCCGCGCCATGGCCCCTTCGACCCGGAGCGTCGTGGCCCTGGCGATCGGCGGCGTCGCGGCGCTCGCGCTGGCGTGGACCGGACTCCGGTTCCTTCAAGCCGTCGTCCACGATTCGTCGTCGACGACCGCCGGCGGGACGGTCGTGGACGTGCTGGCCTTCTGTTTGGCTTCGCTCTTCGCGGCGCGACCGGCGTTCGCTACGCAGAAGCCCATCGCGCTGGTCGGTCCGCCGGTCGCGGTCTTCCTCGCCGCCGTCGGCCTGTCGATGCTGCGCGATCCCACATTGCGAGACGCCGTCGAGGAGCGAGCCCCAGCCTTCGCACCGCTGGCTGACCTGGCGGGGGGTCGCTGAGGGCCAAAAAAGGCGCTAGAGCGTTCTCGCTCGAGAGACGAGGACGCGATGACCGGCATCGGAGCGTAACGGGCGTGCGACGCGTGGCAGCTGCGCTTGTGTTTGCGGCGGCGGTGGGGACCCGTTCGGCCGAGGCGGACCCCGGGCCGGCGCCCAGCGTCCCACCCCCGTCGACCTCCTCCGCCCAGACGGCCCCCCCCGCAGGGGCGACCCCCGCGGCCGCCGTCCCTCGGGGGCTCGCCGTCGTGGCGCTCGCAGGCGCGACGGACGCGGCGTGGCCGCTCGCCCAAGCCGTCTACGCGGACGTTCAACTCCGCCCGCCCGACATCGACGAGGCGCATGCGCGCGCTCTATGCGGGGAGGCCGGCCCGCAAGGCCCGCAAGAGGCGCGGGAGGTGAAAGAGCTGGCGGAGATGGTGGCCGCCGTCAAAGGGGACGACGCGGCGTCGACGACGATGCTCCGCGAGATAGCCCGGCGCATGCGCGTCAAGGCGGTCGCCGTCGTACGAGCGGACGGTCCCCGCCCAACCGCCCGGGTGTTTCTTCCGGAGACGGGCGCCTTCGACGCGGCTACGTACGGCCCCGACGACGCGGGCACGACCGGGGCGACGGCGGCGACACCGTCGGTCGCCTGGTCGTCCGCGGTCCGGTCGCTCGACCGCTCGTTCGGCTCCGAAGGACCGGGCGGGACGGGTCCGCAGCGTGCGCCCGCCCTGGCGAGTCACGAGGGCCCGCGGATCGAGGGCGGCACCGCCCCCGGCAAGCACTTTTACGAGTCCGGTTGGTTCTGGGGGGCGCTCGGCGCCGCGGCCTTCACCGGCGGAGCGATTTTCTTGGCGACCCGAGACACGGGCGCGTCGACGATCCATCTTGAGATGCAGGTTCCCCACTGATGCGTGGCCGACCGTTCCTTGCGATCGTCGCTGTCTTTCTGGTCTGGCTCGGCCTGACGTGGGCGGGCTCGGCTCGGGCCGTCGAGGAGGCGTCGGGC
>DATGJA010000634.1:0-3146 GCA_035295445.1 Polyangiaceae bacterium | reverse complement strand
CGCCGACCCCCCTGACGGGCTCACGGGCACGGCCTCGACCGGGCAGAGGCTGCCGCCGTCGGTCGCAGGCGCATGGTCGACCCAGTACACCTGACTGCCGGCGCCCGTGCCGGCGAGCGCCGCCGCGTACTGGGACCGCGGCATCCGCGGCGACAGACTTCCGGCAGGCGTCGCCGCCCCGCTCGTCGGGTCGATCGCCACGAGCTGAGGCGGGCGGTTGCCGTCGCACAGGCAGGTGTAGAGCGCGCTCGAGTCGGCGAGGAGCGGGCAGCAAGCCGACACGGTCCCGCCCTCGGGCGCCGTCGCTGCGAGCAGGGTGGGCGTCGGCGGAGGCCCCGCATCGACGCCGGTCGCGACGGTCGACGCGTCCGCCGCGAGGGTGACGCTCGACCACGCTCCGCACGGCGGCGTGCTCTGGGTCTTCGTCGGGCAGCCCGTGCTGACGACGATGCCCTGGACCAACCCCGTGCGGAGCCTGTCGCAGACCGCCGGCGGGAGCGCGGCCCGACCGTTCTCCATCGTCCAGCCCTCGGCGCTTCTCCCGTCGAGCGGGACGAAGCAAGTCGTTCCCGTCGTGTCGCAGATGCCGTCGTTCGCCACACGCAAGGCGACGTTCACGTTCGAGGGGTCGGAGGGGACCGGGATCGTGCATACGGAGGGATCGTCAGGGGTCTCGACCGTCCCGCCAAGCATGCACGCGATGACGTCGAAGCAGGCGCCTGCCGTATGCCCCTTCGCGGGCGGCGCGGAGCCTCCACCGAACACGTCCTGCGGCTGGTACGCCGGAAGGCTCGAAGGATCGACCGACGAAGGCACGCACGAGCCGGCGTGGCAGGTCCCGCCCGGCCCACACGTCGATTGGTACGCGATCCCCCCGTCCGCGCCCGCGACCGGCTGCGCCGAACCGTCGCACAGCCATTGCACGGGCATGCGTAGCGTCGCCACGCGGCCCACCGGGATGGTCGAGGTCACTTGGCGCAGCGTGCGCACGACGCCCCCCTTGGAGCCCAGGACGCGAATGGTGGCGGGAGCGTTCGGGTCGCGGCCCGCGACGAGCGTCAACGTGGCCGGGATGGGCTGCGAGTCCGGTCCCGTCCCGACCGGGATCGGATAGTCGTAGATGGTCGTTCCGCCGACCGTCACCTCCAGCTCGATGGTGTCCACTTGGTCGGGCAGCGCCATGTCGGTGTCGATCGCGACCACGAGCTGCCCGGGGCTCTGCGCAGGTTGCCCGCCACAACCGCCGGCGATGCTCGCGCCCCCGAGGGCCACGCCGCCGAGCGCCAAACCGAAGCGAAATCGCGGCTGCCGGAACGACCTCATGGGTAGCTGGGTCGTACCCTAGAGGTCGCGCGCGACCGCTCGCAATAGTGAAAATTCGTCCGCAGGCTCGAGCGAAGCGAGAGTCTACGTCGCCCGCCGGATGGCGCGCTCGATCGCGTCGAAGCTCGCCCGAGGCGCGTCGCCGATCGCCCTCGCCAGGGGCAGCTGCGCCTGCGCCGCCGCGAGGTAGAGCGGCACCGCGCGCGGCAGCTTCGCGCGCAGGGTCGCGATGTGGCGCTCGAAGCCGGAGACGTCGCCTCGGCGGACCGGGCCCGTCAAGGCCTCCGGAAAGCCTAGCTTTTCCACGTTGTCGGCCACGCTCCGGAGCAGGGGGCCGAGCAGGGCGGGCGCCGTCGCGCGCGTCACTCCGGCCGCCTCGAGCAGGTCCGCCCCGACCGCCGTGAGCGCCGCCGCTCCGTTCGCGACGAGCCCCGCGGCCGCGTGGTAGGCCACCGGGTCCAGGCGGGGCACGGTGCGCGGCGTCATCCCCAGCGCCCGTGCGAGGACACGGGCGCGAGCCGCCGCGGCGGCGTCCCCCTGTACGTGCATGTTGCCCCGCGTCAAGTCCGGCGTCGTCCGCACCGAGGCGAAGGAAATCATCGGGTGCATCTGACCCACTCCCTTGCAATGTCCGCGCAGGACCGCCAGCGCCTCGGCGTCCAGCGCGCCCGACACGTGCAAAACGACGGCGCGTCGGGGGACCCGGCCGGCTGCGAGCATCCTCGACGCGACCGATGGGATGTCGCGGTCTCTCACCGCGAGGATGACGACGTCCGCCTCCACCTTTCGAGGCAGCGCCCGGCGCGCCGAGCGCAGAGTCACCCTCGCGCCAGACCCACGCAGGGACCGGGCGAGCCCGGACCCTACCTTCCCCGTGCCGAGAACGAAGACGGACGGCAGCTCGGCCTTACGTCGGCGCGCCATAGAGCCCTCGATCGCGTGCGTGATGCAAGACCCGGCGCGGCACGAGCGTCGCGACCTCAGTCCATGCGCCCCGCGCGATCGCGTCGCGGATGCGCGTGCTCGACACCTCCGGGAGGAACGGCAATCCCGCGCCGGGCGTCTGAACGCCCGCGCGCCCGAGAACGATGGGCGGCGCGAGCTTCGCTATCTCGTCGAAGCCGAACCAGCGGGGCGCCTCGGCCACGATGTCCGCGCCGATGACGAGGCGAAGCCGCCAGTCCGCGTGGACCTTCGCCAGGTGCTCGAGGGTCCGCAGCGTGCGGCTCTCTCCGCCGAGCTCCTCCTCGACACGCGAGACCTCCACCCGCTGCATCCAGGCCATGGCGAGCTCGCACATCACGACGCGGTCGTCGTACGGGGCGAGCGCTTTGGCGAACGGGTGCCGGTACGTCGGCACGACGACCATTCGGTCGACGTCCTCGAGCGATAGCACCAAGGCGCACGCGAGCACGTGAGCCACGTGCGGCGGGTTGAAGCTGCCTCCGAAGACCGCGACGTTCATCGTGGACCGCCTCAGCCTTGAACGCTCAGCTTGGCGGAGCGCACCGCGGTGAGCGTCTCGGTCCGGACGAGGCGACCGTCGTTCGCGTAGAACGTTGCGACGACCTCTTCGCCGGCGTCGTCGAGGACCACGAGGCCCCCGCCCGGACCGTCGAGCGGCCCGGGGCTGAGAAACCAACGTGCTCCGATCTTCTTGACGAGCGGCCCCTCGCCCCGACCGTAGATTAGGAAGGTCGCCGACACGATGTCCTCCTCGTTGAGGAGCGCCTTGTCGTAGACGAGGATGGCGACCCGATCGCCGAACATCTCCACGCTCCGCAGCTCGAGCGCGGGGAGCCCTTCCAGAGACCTCAGACGAA
>DATGJA010000633.1:0-7097 GCA_035295445.1 Polyangiaceae bacterium | reverse complement strand
AGTTCGGACGACACACCCGAATCGGCGCGGCCGACGCGCCAGGACGCGACCCGCGTAGGCGATCCACGAGATCGCGCGCTTCGTCGCGAGCGAGGTTTCCGGCGAGGAGAACCACGTCGCGCTCGACGGCAGCAGGGTCCTCGGGCAGCGCGAACCGTCGCGTGATGGCGGCGCCGTGACCTTGGTAAACCACGACGACCTCGCGCCGATCGCGATCGATCGAGACCTCGAGCGCGCCCTCCGCCTTCGCGGCGCGCGGGTCTTCCGAGGCGACGACGTCGACGCCGAGCTCGACGCCGAGGTCCGCTCGCAGGGTCCTCGGATCGATCTCGGAGACGTCGGGACCCACGCGCACCACGAGGGCCGCCGCAGACGCAGGCCCGTCCGCGCGCGCCGCTGTGGGTCGACACGCCTGCCAGACCGTCAGAGCGCCCAAGAGGCACCAGAATCGCGTCGGATGCCACCTCCCCGCGGACTTCACCTCGGTTGGTGCCCGGACCCCATGGAACCGTTCAACGTCCGCCGCGAGAGCGCCGGCGCCTCTTGCCCTGGCCGGCGGACGCCGAGCCCCGTTTCACCGCCGACTCGTACGGACGCTGCGCCCCGGTCCGACTGAGGACCAACGTCGGCTCTCGACCATGAGCGCCTTGAAACTCGGGGTGGACGGTCGCGAACCCCTCGGACCGCGCGAACCCCCCCAGGTCCGAGGGGTGGGCCTCCATCCATGCGCTGAATCGTTGCCAGAGGGCGTCCGCCTCCGGCGCCGCGAGGGCGACTCCATCGACGACGGCGCGAAGCGGCACGTCGCCCGCCTACTTGGCGGGCTTCGCGGCCGCCTTCACGAACTTGAGCGTCATGCGATCGCTCTCGCCGATGGCGGCGTACTTGTCGTGATCCGCGGCCCCGAGGCGAAAGGTCGGCGGGAGGGTCCACACGCCCTCGGGGTAGTCCTTGGTGTCCTTGGGGTTTGCGTTGATCTCCGACTTGCCGGCGAGCTTGAAGCCGGCGGCCTCTGCCTGCGAGATCACCCACGCCTCGGGCACGTAGCCCTTCTTCGCCGTCTGCGTCGGATCGGAGCCGGCGGGCGCGCGGTGCTCCTCGATGCCGAGGACGCCCCCCGGCTTGAGCGCCCGGTTGATCTCGCCGAGCCACGCGCCGAAGGTGCCGCCGTTCACCATCCCGTGCACGCCGCGCATGATGAGCGCCATGTCGAGCGACCCGTCTTTGCCGAGCTTGGGCGCCTTCGAGTCCACGACGACCGTCTGCGCCTTGCCGTAGATCTCGGGCGCCGTGTCCAAGAAGGCCTTGAACCGCTGTCCGTAGAACGTGCCCCGCTCTTCGGGAGGCCCGTTCGGATCGGCCGAAGTAGCCAGGTACTGACCCTTCTTGAACAGCGCGGGCGCCAAGAGCTCCGTGTACCAACCCTCCCCCGGGCCGATGTCGAGGACGGTCATCGTCGTCTTGAAGCCGAAGAAGTCGAGCGTCTCGGCCGGGTGGCGGTACTTGTCGCGATCCGCCGCGCCGGGCTTGCGATGATCGCCCTTCATGACGAAGAGGATCGCTTCCTTGCCTCCCGTCGGGCACTTGTCGACCAGCGCCTTCGCGCCCGCATGGAGCTGCGGCGTCCAGCGCGCGGTCTCCGCCTCTTTGTCCTTTTGCCACTGGGCGCGGTCCTCCTGGAGCTCGCGCGCCTGGTCGGCCTTCTTCTTTTCCTCGGGCGACGGCTCGGCGGCCGGCGGCGGAGCCTGAAGCGCCGTCGATGCCATCGACCCGGCGGACGCGGGCGCCTGGGCGGGGGAGGGAGACGCGAGCGGAGGAGTCGATCCCGCGCATGCGTACAAGGAAAGGGCGAGCGGCAACGCGAGCACGAAGGCCGGAGCGCGAGTCTCGAGCATGCGCTCCTAGCTAGCCCCGATGACGCGGGGCGTGAAGGGCGGCGTTGCAGGGGGGCTTCCCCTCGTGAGGACCAGTCCGTTCCCATCGTAGCGGCCCTGCGCAAATGTCAGGCGCAAGGGTTTCTGCCCGACCGGTTGGCATTTCGCGCCAAGGTTCAGCCCAACTTTCACCAAGCATGGCGACGTCACAGGGGCCCTTGTGCTGAGCTCTCTGAATAGGGCGGACCGGGGCAAATCGCTTTCGCTACGGTTCTTTGTGTCTCCTCGCTGTCCTTTGGCCTAAAGGCATTTGCGCGAACCCGTCCCGCCATCTATGCCTGAGGCGGTTTGCGCGCAGCCGCCGCCCCAAGGGGAGAGAGAAGACCTGCCATGGATGCCAGTGTCCAGGAGTTCAAGCCCGAGTACACGAACCTCGTGCGGTTGCTGTCGTCGGCGGTGCAGCGCTTCGGCGACCGCCCCCTTTTCGGAGTCCGCCAGACCGACGGGTGGCAGTGGATCACGTATGGCGAGTTCGGCGTGCTCGTGAATCGCTTTCGCGCGGGCCTCGCGAGCCTCGGCGTTGGCCGCGGCGATCGCGTCGCGGTGATCTCCAACAACCGCCTCGAGTGGGTCGTGGGCGCGCACGCCGTCTACAGCCTCGGCGCTTGCTACGTCCCGATGTACGAGGCGCAGCTCGACAAGGAGTGGCAGTTCATCCTTTCGGACTCCGGCTCGAAGGTATGCCTCACGGCGACGACGTCGATCGCCGAGCGCATCCGCGCGATGGAAGCGAGCTTGCCCGGCCTGGCGTACGTCATCCCCTTCGACGGCCCGGACAGCGATCCGCGGTCCTACGCCGGTCTGCTCCTTCGCGGCGACAAGAACCCGGTCGCGCCGGTTACGCCCGAGGACACCGACGTCGCTTGCTTCATCTACACGTCCGGCACGACGGGCAACCCCAAGGGCGTCGAGCTCACGCACTTCAACCTCGCCAGCAACGTCAGCGCCCTCCTCACGAACGTCGAGTTCGACGGCCAGGATCGAGGCGTCGCCTTCCTCCCGTGGGCACACGTCTTCGGGGGCTGCGTGGAGCTTCACTCGATGATCGGCGCCGGCGCGTCGATGGCTATCTGCACCGATGCGCTCAAGCTCGGTCAGTACCTGCCCGAGGTCAAGCCGACGATCCTCTTCGCGGTGCCGCGCGTGTGGAACCGGATCTACGACGGCGTCCAGAAGCAGATGGCCGCCAAGCCGGCGGCGGTGCAGTGGCTGTTCAAGACCGCGATGCAGGCCAAGAACAAGCAGCGCAAGCGCGAGCCGATCGGCCTCGTCGAGTCGTTCGCGCTCAAGGGGGCCGAGCGGATCATCTTCCCGAAGATCCGGGACGCTTTCGGCGGCCGCCTGCGGTACGCGTGCTCCGGCGCTGCCGCGCTCTCGCGCGAGGTCGCCGAGTTCATGGACAACATCGGCATCGGAGTCTACGAGGGCTACGGCATGACCGAGGGGAGCGGATGCACGACGGCCAATCCTCGCGGGGAGTCTCGCCTGGGCTCCGTCGGCAAGCCGATCCCGGGAGTCC
Organism: Polyangiaceae bacterium; assembly: GCA_035295445.1. Taxonomy (GTDB): domain Bacteria; phylum Myxococcota_A; class Polyangia; order Polyangiales; family Polyangiaceae; genus Palsa-1150. The sequence continues at coordinate 3,644 of DATGJA010000633.1, read as the reverse complement.
GCATCGTGATCGACAAGAGCGTCGCCGGCGGCACCGCGGAGGAGGGCGAAATCGTCATCTACGGCAACGGCGTGATGCACGGCTACCACAACCTGGACGACGTGACGCGAAGGGCGTTGACGGCGGACGGCGGTCTGCGGACCGGGGACCTCGGCCGGATCGACGCCGACGGGTATCTCTACATCACGGGGCGCGTGAAGGAGCTCTACAAGCTCGAGAACGGTAAGTACGTCGCGCCCGTCCCGCTCGAGGAGAAGCTGCTCCTCAGCCGTTACATCGCCCAGTGCCTCATCTTCGGCTCCGATCGCCCTCACAACGTCGCGCTCATCGTGCCCGACATGCCCGAGCTCCGCGCCTGGGCGAAAACACACGGAATCGACACCGACGACGACACGCTCCTGCGCGACTCGCGCGTCCGCAAGCTCCTCGAAATCGAGGTGGAGACCTTCAGCGCCGAGTTCAAGGGATTCGAGCGCATCCGGGACTTCGTCATCGACACGGATCAGGCCACGACCCAAAACGGATTGCTCACGCCGACGCTGAAGCTGAAGCGCGCGAAGGTGGTCGCGAAGTACGAGCAGGTGTTCGCGTCGCTCTACCCGGCGTCTCCGTCGGAGAGCTCGGACAGGCCGCGGTCCTCGTACATCCGCGAGCTCCGTCCCGATACGGCACAGCAGACCGCCCGCTCCGCCTAGGAGCCAAGCGCCCCCAGCGCGTCGAAGAACCCGGGGAACGTCTTCGAGACGCACCCCGGGTTTCGGATGCGAACGCCGGGCGCGACGAGCCCCGCGATGGCGAAGCTCATGGCCATCCGGTGGTCGTCGTACGTCTCGACGTCGGCCGGCCTCGGAGCACCTGGATGAACGACGAATCCGTCGTCCTCCTCTTCCGCCCGCACACCGAGGCGGCGTAGTTCTGTCACCACGGCGGCGATCCGGTTCGTCTCCTTGCGGCGGATGAAGCCGATCCCTGCGACGCGGGTCGGGCCTTCTGCGAAGGGAGCGATGGCCGCGAGCGTCTGCGCCGTATCGGAGAGGTCGGACATGTCCACGTCGATCCCGCGAAGCTTCGGCGGACCGCACACCTCGGTCTCGGCGTCGGTTTGCCGCACGCGACAACCCATCCGCTCGAGAATGCGCACGAACCCCAGATCGCCCTGGAGCGACCGTGCCCCGAGCCCCGGCACGACCACGCGGCCCCCGGTCACCGCGGCCGCCGCAAAGAAATACGACGCGGCAGACGCGTCCGGCTCGACGCCGTAGGTGATCGCTCGATAGCGACCCGGCGGCACCTCGAAGCGACGGAACGCCTCGTTGCGGAACGTCGCCCCGAAGGCGGACATCGCCTGCGCCGTCACCTCGATGTACGGTTTCGAGACGAGCTCCCCGTCGACGTCGATCGTCAGACCGCGGCGCGTACAAGGACCGACCATGAGCAGCGCGCTGAAGTACTGGCTGCTCAAGCCCCCGGGCATCTGGACGGCGCCCCCGTCGACGCCCGAGGACTCGACGCGGACGGGCGGACAACCATTCCCCCGGATGCTCGTCGCGCTCACACCCAGACTGTGCAAGGCGTCGAGCAGCGGCTGAATCGGGCGCTTGGCCATGGCGACGTCGCCCGCAAGGTCGTAGACCCCGTGTCCCAGCGCCATCACCGCGGCCAGAAACCGTGCCGTCGTCCCGGAGTTGCCGACGAACACCGACGCGCGAGCCGCCGGGGGCGCGCCCCCGCAGCCGTCGACCACGAACCGGGACGCGCCCTCGTCCGCGGAGACGGGCACGCCGAGCGCGGGAAGCGCCCTTGCCATGTGGAGCGTGTCGTCGCTGAAGAGCGCGCCCTCGATCGCCGATCGCCCGGACGCCAGCGCCGCGAGGACGAGCGCCCGGTTCGTGTAGCTCTTCGAGCCGGGCGGCCGCACGGTGCCATTCACCGGCGCGGATCGCGGCTCGATGGCGAGGACGTCCGGGAGCGACGGGGTCACCGCGCTCGTATAGGCCGTGTCGCGCCCGCCGTCACTTCCAGAGGCTGTTCGTCTGGACGGTCCACCCGGTGGCGCTGCAGAGCTTGCACGCGGGCTTTTCGAACCAGTCGCGCGCGTCCGTATCGCCCATCAGCTGGTATCGGAACCAGGCGGTGAGCGGCCCGGCGTAGGCGCCCCCGGCGCCGAGGACCTCGAAGTGGGTCGAGCCGGCGTGCGTACCCCAGAAGATCGGCACCATCGAGGTGCTGAAGATCGGCTGCTGGTTGTTCGACGGGACGGCGACCGAATCGGCGCTCCCCGAGATCATGAACATCGGGTGCACCTGCTTCATGATGGCGCTCGTGTCGTAGCCGCCGAGCGAGAGCACGATGTACGGGGACACCGGCGCGAGGACCTTGAAGCGCGGGTCCTCGCCCGCCTCGAGGCACCCGGCACCGCCTTGCGAATAGCCCGAGACCGCGATGTTGCCCGTGTCGATGTGATTGTAGAAAGGACCGCCCGACATCTTGTTCTGGTCGAGCATGTACTGCAGGCAGGCGAGCATCTCCTTGCCGCTGCCCGCGTTCGAAGTATCCGCGGCGGCGATGATGAACCCGTGCGTCGCCCAGTGGCTGAAGAGGGCGGCGTACGTCGAGGGCGTATTGACCGTCCCGTTGCCCCAGACGATGAGCGGGTTCAGGCACCCGTTCGCGGCGAGGGTCGTCGGCTGGATGATCGTGCACATCACCGACGTGTTGTCGGTCGTCATCGCCTTGTACGGCCCGTCGGCCGTGTAGTCCCCGGTCACGGGCGGCCAGCAGCCGCTGGGGCTCGTTCCCCCCTCGCCGGACGATCCCGAGCTGCCGTCTCCGCCGCCCGGACCGCCCCCGCCCCCGCCCCCGCCCCCGTCCCCGCCGCCGGGAGAGCCTCCGCCGTCGTCGCCGCCGGGGGAAGTCCCGGTGCCGCCGCTCGTGGACCCCGCGGTCGGTCCCCCGGAGCCGGTCGTGTCGCCGGTCGAGGAGCCGCTGTTGTTGCCACCTCCGGCGCTCCCGCTGCCGAAGTTGTCGCCGCTGCCGGTCCCACCCCCGTGTGAGCCGGAGTGCCCAGACCCGTTCACGGACCCCAACGACTCACTCGACGGTCCGCTCGATGCGCAGCCGGCCGAGAGCGCGATGATGCCGCAGACACACAGTTTTTGGATTGCAGCCGTCACGTTGTCCTCGCCTCCCGGCCGGGCAAAAAGCCACGAGCCACCTGAACGCAGGCGGCCTGTCGGCAGCCTAGGCAGGGCGAGCTACCACGTGGTTTGGGCTCGGCCACGACGCTTTTGCTTGTCGTTTGTTAGGCCATCGATTGGCTGAAGAGGCACTCTGCAAGTGCCTGCGTGAAGTGCCTGCGTGCGCTGCCGGTGCATAGTTTCAAGTCATGAATGGCCGACAGCGCGGGCACGCCTTCGTTCGTCGACGGGGGCGCGACGAGCCCCTTCCCTTGTGATCTCGCCCGACGACGGCGGCTTTCCTCTGTTCCTCCTCGGTGACGCCTTTGCCGCCGGCTCTGTTTCACTTCGAGGGACCCTTAGGTGCCGCCGACGCTGACCGGAAATTGGTCCGTCACCATCCTCGGCACCCCTCCGGAACCTGCATCGGTGAGCATCAGCCCGGATGGTACGGCTCGGTTGGCGCAA
>DATGJA010000632.1:0-5076 GCA_035295445.1 Polyangiaceae bacterium | reverse complement strand
GTCCTTGTAGCTGATCACCTTCGCCAGGTTCTTCTTCGACTGCACCTTCACGATCGCCGCCGTCAACGTCGTCTTGCCGTGGTCGATGTGTCCGATCGTCCCCACGTTCACGTGCGGCTTGCTCCGTACGAACTTCTCCTTGGCCATGACTAGGGTCTCCTAAAAAGCTGAGCGCGATGTGGGGTGACGGTGCGTCGGCGGTACGGCGGCGGCGAGCCCACCACGGGGCTTGAACCCGTGACCTCTTCCTTACCAAGGAAGTGCTCTACCACTGAGCTAGGTGGGCGGGGTGCGACGGGCCGGACGCGTGAGATGGGCGGCCCGGGCGAGCATGCTGGACGTTTGTTTCCTTTCGAATCTTCTCGACGGGCCTTTTCGACGATTCCGAGGCTGGTTCGAGCGGGAGACCGGGTTCGAACCGGCGACGTTCAGCTTGGAAGGCTGACGCTCTACCAACTGAGCTACTCCCGCAGACGGCTCCGGTGAGCTAGTCCCGCTCGCGCGGTGGAGGGTGATGGATTCGAACCATCGAAGGCATAGCCGGCAGATTTACAGTCTGCTCCCTTTGGCCACTCGGGCAACCCTCCGGATTAGCTCGATAATTTCGCTTCCTCTCCTCTTCTTCCTGGCGCTCTTTTCCTGGGCGCCGGGGCGCGCGACCTGACGCGCGGCGAACCGACGAGCTGGCGAGGGGACTTGAACCCCTAACCACCTGTTTACAAAACAGGTGCTCTGCCGATTGAGCTACGCCAGCCCTCGCGACGGCTAGGCCGTCGCTTTGGGGGCGCGAAGATTACTTCACAGCACACCTACGCGCAAGCAACAAAGACGCCACCACGGGACCCGCGGAGGCGGCCCGCTCGCTAGCGCACCGCGGCAGAGACGTCAAGGGAAGGGCCGCGACCCCAGGCTTTGGGGGGAGATCCTCTCTCCCCCCCCACTTCAAAAAAAAAGGGACGCGCTGTCACCGCGCCGCGGCCTGCGCGAGCGTCTTCTTCTGCAGGAGCTCGAGGGCCTTTTTCACCTCGGCCTCCGTGAACGGCATCTTTTCGAGCTGCGCGCGCTCGTCGTCGAGCGCCACCTGCATCTCGTCCTTGGCCGCTCGTGCTCGATCGATCCACGACGACGAGTCGCTCGTCCGCTCCCCGAGAGCCAGCGTCTGCTCCATCTCGCGCAGACCCTTCTCGAGGAGCACGCGATAGCGCACGTGCATGAACGCGAAGAAGATCTGCTTTTGGCGCTCGGTCTTCGACGTCGGCGGTGGAGGGATTCTCACCAGATCGCGATGCAAGACGCGGTACATCTCGCCGACGCGGTAGCCCGACATGGCCGCCCAATGCGGGTCGATCGACCGCACCGCCTGCGCGTACGCCGTTTGCGCCTCGAGCAGGCCCGCGCACCGCTCCTCCAGCTTGTCGAGGAAGTCCGCCGGCAGAGGGTCGAACCGGATCCGCTCCGAGCGCACACGGCGCAGCTCGCCGAGCGCGAAGCGGAGCTGCGCGACCGCCACCGGGAGGACGTCGCGCTCGCCGTAATGGCGCTGATCGGCCAGGTCGAGGCCGTCGTGGATGTCCGTCGAGGCGGCCATGTCGTCGCCCGACTCGACCCGCGCCAGGCCCCTCGAGCCGAGGGCCACGATCCGGTCCACGTCCTCGAGGTCGGGCCGGGCGAGGAGCGCTTCGCCGATCGCGCCCAGCGCGGTCCAGTCCTCGAGGAACGCGTCCAGCGTCGCCGCGCGGACGAGGGCCGCGCGCGCCTTGGGCCCCTCCGGGAAACGTCGCGACAGGTCAAGGAAGGCATCGCGGGCCTTCGCGCGCTCCTGCATCCCCTCGAGCGCGAGACCCAGGTCAAACTCGTACTCCGCGGCGCGAGGCGACGACGGGTCGGCGCGAAAGAGCGTGTCGTACGCCGTCGCCGCGTCCTGCCAGCGTTGCTCCATCAAGGCCCGCTCGCCGCGCTCGGCGAGCTCCGCCTCCGTGGCCACCTCGTCGGCCGTCACGATCCTCGCCTGCGCGTCGACCCGCGTCGGCGGGGGCGTCGCCGGGGGGGGCGCGGGCGACGCCGCGCACCCGACCAAGCAGAGCGCGACGAGGATCCCGCTAGCAGCGCGCGCGCCCGTCCTCATGCTCCTTGAGAGTACCCGCGGAGGCGGGGAGTTCCGCGGGCGCCACGGCACCTGAACGGACGCCTCCGTTGACGCCCCGCACCCTGGGACTAGCGTCGATGTCATGCGGGGGGTGAACCGCACCCCTCGTGCAGGAGGGTATGCGCCGATGAAGCACGTCGACCTTGGCGAGTTGGAGCTTCGGCAGCGGACGCTCGAGCGACTCATTCACAAGCTCGACCGACGCGGAGAGCACATGACGCCCGAGGATCGGTTGCGAGCGACGGTGTTGAAGAAGCGCCGGCTCGCGGCGAAGGACGAGCTCCTGGCGCTACGGACCGGCTGAAGACTGCTCGCCGGGCGAGGGCCCCGCTGCCTAGTTGTCGTCCGACTTCGTCTTCTTGTCGCCCTTGTCGTCGGAATCGGCCGGCGCGGCAGGCGTATCGGCGGCGCCCCCGTTGGACCCCTCCGACGCCTGACCGCTGTTCGTCAGCGAGCCGATCCCCGCGGTGTAAACGGACTCGTTGAGCTCTTTGAGCGAGTCGTTCATCCGCTTCACCCAGTCCTCGGAAAGAGACCCGGGCGCCTGCTGTTCGATCGCGGCGGCCAGCGCCAGCCAGTGGCGCGCCTCGGCCTTGAAGCCGACGCGGTAGTCCGTCATGCCCCGCAGGTAAGCGTAGTGCGCGCGATCGCCGATCGACAGGCGGCCCACGTCCCGCTCGAGACCGCGGAAGATGGCGAGCGCCCGCTCGTGGTCGTTCTCCTCGAACGCGTGATGCCCGCGCGCGAGATCGTTCTCGTAAGTGGCGCAGGAAACGCAACAGACCGAAACAAGGGCCGCGAGCGACACCAGCACCCCGATACGGCAACGCATCATGGAATGGAGGCTAGCGGGGCACCGACTGCGGGATCAACCGCGACGTCACCGCGGGGGCCGACGCGACGGCCGACGCGACACACGAGCCGCCCACGCGACCCCGGCGAGCACGGGCACGATGAACGCCCGTCTCGATCCACCGTCCCCGCCCGCTCCGCCGCCCACGACACGACAGGCGCAGCGCTCCGACCCGCCCGACGACGGCGGGTGAGGCGCCGGCAGGGCGTCCCCGCGCTGCACCCGAGCGGGCGGCGCAACGGCGTCATCGCAGTCCCACAGCCCTCCTTTGCGGAACGCGCACCGATCGAACACCGACCCGTCGACGCGCCGCGCTTCGACGCGCACGGTGTCCGCGGTCGTCGTGATTTGGACGAAATGATACGCGCTCTCGACCTTGCGCGCCGTCCGAGCCAAAGTCGAGATGGGATAGAGCGGCGCTCCGCCACCCCCCGAGACGATGTACTTGAGGAGGCCTCCGTCGCCTCGCTCGTACGTGTGGTCGTGGCCGGCGAGCACGAGGTCGACCTTGTGGGCGGCGAGGAGCTCGGGCACCTTCGCGTCGCGCAGCCCCCGGTTCGGACCGTGGGGGCCCGAGGACCACGGCCCGAAGTGCAGCACGGCCACGCGCCAGTCGATGCCGGGTTCGGCATCCGCGCGAGCAAGCTCGTCTTCGAGCCAGCGGCGTTCGTCGCCCCCGGCGAAGTCTTCCATCGCGTTGAGGACGAAGAGACGGATCCGGCCGACGCGCGCCGTTCCGTAGAGCTGGGCCGCGTCCCCCGCTCCACCCCGGAAGCCGAAGTACCGCGCGAAGTTCGCGCCGGCGCGGTCGTCGTAGAGCTCGTGGTTGCCGATGGCGATGAAGAGAGGCCTCTCGCGCAGGAGCGCGCGCTCGACGTCGAAGAAGGCCTGCCAGTCGGCCGCGCTCCCGCCGTCGGCGACGACGTCGCCGGTGTTGACGAGAAAGTCCGCGGGGACTGCCTGCATCGCCTGCACCACGGCGGCGTGCGCGGCGGGGTTCGAGCGGTCGTCGCCATAGACCAGGAATGTCTGATCCTGCGCCGACGCCGCCGGCGGCGCCGAGACGAAGTGCCCGTCCGCGATGGGCGCGCCGCCCACCCGCACCGTGTACGCGTACGCCGCAGACGGCTCGAGGCCGCCGACGTGGACGACATGCATCGTGGAGCGCTCGGGCAAGAGATCGCGACCGCGAATGACGCCGGGCCGCCCCGCCCCGGCCCCCTCACGCGTCACCTCGACCGACGCGGTCTCGGGAGCATCGAGCTCGAACCGCACGTCGACGTTGCCGTCGGCGAGGTTCGTGAGGTACGGGCCCTTGATGGCCCGCGCACCGGCCCACGCCGCGGGGGCGGCCGCGACGAGGCTCGCGCACGAGGCGAGGATGCCGAGACGCCTCAGCACGGGCGTCGCCTCCACCGGAGCCGGTGAATGGGCAGGCCGTCGGCCATCGCGCGGCGTTCGCGAGGGCTTCGCGCGCAGTACGGGTTGTCGGTCAGGCGCGCGCTGCCGGGGACATCACCCGCCGGTTCGAGCCGGGCGTCGGCCGAGCCGAGGAGCTCGTAAGCGTCGGCGCGATCCGCGACGTCGGTCTGCACGAAGAGCTCCCCCCCCGTCTCGAGCAACCGAGCGACGTCGTCGAAGAAGTCCCCCTGGACGAGGAGGCGCTTCTGGTGCCGCTTCTTCCACCACGGATCGGGAAAGTGAACGAACGCACGGCGGACGGCAGCAGCGGGGCCGAGTCTCCTCAACGCGGATCGCGCGTCCTCGGCGAACACACGCGCCCGGGGGCCGAGACCCCTCGCTGCCAGACGCGCGTCGACGACGGTCGCCCATTTGCGGCGGACCTCGAGACCGACGAGCGCCGCGCGAGGCTCCGCCGCCGCGCGCTCCACGAGGAACCAGCCGCGCCCGGGCCCTATCTCGAGCTCGACCCATTCGCCGCGGGCGAGCGAGCGCACGTCCACGCTTTCGCCCTCGGGCAGGCGCGGCGCGTCGTCGTAGGTGCGGTGGGGCATCGGAACCGGGGCCGACAGCTTAGCCGCTGCGTCGCGCTTGACCGAAGGAGCCATCGTCGTTC
>DATGJA010000631.1:0-5489 GCA_035295445.1 Polyangiaceae bacterium | reverse complement strand
CGATGCTCGGCCGCGAAGACGATCGCATCAGCCGCGAGCTCTGGCTGAAAGATGGGTGGCACTGGTTGCGGTCGGCTACGAAGCTTCGCGCGCGACCATGAAAACTGCGGAGTGTTGATCGCAGGCAATTGCACTTCAGCGATGTGAACGTCCACCTTGTCGTGCCGGAGCTCGGTTCGAATCGACTCGCAGAGGCCGTGGATCGCGTGCTTTGCAGCGCAGTACGCCGCCTGCAGCGGAATCGACCTGTAGGCGAGCGCCGAGCCCACTTGGACGATCGTCCCTCGATTGCGAGGTAGCATTCGCCGGAGGGCCACCTGGGTCCCGTAGGCGTAGCCTAGATAGGTGACCTCGGTGACTCGCCGGAGCTCGGCCGGGGTGACGTCCATGAACCGGGCGAAGACGCTGACCATGGCGTCATTCACCCAAACCTCGATGGGGCCGAGCTCCCGTTCGATCGTGTCCGTCGCGAGCTCGACCGCTTCCGGATCAGCAACGTCTACCGAAATCGGCAGCGCGTGCGAACCGAGTGCCTCGACCTCGCGAGCCGCCGCGGCGAGCCCGTCGCGACCCCGGGCGAGAAGCGCGACGCGAGCGCCTCGCGCGGCGAACGCCCGGACGGCCGCCCGCCCTACCCCTGCAGAGGCGCCGGTGACGACCACGACCTTGTTGTAAAGCGAGCGTCTCATGGACACCTCCTGGGCTCTTTCCGTTCGTGCTCCGGATGTTGCATGGCCAATACCGGGAGGCCACGTATGAGCAAGAACGTCAGTGACCAATTCCTCGAGCGCTTGGCCGAGTGGGGCGTCGCGCACGTGTTCGGCTATCCCGGAGACGGTATCAACGGCCTCTTGGGTGCCTTCAATCGAAACGATCATGGCTGCCGCTTCGTTCAGGTCAGGCACGAGGAAATGGCCGCCTTCATGGCTTGCGGCTACGCCAAGTTCACCGGCAAGGTCGGAGTATGCATGGCGACGTCAGGGCCCGGTGCCATACACCTGCTCAACGGCCTCTACGATGCCAAGATGGACCATCAGCCCGTCGTGGCCATCGTAGGCCAAGCCGCGACGACGGCGATGGGGGGCTCCTACCAGCAAGAGGTCGATCTGCCGACGCTCTTCAAGGACGTCGCAAGCGAATACGTCCACACCGCCATGAGCCCCGCCCAGGTGCGCTTCCTTGTCGACCGGGCGTTCCGAACGGCCGCGAGCGAACGTTGCCCGACCTGCATCGTCGTTCCCAAGAACGTGCAGGAGATGAGCGCGGTCGAAACGCCTCCCCACGCCCACGACACGGTCCATTCGGGCGTCGGGTACGCCGCGCCCCGCGTGGTTCCCGCCGAGTCGGAGCTCGCGCGTGCCGCGGAGGTGTTGAATGCGGGGCAACGGATCGCGATGCTCGTCGGCGCAGGAGCGAAGGAAGCCGTCGACGAGATCCTTCTGGTCCAGGACTTCACCGCTGCCGGGATCGCGAAGGCCCTCCTCGGGCGTTCGGTGGTTCCCGACGATCTGCCCTTCGTGACGGGCTCGATCGGGCTCCTCGGATCGAAGCCTAGTTGGGACATGATGATGGATTGCGACACGCTGCTCATGGTGGGGTCGTCCTTTCCGTACTCCGAGTTCTTGCCGAAGGAAGGCAAGGCGCGCGGCGTTCAGATCGACATCGACGCGCGGCAGATCGGCATTCGCTATCCGATGGAGGTGAATCTCGTCGGCGACGCGAAGCTCACCCTCGCCGCGCTCGTCCCCTTCTTGAGGCGAAAGAGCGATCGGACCTGGGAAAGCCGCATCATCAAGAGCGTCGCGGATTGGTCCGCCCTGATGAAGGACCGCGCCCACGTGGCGGCGGATCCGATCAACCCGCAGCGAGTATTCTGGGAGCTGTCGCCTCGTCTTCCCGAAAAGGCGATCATCTGCGCCGACTCAGGGAGTGCGGCGAACTGGTTCGCGCGCGACCTCACTCTGCGACGGGGAATGCAGGCGACACTCTCCGGCTCACTCGCAACGATGGGATGCGGCCTTCCGTACGCCATCGCGGCAAAGTTCGCTCATCCGAACCGGCCCGTCATCGCCTTGATCGGTGACGGGGCGATGCAGATGAACGGCATGAACGAGCTCCTGACGATCAAGAAATACTGGGAGGAGTGGAGGGACCCGCGCCTCGTCGTTCTCGTTCTTCACAACAACGATCTGAACCAGGTGACTTGGGAGATGCGCGCGATGGCGGGCGATACTCGCTACGCCGCCTCACAGGAACTACCCGACTTTCCCTACGCCCAATACGCCGAGCTCACCGGTCTCCGCGGAATCCGCGTTGACCACACGGATGATCTCCCGGGCGCGTGGGAGAGGGCCCTCGCCTCGCCGGTGCCCGTGCTCCTTGAGGCGCTGGTCGACCCGAACGTTCCCCCACTACCGCCACACATCACGCTGGAGCAGATGCGGAGCTTCGGCATGAGCATGCTCAAGGGTGAGGAGCACGAAGGGAGCATCGTCAAGCAGGCTCTCCAGCACGTATTTCCGAGAATCGCGAAGAAGGACTGAGCCATGCCTACCGCGACGACCGGCGAGCCGCTCATCGCCTCCTCACGTCTGGTGCGACATGCCTCGACGGCGATCGACGTGCGCGGGCTCTGGGCGGAGCTTCGGCGCTCGGTCGAGGGCGAGGTTCGATTCGACGACGGCGCCCGCGCGCTATACGCCCACGACGCGTCGAACTATCGCCAAGTGCCGCTCGGCGTCGTCATTCCGCGCTCGAAGGACGACGTCGTGGCGACGTTCTCCGCGTGTCGATCCTTCGGAGCGCCCATCGTCTCACGAGCCGGGGGCACCGGTCTCTGCGGCCAGACCACCAACGCCGCCGTCGTGGTCGATTGGTCGAGGTACTTGAATCGCATCTTGGACCTCGATCCCGAGCGGCGGACCGCACGAGTCGAGCCAGGAGTGATCTGCGACGAGGTCGTGCATGCGGCCCGTCCCTTCGGGTTGACATATGGCCCGCGGCCCGCGACCCACGACCACTGTTGCTTCGGAGGCATGCTCGCAAACAACTCCTGCGGGATCTATGCGCAGATGGCGGGAAAGGCCGTCGACAACACGGAGGAGATGGAGGTCCTGCTCTACGATGGGACCCAAATGCGTCTGGGGTGGATGGACGAGGACTCCCTGCGCGCCGCGATCGAGAGAGGCGGGCGCCACGCCGCGATCTACGCCAAGCTTCAACGCCTTCGCGCCAAGTACGGCGACCTTGTCCGCGCCCGGTACCCGAAGATCCCTCGGCGCGTTTCGGGCTACAACCTCGACTCGCTCCTTCCCGGAGACGACGGTCGCTTCAACGTCGCACGTGCGCTCGTCGGCAGCGAGGGCACGTGCGTTGCGATGCTCGAGATGACGGTTCGTCTCGTGCCCGACCCGCCGCGACGCGTTCTCGTCGTACTCGGCTATGCCGACGTCTATCGAGCGGCCGATCACATCATGGACGTGCTCGCGTTCAAGCCGATCGGGCTGGAGGCGATGGACGCCCGGATCTACGAGCACGTTCGAACGAAGCACGACCCGCACGAAAAGTTCCTGGGGCTGCTCCCGCCCGGCCTGGGGTGGCTCTTCGCGGAGTTCGGGGGAGAAACGGATGGTGAAGCCCGAGAGAGGGCCGAGGCCCTCGTCGCCAAGGTTTCGAAGGCGGCACGCCCTCCGTCGGTCAAGGTCGTCACCGACATGGCAGCGCAGCACCACGTTTGGCTCGTGCGAGAATCGGGGCTGGGGGCGACCGCGTTCGTGCCCGGCGAATCGGACACGTGGGAAGGTTGGGAAGATTCGGCCGTCGCCCCCGAGCATGTCGGCGCGTACCTTCGCGACCTCCGCTCTCTTTGGGACAAGTACCGGTACGACTCCGCGATGTACGGTCACTTCGGCATGGGGTGCATCCATTGCCGGGTCAGCTTCGATCTCACTAGCGTCCACGGCATCGCCCAATGGCGGCGCTACATGGAAGAGGCGACGGATCTAGTCGCCGTCAAGTACGGCGGCTCAATCTCTGGAGAGCACGGCGACGGCCAGTCGAAGGCTGAGTTCTTGGGCAAAATGTTCGGCCCCGAGCTGGTCGGGGCGTTCCGCGAGTTCAAATCGATTTGGGATCCTGACTCGAAAATGAACCCGGGAAAGGTCGTCGATCCATACCGCGTCGACGAGAACCTTCGGCTCGGCCCCGACTATGCGCCGAAGGAGCTCGAAACCTATTTCAAGTACCCGGACGACCGAGGCAGCTTTGCGCACGCGACTCTCCGCTGCGTCGGCATCGGAAAGTGCCGCCGGCTGACCGGCGACGGTGACCAGGACACGATGTGTCCGTCGTTCATGGTGACGCGCGAAGAAGAGCACTCGACGCGCGGCCGCGCTCACCTGCTGTTCGAGATGCAGCGGGGCGCCGTAAAGAACGGATGGCGCGACAAGCACGTAAAAGAGGCGCTGGATCTGTGCCTGTCTTGCAAGGGCTGCAAGGGAGATTGCCCTGTCAACGTCGACGTCGCCACCTACAAGGCGGAGTTTCTTGCTCACTATTGGAAAGGTCGCCTCCGGCCGAGGAGCGCCTACGCCTTCGGGCTGATCGACCAATGGGCGCGGCTCGCGAGCTCGGCTCCGGGATTGGTGAACCTCGTCACCCAATCGCCGGTCCTGTCCGCCATCGCCAAGGTGGCGGTGGGCGCATCTCTGCGGCGTCCCATTCCACCGTTCGCCGCCCGGACGTTCCAGCGGTGGTTCGCGGCGCGCTCGCCGAAGAACGAAGGCGGCGAGCGCGTCATCCTGTGGGCCGACACGTTCAACAACCACTTCACCCCCGAAGTGGCGGCCGCCGCCACGTCGGTCATCGAAGACATTGGCTTTCGGGTCGTCGTTCCACGCGACCACTTGTGCTGCGGCCGACCGCTGTACGACTACGGCATGCTCGGTCTCGCCAAGCGCTACCTCGAACGCGTCCTGCATGTCCTCCGCGACGAGATCCGAGCGCGCACGCCGATCATCGTTCTGGAGCCCAGCTGCGCGTCCGTCTTCAGGGACGAGCTGCGGAGTCTCTTCCCGGAGCGAGGGGACGCCCGCATGCTGGGTGAGCAGGTCATGACGCTCAGCGAGTTTCTCACGAGCGGCAGAGTACGAGCTCGAGGTTGGTCTCCGTCACGGCTCCACGGGAAGGCGATCGTGCAGGGTCATTGCCACCACAAGGCCATCATGAAGCTCGATCCCGAACGCCGTGTGCTCGAGCAGATGGGGCTCGAGGTCGAGGTGCTTGAGTCCGGGTGCTGTGGAATGGCCGGTTCGTTCGGCTACGAGAAGGACAAGGTATCGGTCTCGCTCGCGGCAGGTGAACGGGTACTCTTGCCGCGCGTTCGCGGCGCGGACACGACCACGCTTGTCGTCGCCAACGGATTTTCGTGCCGGACCCAAATCGAGTATGCGACGGAGCGAGGCGCGCTGCATCTGGCGGAGGTGCTCGCT
>DATGJA010000630.1:0-2828 GCA_035295445.1 Polyangiaceae bacterium | reverse complement strand
CGTCGGACGCGGAGGGGAGGGCGAGGTCGTAAGCCGCGTCGGGGCCTCCGGTGGCGCAACCATCTCGGATGTCCCCCTCGTGCGCCGCGAGATCGAACGCGAGGGAGCCGCCGGGACCCAGGGACGGCGAGCCCGAGCACGTCTGGTCGGGCGGCGCAGGCGTCGGCGGGGACAGCGCGGCTTGCACGCTTACGTCGATCGGCGAGGTCGCGGCGACCGTCACCACGTAGGTCCCTGGCGCGAGAGCCCGCGCGTAGAGCGAGGGCGCGTCGCCGGCGCTGCAGCGAAGCTCGTCGCCCATGTCGGTGCAGTGGGGGACGCGCAGGCCCAGAACGGCGGTCCCGCTTCCCCGCAGCGTCGAAGCGTAGAGGGTCACGTCGGACGGGGCCGACAGCGCCAGCGAGTACGTGAGCGCGCCCGTGCTCGCCGGACACGCGCTGGCAAGGCGGGTCGGTGGGTCGACGATCGAGACCGTCGTGGGCGTGTTGGGCGCCAGAGGTATCGCGCTCGCGCAGTCCACGTTCGTCGGCGGGGACGACGGCGTGAGGAACTGGACCGCGAGCGTCACGTCGCTCGTCTGCGAGGCCGTCGTCGCCACGACGAAGTACGTGCCGGGGGCCACGTTGCGGGCGCGCGCCCGGACCGACGTCGCGCCGGGCCCCGATCCGCAGGCGAGCTCGCTCGACGCTTGCCCGCACGACGCGTCGATGGCCACGGCGACCTCGACGCTCGACGTCGCCCACACTTCGAGGTCCACGTTCGGCCCCGGCGGAACGACGACCGACGAGACGACGTCGCTCGCCGCCTGGGGCTTCGAGACCGAGCATGACGTCGTGAACGTCTTGTCGCAGCCGAGCGTCGAGAGAGCGTAGGTGCCGGGACCTCCGAGGGGGACGGTGGTCATGCAGCCGTCGCCGGGTGCGGTAACGCAAGGCTGCTCGTCCACTTGCCCGTTGCAGTTGTCGTCCTTGCCGTTGGCGCAGACCTCGGCGTGCTGGCTCGAGACAGTGGGGTCGAGGTCGTTGCAATCGCGGTGCGGCACGCAGTGCGCGTCGGGGTCGCCGTCGCCGTCCTCGTCCCGCGGCGTGTTCGAGCAGCTCTTGGTCGCCTCGACGCACGTGTCGATGGTGCACTCGTTCCCGTCCTCGCACGTCTCGACGGGACCGGGCTGGCAGCCGTGCCTGAGGACGCAGCGCTCCTTGCCGTCGCAGAAGACGCCGTCGTCGCACTGCGCGTCGTCGGGCACGTTGCGGCAGCGCCCGACCGATCCGTCGCACGAGTCGTACGTACACGCGATCGAGTCGTCGCACTGCGCGTCGTCCACGCACGGGCCGCCGAGCGTGGGGTCCACTGCTCCGCCGTCGTCGCCGGAGTCATCCGTGGCCGCGTCGGTCGTCCCGCCGTCGCCTCCGGCGCTCGCGTCGAAATGGAGGACGAGGCGGTTCGGCGGGTGGGATCCGCACGCCACGACGGCTGCCATCCCGACCCAGAGGAGCGGCGCGAGGCGGCGCACGCGCGAAGCATACCGCGGCGCTTGGTGGGGTGCCCCTAGTCCGTTCTCTCGCTTCGCTCGAGCGTGCGGGCGCGCGTTGGGTGAGTCGTCCGAACTCTCGCTTCGCTCGAGCGTGCGGGCGCGTTAGGCATCCCTAGTCCGTTCTCTCGCTTCGCTCGAGCGTGCGGACTTAGACGACGAGCTTCTCGACGTGCTCGCCCCACGCCGATCGCAGTACGTTCGCGATCTCGCCGACCGTCGCGCAGGCCTTCACCGCGTCGAGCAAATGGGGCAAAACGTTGTCGGTCGCGCGCGCGGCGCGCTCGATGCGCTCGAGGGCGGCTGCGTGTTTGCCTGCGTCGCGTCGCGCGCGCATCGCGCGAAGCCGCTCGACCTGTTGCGACTCGATCTTCGGGTCGACCCGCATGACGGGGACGGGCGCGGCCTCCTGGACGAACGCGTTGACGCCGACGACCAGGCGCTCCTTGCGCTCGACCTCGAGCTGATATTCGTACGACGTCCTCTGGATCTCGCGCTGGGGATAGCCGTGCTCGATCGCCGCGACCATTCCGCCCATTTCATCGATCCTTCGAATGTAGTCCAACGCCGCCTTCTCGAGGTCCGCGGTCAGCGACTCGACCGCGTAGCTCCCGGCGAGGGCGTCCACGAAATCGGCCACGCCGCTCTCGTACGCGACGACCTGTTGGGTCCTGAGCGCGATCGTCGCCGCCTCGCTCGTGGGTAGGCCCAGCGCCTCGTCGAACGAGTTGGTGTGCAGCGATTGACACCCTCCGAGGACGGCGGCCAGCGTCTGCACGGTCACTCGGGCGACGTTGACGAGCGGTTGCTGAGCGGTCAGCGTCACCCCGGCCGTCTGGCAATGGAAGCGCAGCGCGCGTGCGCGATCGGTCTTGGCGCCGAAGCGCTCGCCCATGATCGTGCTCCAGATGCGCCGGCCGGCGCGAAACTTCGCGACCTCCTCGACGAGGTTGTTGTGGACGTTGAAAAAGAAGGAGAGCTGCGCGCCGAATCGGTCCACGTCGAGGCCCGCCTCGACGGCCGCGGTCACGTAGGCGATTCCGTCGGCAAGGGTGAACGCGAGCTCCTGGGCTGCGTCGGCCCCCGCCTCGCGGATGTGGTATCCGCTGATCGATATCGTGTTCCACTTCGGGGTCTCGCGGGCGCACCAGGCGAACGTGTCGGTGATGAGCCGGAGCGACGGGCGCGGCGGGTGAATGTAGGTGCCCCGCGCGATGTACTCCTTGAGGATGTCGTTCTGCACCGTGCCGCGGATCGCCGCGCGTGGAACGCCCTGCTCCTCGGCCACCGTCACGTA
>DATGJA010000629.1:0-2164 GCA_035295445.1 Polyangiaceae bacterium | reverse complement strand
CTCGATGAGCTGGACGCCGTTGTTGTACTGCTGCGCGTTCCAGCTCCACCCGCTAAACGGCAGGAGGACGAGCCCCTGCGAGCCATCCAGGGTCGTGCCGCGGACGAACGCCTTGAACGTGTCGGCTGCGGGGGTCCATGCCCAACCGCTGCCGAAGTTCGACATGCCGATGAGCGTGGGCTTGGTCGCGTCGGTGACGTCGAGGTACTTGAGCGACACCTGCGACGAGCTCGTGCTCGCGGTGGTGTCTTGTCCCAGCGCAAAGAGCTGATTGCCCGAGGGCAGGATGAGCCACACGCTCCCCGGGATGGTCGTCTGTCCGGCGAGGGCGGGGGCGGTGGGCTTGGACAGGTCGTAGATCTGAAGCGGCGTCGTGCCGCTCGCGCTCGAGTACGAGCTCTCGGACAAGTACATGCGCTGGCTGTCGAAGCGAGCGGCCGGCGTCCACCCCGGGGAGGCGATGGGGAGCGTCGAA
Source organism: Polyangiaceae bacterium (assembly GCA_035295445.1). Classification (GTDB taxonomy): domain Bacteria; phylum Myxococcota_A; class Polyangia; order Polyangiales; family Polyangiaceae; genus Palsa-1150. The sequence goes on along the minus strand of DATGJA010000629.1, from coordinate 1,689 downwards.
TCGAGCACGGGCGCGTCGGGATTCGAGAAATCGGCGGTGGCGAGCACGAAGTTCGACCCCGAGGACGCGTAGGTGTCCAAGCTGCCGATCGTGTGCGCCGTCTTGCCGTCGGCGAAGTCGAGATTCCAACGGCCGTTGTCGGGGCCCCAGCCCTCGACCGCTCCGTCGACGGTGATCGAGCCCCGCTCGGCGATGGCGCCGTTCGGGTCGGTGATGTCGAGGTATTGAAGGACGGTCTGCGCCGGCGCAACGCCCGAGTCGCCCGGCGGGGCGGGATGGGCGAGCATGATCGAGCTGGGGGTCACGTTGAACACGGCGCCGTACCCTGCATACGTCTTCGAGCTCACGGCGGTGATCGCACCCCCCGCGAAGTTGACGGACGAGACGATGACCGACGCGCTGCTGGACCCACCGATCGCCGGGGCACCGAAGGCCACGCCGCCGCCGCCCCACCAGCCGTACGTCCAGCCGTAGTCCTCGCTGACGGCGTAGAGAATGTTGCCGACCACGCGGGTGTCCTGGATCCAGCCCCCGAGTTTCGCGTCCCCGATCACCTTGATGTTCGCCGGGTCGCTGGCGTCGAGACCGCGAACGATCGACCCATGAAACGGCGCGCCGCTGTCGAGCGTCCCGTACCAGTCCGCGACGACGACGACCGCTGTCGTCCCCTGGACGAACATCTGGACCGGCGTGCCGAAGATCGGCGAGCGACCGAGGAGCTTGGGCTGATCGACGTTCGTGAGGTCGAAGACCATCAAGCCCCGGTAGCTATTGAGGTAGTAGAGGCGGTTGGTCGCGGCGTCGAAGCGGTACAGGTCCGTCTCTTGGACGGTGCGCGCTGTGCCCGTTCCGCCGCTCGCCGCAGGCGCGGCAGCCGAGCTCGTGCTCGTGCTCGCGCTCGCGTTCAACGCGACCCCTCCCCCCGCGGCCCCGAAGCTCGCGGAGTTGCCGCCGCCCCGTCCCGCGGGAGGCGCCGAGACGAAGTCGGTTTGACCGACGACGGGGGTCCCCGCCGGGGGGGCCGGGGCGCCCCCGCTGCAAGCCGCGGCGAACGTCAGCGCGCCGGAAAGAAGGGTTAAGCGAAGGAAGGAAGCGATAAGCGGGAGGCGGGAAAGGCGGGGGATGCGCATTGGTTGGCTCCGGGGAGGGCAAGAGCACAGTCGGCGCCAAGTCTGTTCCACGTGGTTTCAATGACTTGCGTGTCTCTGGAAGGGGCTGCGGTGTGCCATGTGGCACAGTGCCGGATCGCGTTGCCGTCCGGGGCTTGCTCCTGCCCCGCCTCCGGCGTTCCCGGCTATCCTGCGGGCCGACGTCCCATGAGCACACTGACCGACTCGCCCGCATGGCAGGCCCTGCTTCGCCATCGCGACGCCCACCGGGATCTGAACGTACGGGCCCTCTTCGAGGGGGATACCCGCCGCTTCGAGCGCTTTTCGGTCGAGGTGGAGGACCTGCTCGTCGACTACTCGAAGAACCGCGTCACCGACGAGACGATGGCACTTCTCTTCGCCCTCGCGCGGCAGGCTGGCGTCGCATCGTGGCGCGATCGGATGATGTCGGGCGCGAAGATCAACGGGACCGAAGGCCGCGCGGTACTCCACGTGGCGCTGCGCAACCGGTCGAACCGGCCCATCCTCGTGGACGGCAAGGACGTGATGCCCGAGGTGAACGCCGTCCTTGCGCGGATGC
>DATGJA010000628.1:0-14063 GCA_035295445.1 Polyangiaceae bacterium | reverse complement strand
CACGCGGCCGACGAGGGGTCGCTCGAAGCGTTCGCGCTGCTGGCGCCCGAGCTCGCCCACGCGAAGATCCTCGTCATCGCCACCGCGCGCGAGGGGGCCGGCGTGGATACCTCCGTCGGCAAGGCCCTTCCCGCGCGCATCCGCGAATGCGAAGTCATCGCGCTCTCGGGCCTGACGCTGCACGACGTGGAGCGGTACATCGACGACACGGTGGGGTACGCCGTGCCCAATGAGCTCGCGCGCGCCGTCTTCGCCAAGACCGCCGGCAATCCCCTGTTTTTGCGCGAAGCCGTTCGCCTGGTGGCCAGCCGCGCCGAGGGCCGCGCGGAGCTGCGCCCCCAGGACGTGGAGCTGCCGGAGGTCGCGCGTGAACTCTTGCGCGATCGCGTCGGGACGCTGGACGCCGAAGTTCGACGGGTGCTCGAGGCGGCGTCGGTCGTCGGGGAAGAGTTCGAGCTCTCGGTGCTCAGGCGGGTGGTCGCGCCCGTGCCTCCCGAGCGGCTACTTGCCCGCCTAGACGCCGCCGTCCAAGCGAGGTTCATCGAGCCGCGACAGGACGCTCACGTTTACGCTTTCAGCCACGCGCTCATTCGCGAGGCCCTCTACGAGGCGCTCCCCGCCGCGGACCGCGTGAGACTTCACATGGCCACGGCGGACGCACTGCGCAGCGCCGCAGTGGTGGAGCCGAGGACGGCCGCAATCGCCTACCACCTGCATCACGCCCTTCCGGAAGCGCCTGCGGAGGACGTCGCGCGGTTCAGTCGCCTCGCGGGCAACGACGCCGCGCGCGTATTCGCATACGACGACGCGGCGCAGTTCTACGCTTGGACGCTCGCGGCGCAGGGCTACGGGTGCACCCCGGACCCGCGCGCGACGTGCGAAGTCCTCCTCGCGAGTGCGGCGGCGCTACGATGGGTCGGCCGGACCCCCGAAGCGCGGCAGCAGTGCGTGCAGGCAATTGAGTTGGCGCAGCGCGAGAGCTTCGCGGACCTGCTGGTCGAGGTCGCGCGGAGCCTGCGGCCTACGGTCTGGCTCGCCACCATCGCGGACCCCCTCGTCCTCGGCGCGCTGGAGGAATCGCTCCGCTTGTTGCCCGAGTCGGCGACGACCCGACGCGCGCAGGCCTATCTATTGCTGTCGACCATTCCGCCGTACTCGCTCGATTGCCGGGTCAGCGGCGAGCTCGCGGAGAAGGCGCTCGGCCTCGCGCGGGAGCTCGGTGACCACGCGCTGGAAATGGAGGCGATGGTGGCATCGCTCCACTCGCTCTCCGGTCCGGACTCGACCGACTCGCTCCTCGCGCGGGTGGACGAGATCCTCAAGCTCGACGGGCCGCCGATCAGCTGGTGGAGCGCCGAGGCGTTCTTCGCGCGCTACAACGCCCTGCTCCAGCGCGGGGACATGAAGGGCGCCGAGCGAGCACTCGAGGCGTTCGGGGAGTGCGCCCGTCTCATGCGACTACCGGAGGCGATCTGGCAGTACGAGCGGGTGCGCGCGCAGGCGGCCGCCAACGCAGGGGACTTCGACCGCGCCGAGGCTCGCTTCAACGAGCTCCTGGCCAACAGCGCACCCTTCCAGGCCAGCGCGACCTACCAGTACGCCGCGCACATGAACGCGCTCAGCTGGGCGCGCAACGACCGGCCGCTCCCCTTCGGGTCCATGTTGGTCATCGGGGGCAGCCCCGAAGTCGGTTGGAAGTGGGCGGCCGGCATTCCGCAGTTCGAGGCCGAGCGGATCCTCGGACTCATCGACGTTGGAGATCTGCGCGGCGCCGCGGCGGCCCTCGATAACCTAGTGGGGACCGATCTGCGCGGCGTGACGCGCGACGGCAGCTACCCGTACGTCTTGTCGAAGCTCTCGCTCGCGGCGCAGGCCCTGTCCGACACCCGCCGCGCCCGCATGCTCTACGACGCGCTCCTGCCGTATGCGGACCGCTGCGCGGTGAGCGGCTTCTCGGTGAGCCTGGGGTCCGTCTCCCACTACCTCGGCGCGCTCGCTCGCTTCCTGGGCATGAGGGCCGACGCCCGCCGGCATTTCGACCGGGCCCTCGAGGACAACGTCCGCTTCGGTCAGCCCGCCCGCGCGGCGCGCACCCGGGCCGCGCTCGCAGAGCTCGACCGCGAGGGCCTGGCCCTATCGGCGCAACCGGCGGTGCACCCGGCGCATCAACCCTGACCGCGCGCGTCCGTCTCTTCGATTTCGGGGCCCCGGGGGAGAGCGTCTCCCCCGAACTCGGGTCGCGCGACGCCCCCCTCCCGGAGGTTCTCATGTCATTCGTCCACGCGAGCATCGCCCAGCAGAAAAAGATGCTCAAATCGCTCGGAAGCTGGCTCGACAAGGCCGCCGAGTACGCCAAAACCAAGTCCTTCGAGCCGGACACCCTTCTCTTGGCGCGGCTCGCGCCGGACCAGTATCCGCTCGTCCGGCAGGTTCAGTCGTCCTGCGACAACGCGAAGTTCGCGGCCGCGCGCCTCTCCGGCAAGGAGGCCCCGAAGCACCCCGACGCCGAGCAGCGCATGGAGGAGCTCCAGGCCCGGGTGCGTTCCTGCGTGTCGTACCTCGACACGTTTAAGGCGTCGGACTTCGACGGCGCCGAATCACGGCTCGTTTCGCTGCCGTTCCTCGAGGGCAAGGTGATCCTCGGCTGCGACTACCTTGTCGAGATGGCGCTCCCGAACTTTTACTTCCACGTGACCCACTCGTACGCGATCTTGCGTCACAATGGCGTTCCGTTGGGAAAGAGCGACTACATCGGATCGCTCAGCGTGCGAGATCGCTGACGCCCTTTGTGACGTCGCGCGCGAAGCGGTGTAGTAACTGTTCTCATGCGCGTTGCGCTCGTCTTCGTCGCGGTGGGGTCGGTCGCGGTAGCGAGTCTGGCGGCGGGCGATGCCGGCGCCGTCGGAACGCGCACCTTCGAGCTCGACACGCTGGACAAGCTCTCGGGCGGGGACGTCCACGGAGTCGCCGTCGGGTCGGACGGGGTCGTCCGACCCGGCTGGACGGTCGGCACCGCTCCCCTTCCGACGGACGCGGGGACCACCGCGGGATGCGCGCTGGCGCTCGCCGACGGCTCGGTCCTCGTCGGGACCGGCCCGTCGGGAGGCGGCAAAGTCGTGCGGGTCGCCAACGACCACGCAAGCGTCTTCGCGGACACCAAGGAGAGCGCGGTCAACGCGCTCGCGATCGGCCGGACGGGCGCCGTCTTCGCGGCCACGACGAGCGGGCGGATCTACCGCGTGTCGGCCGGCAAGGCGGAACCGTTCGCCACCCTTCCGGACGTCGGCAACGTCTTCGCGCTGGCCTTCGACAAGACGGGCACCGCGCTTTTCGCGGGCACCGGGCCCGATGGCAAGGTGTTTCGCGTCGAGCCGGACGGCTCCTCGAGCGTCTACTTCAAGACGGACGACCCCTTCGCTGTTTCGCTCGCGGTGGGCGACGACGGAGCCGTATATGCCGGCACGAGCGGCAAGGGCCTGCTCTATCGCATCACGGCCGCCGGGCGGGCCACCGTGCTCTACGACTTTCCGGGGGAGGACGTACACGCGGTCGCAACCGCGCCGGGCGGGGCCCTTTACGCCATCGTCAACGAGGAGGCGAGCGGGTCGACGAGCGAGAGCAGCGAGAGCTCTTCGACCCACCGCAACACCGGCGGACGCAACCCCGCGGGTCCGGCGACGATCCAGCGCGCGAAGCCGGGCAAAGGCTCGCTCTGGCGGTTCGACGCGCGCGGTCGCCCCGAGCGGATGATGCACCACGACGACTTTCACTACGTCTCGCTCGCTGTGGACGAGCGCGGCGCGCCGTACGTGGGAACGGGCGCCGAAGGGCGTATCTACACGGTAGACGAGACGCACGACGTGTCGATGGTGTCGCACTCGGACGAAAGGCAGATCGGCGCCATCGTCCTCGGCGCCCGGGCCAAGGTCTACGTCGGCAGCGACCCGGCAGTCGTCCACCGCGTGCTCTCGGTGGGCGGCCCGGACGCGGTGTGGACGAGCAAGACCCTCGACGCGGGACTGCGCGCGCGCTTCGGTCGCGTCGGTTGGCGGGGGACCGGGGCCTTGGAGGTCTCGACGCGCACCGGCGACACGGTGACGCCGGACGGCACCTGGAGCGCCTGGAGCGCGCCGATCGCCGAGGGGTCCGCAGCGACGAGCCCGGCGGGGCGCTTCGTCCAGATTCGCGCTCGCCTGACGAACGGCGCCTCGTCGATCGCCGACGTGACGATGGCCTTCGTGACCGAGAACCTTCGCGCGGTCGTGACCGAGATCACCGCCCATGAGAAGGGGGCGGCGGCGCGTGAGACGAAAGAAGGCGTCGTCCAGAGCGGCGCCGACACGCCGAAGCACGACAGCGTGATTCACGTGACATGGAAGGTCGACAACCCCGACAGCGACGAGCTTCGCTACCGGGTCCAGTTCCGGCAAGAGGGTCGCGCCCGATGGCTCGATGCCACATCGCCCGACGACACGCTGACCAAGCCGGAGCTCGACTGGGACACAGCCGCCCTGCCCGAGGGAAAGTACCGCTTGCGCGTCGACGCCAGCGACGAGATGTCGAACCCGCCCTCCGACGTCACCCATCACGCCCTCGAGAGTGCACCGCTGCTCGTGGACAACACGCCGCCCACGTTCAAGACGCTCACGATGCAGGGGCGGCGTTTGCGGGCGGAGGTGGTCGACGGCGCGGGCCCTATCGCCCGGGTGGAGGTCGCCCTGGATGGTCGCCTGGAGTGGCGGCCGCTGGCGGCCGCGGACGGCCTCTTCGACGCCCCCACGGAGGCGGTGGACGTGGACCTGACGCCGCTCCTCGCCGCGGCGCCGGGACCGCACGTCGTGGCGGTACGCGCGTTCGACGCCGCGGGCAATTTCGTCGTCCGCGACGTTGAGGCGCCATAGCAAAGCATCAACAAAAACAGCTATTTTGCGTCAACCTCTCCGGTCGAGGCGCCTTCCAGGTGGCGCTCGGGGCCGTCTGCGTCCAGAATCAAAGGCGTCGGTCAAACCGTCCGCTCCCGGCGGATCCACCGACCTTGGCTTTTCGATGAGGAGTTCCCGTTTTGTCGCTCGCGGTCCGTGGTTGCTCGCCGCGCTGAGCCTTGCGGGTTGCAGCGCCGCGGGAGGGGTGGTGGACGCGCCCGAGCCGGGTAAGACCACCGTCCGCCCGCCTCCCCCGGCGATGGATGCCACGGCCCCGCTCCCGGCCGACGAAGAGGCCATCGAGGCCGGCGTCGGTCCGTCGCCGGCCGTGGCCGAGGCGGCCGTTGCCCCCGTCTACCAGGGGAGCCCCCTTTGCAATGCCGGCCCCGCCCCGTCGCCCGGCGATTGCCTTCCCGACGCGCCGGACGCGGCTCCGCCGGTGTGCGCACACGTCTCGGACGGCGGGGCGTACGGCTACAGCGGCACCGACGCGTCGGCCCTCGCTTGCCACGTCGCCGCGCTCGGAGAAACCGCCGGCCAGCCGACGTGCGTACCGGCCGGAAGCGGCGTCGACGGACAGGCCTGTCTCTGGCCGGTCGATTGCGCGGCGGGGTTCGAGTGCGTCGGAGCCGGGACGGGCACGTGCCGACACTATTGCTGTGGCGGCGACAGCCAATGCGGCTCGAACGAGTTTTGCGACATCCAGTCGGTCGTCCCGTTCAGCTGGACGTCGGTGCCGGTGTGCATGCCGATTGTGCCGACAACTCACTCATGCACGCTGCTCGACGGTCTCGACTGCTTCCCGGGCTCGACTTGCGCCGTCGTCAAGGGCGACGGGAAGACGAGCTGCGTCGCGGTAGGCAAGGCCAAGGCCGGAGATCCCTGCAATACGGACCATTGCGGCGACGACCTCGTTTGCCTCGGACCCGAGGGGAGCAAGACCTGCTACGCCCTTTGCCACACCGTGGGACAGAACGGCGTCAACGAGTGCCAGGGGATCGGACCCGCCATGATGACGTGCAAAGGCGGCTTGCCGCTCTTTCCGGATCCCACCTACGGGATCTGCGTCTCCGCCCCGGCCGCGAGCCCATGACGGCGTGATGGTCGCCGCGCCCGCGGGTGTCCCGGGACGGCGCGATTCGACACGGGACGGCGCGCGGCGCGCGAACGTGGCCTGTCCGCCGATTTTTCGCGACTGGCACGGCGCGTGGATCTCGTGCCTCCGTGCAGATCACGACGATGTCCGAGGAGTGGATCGGCCCACGGGAACGAGCGCTCGCCGTCGGGGTGGACCAGCTGGGCGACGCCGAGCTCGTGGCCATCCTGCTCGGGACGGGAAGCCACGGGGTGCCGGTCGGCGTCCTCGCTTCGCTCGTGCTCGAGGAACAGGGCGGCGTCGCAGGCCTCGCGAGAGCCGGAATCGGCGAGCTCGGTCATCGCGCGGGCATGGGCGCGGCCAAGGCGGCTCGCCTGGCCGCCGCGATCGAGCTCGGACGGCGCGCGGCCTTCGCCGCGTCGTTGGACACGGTCACGCGCCTCCCCGATCGCGCGGCCGTCGAAGCATGGGCGCGCCCGCGCCTGGCGACGCTCGATCACGAGGAGTTGTGGCTCCTGGCGCTCGACGGTCACCACGGCCTCCGGGCCGCCCGTCGCGTCGCCTCGGGGGGTATTCACGGCCTTCATGTCGCGCCCCGCGATCCGCTGCGCATCGCGCTCCGCGAAGCCGCGAGCGCGTTCGTCCTCGTACACAATCACCCAAGCGGCGACCCCAAGCCGAGCGACGAGGACATCACGTTCACCCGCAGCGTCGCGCAGGCCGCCGCCGTGGTCGGCACGCCCCTGCTCGACCACGTCATCGTCGCTCGCCGACGCGCCGCCTCTATGCTCGACATCGGCCTCATTGCGGCGGAGCCGTAGGCACGACCCACCGGCGACGCCGACTGAGTTTGGCCGCTGCATTCACACGGAACGACACTGTGTCCGGCGGGGCTCTACGTGGATCACGGCGAAGGCAATCGCGCCGGGAGCGTGAGCAGCTCGTCGAGCGCGGCGGGCGCGTACAGGAAGGCATACGCGGCCTCGCTCGCGAGGACGCGCTTCAGGTAGCCGCGCGTCTCGTCGAACGGGATTCGCTCGACGAAGAAGTCGAAGTCGTTCGAGGAGGGATCGGCCAGCCACCGCCGCACCGACGTGGGGCCCCCGTTGTACGCCGCGATGGCCAAGGCAGGCGCCACCGGAAACGACGCGCGCAGCGACGATAGGAGCCGGGTCCCGAGCGCGATCGAGACCTCGGGCCGCTCGAGCGCCTGGTCGTCGTACGGAAGCGCAGTCCCGGCTGCGACCTTGCGGGCCGTCGTCGCCATCAGCTGCATGAGGCCGACAGCGTTGGCGGCGCTTCGCGCCTGCGGATTGAACGAAGACTCTTCGCGCATGATGGCCCACGTCAGCGCGGTGGGCACATGGGTCGACTCGCTCTCGCGCGAAACCTCGCGGTCCCACGCGCGCGGATACGCCACCCGCCACGCAAGCTTCCATCGGCCAGCGGGCCAATGACCCCGAAAGTCGACGAGACGGGCGCGCGTGAAGGAATGCCCGGTCTCCGGGACCCCTGCGCCGTCGTAGAGCCAGGCGATCGTCCAGACGACCTCCGGGTCGACGCCCTCGCCGACCAGGCCTGCGTTCGCCGCCTCCCGGCGCGCGGCCTCGACCTCCCCTACCTCGAGCAGCCGAACGAACCGCTGCAGGCCCGGCGAGGCGAGCTCCGCGTGCTCGCGCGTGAGGAAGGGCCCCTCGCTCTCGCTCGCGACGGCGGCCTCGACCGTGGACCGCGCGAGGGAATCGTCCCTGTCGCGCAGACGGGAGTAGGCGAGCAGCATGTAGTAGGTGAGCGGCTCGCGCGCGACGAGCGCTGCGTAGCGCTTATTTGCGTCAGCGGTGTCGCCTTGCAGCTCCGCCACGCGGGCGCGGAAGTACTCGGCCCTGCCCGAGAGCGGCGAGGCAACGGGACGGCCCGGCTCGGGCGCGAGCGCCATCATGCGGTCGAGCGCCGCCGCAGCCCCCGTCAGATCGTGCCGCGAGAACGCGTCGAGAGCGACCCGGAACAGCGCCTCATCGCGCATGTCCCCCTCCGGATACGCGTCGGGCAACGAGGTGAGCATGGCGACTGCGCGCGCCCCATCTCCCTCCTCCTGCAGAACGATCGACGCCCGCAGGCGCGCGTCGTCGGCCAGGCGGTGCTTCGGGAAGAGCCGCTCGATCCGCGCGTAGCGCGCGAGGGCCTCGTCGTTGCGCTTCGCCGACGAGCTGGCCTTGGCGCCGAAGTAGAGCGCCGTGACGAGAGCCTCTTCCCCGTCGCACCGGTCGATCGCGTCTCCCCACGCAAGCGCCGCGTCGGCCCACTTGCCGTGCGGCAGCGCGTGCGCACGCACGACGGCCGCCTTGCAGAGGGCCTCGTGATACGCCTTCTCTGATCGGGGCCACGCCTTCAGCAGCTCTTCGGCGGCCTGCTTGGCGTGTTTCGGCTGCTGGGCGTCCAGCCAGGCTTGCGCCTGGCGGGCGCGTTCTTCGGGGGTGAGGGCCGGTGGAGGGCTGGACTTCTTGGCGGCCCAGGCCCGCGCGCGCGTGGCCGCCGCGTCGAGCTTGTCGGCCGCCACGGGCGCCTCGACGAGCACGCGCGTCGTCAACGCGAAGGCCTCGTCGGCGCGCGAGGACGGAGGACCGTCGACCCCGTCGAGGAGGGCGCCTGCGAGCTGGAGCGCCACATCCACCCATCGAAAGCCGCGCGGGTTCGCGCCCAGGCGGTCGCGCCAGATAGGGACGGCCGCCGCCCGATCGCCCTTGCCGGCGAGTGCATCGGCGAGCACCAGCTGTGCCTCGTCCCGGCCGGTGAGGTCCTCCCCGACGTTCCTCGCGACCGCGATGGCCTCGTCGTAACGCCCCGCCCTAAGGAGCGCCTGCGCCTGCCGAAGTCGCGCGTACGAAACGAGCGGACACGGCGCACCGCTCTCCCCCCCCGCGGCTGCGGTCTCGAACGCCGGAGCCGCCTCTGCGCCCTCACCGGCCGCGAGGTGAAGCCGCCCCGAAACGTAGCTCCAAGCGCAGCGCTGCATCGGGTCGAGCGTCGCTCCGGCCGCCACGCGATCGACCTCGCGCGCCGCCGCGGCGTCGTCCCCCGCGGTCTCCTCGTCCTTCGCCGCCGCGAGGCGCGGGTCGTCGAGGACCGGCGCGAGCCTCGGCATCCCTTGCTCGAGGAGCGGCGGTCCCTCCGCGGGGCCGGGCGCCGCCGCGCCTGGCTCGCCGCGAGCGAGAAACGATGACGTGGGACCCGGAGGCTGTCGCGCACCCGGGGGGCTCCCGCTCGGGCACCCAGCGAGCGCGACGCCGAACAGGAGCGCGATGTCCGACCTCACCGCGGGGGCCTCCACGCCTCCGCCGACTCGACCTCCTCGCACTTTTCTGCGTCGTTTCGGGCGCGCTCTTCCCATCGCTCGCGGTGCACGTCGACGCTGCGCGCCTCCGCCCGGCGCGATCGCAAGTCCACGCACGTCGCGTCCCTTCGGTCGAGGGCTTGCTGCTCCGCCGTGCGCGCCCGCTCGGCGTCCGCCGCGAGCACGTCTCGCTCCCCCGCCACCCGCGACCCCCACGCGTCCGCTCGTGCCAGGTCGGCCGCGCTCAAGTCCCCTCGGTCGAGCGCGTCGCGCTCGACGCGCTGGACGCCCTCGACCTCGCGCTCGAGATCGTCGCGGCGGCGCTCGGCACGGGTCCTCTCCGCTACCCTACGCTCGAGCTCGCACGTGGCCGTGGAGAGCAGACGAGCGGCCTCGTCGACCTTATCTCGACGCAGCTTGGCAAGCGTCGCCAGGGGGTACGTCGATGGACGTGTCGACCTCATCGCGTGCGGCAGCATACCGCACAGGTTGCCGGAAGGGCGGCGCCACGCCCAAGATGGGTGCGATGGCGTCGGCGCGGGTCGTGGACGCGGCAGGACCGCCGTGGGTCCGGTCGCTCGAACTGGCCGGAGCCGTCGCGGCAATCGTCGTGGGGGTGCTGCTGCTCCCGGAGCACGGCGACGCCGCGGGGGTCATCGGCTCGATGGGCATTGCCTTGCTCTTCGCACGCGGGCTGCTCCGGTCGCACGCCCGCGCGCGGGACGCGGAGATCACGAGCGAGGTGGGGTCGCTTCGAATCCGCGGGGGACCGATGCGGACGCAAACCGTCCGCGCTCGCGACGTGATGGCCGCGTCGGTCGCGCCGGGTCCGGACGGCCCAAGCCTCGCGATCGTCCGGCGGGCGGCGCCCGAGCGTCCGCTCCTCGTCTCGTTTCGGACCGAGGGCGACCTCCAGCTCGCGCTCCGCGCGCTGGCCGTGCGGTACACGGGGTTCGGCGAGGTGCGCTGGCGTATCGGGCCAGGCGCCTCCGCCGTTCCCGTCTTGCGCGTCCTGCTCGCGGCGACCTGGCTCCTGCTCGCGGCGTGCTGCGCGGCGGCGCCCGCGGGGCTCGCCCTGCAGATTGCGGCCTGGACCTTGACGATCACGCCGCTCGGTCTCGTCGTCCTGGCGCTCCTCGTGGCCTTCGAGCCGCCAGCGCCACACGTCGCGCTCGATTCGCTTCGGCTCGAGTGGCGGGAGCCGAGCGGCGTCACGAGCGCCGTTCCGTGCGCCGCGCTCACCGACGTCCGCGTCGACGGCCGCCATATCCGCCTCGAAGGGCCGCACGGATCGTTCGCGCTCGACGTGCGCGGGCTCCGCCCCGACGAGCGAATCGAGCTTGCGGGGCACCTGCGCGCCGCGGGTCGCCGTGGCCGGGACGAGGCCTCGCTCCCTCCCGCCGTATCGCCGTCGCTCGGCGGGCTCGCTCCGCGCGAAGAATCGACGCGCGCCTGGATCGAGCGCCTCGACGCCGCCGCGGCGGCCCTTCGTCAACGCCCGGCCGCCTACCGCGGGGAACGGCTCGACGAGGCAGACCTCTGGCAGGCCCTCGAGAGCCCCGACGCGCCCCCGGTCCTGCGGGCCGCGGCCGCGCGCGTGCTGGCGCGCGCGGCACCTCGCGAGGCCGGCGTCCGAGTCGCCCGGGTCCTCGCTGCGAACCGCGACGCGGGGGTCCGGGGCGCCATCGTCGGAGCCCTCGAAGAGGACGCCGACGACGCGGCGCGCGCCCTCGAGGCCGCACGGGCCCGCTGAGGCTCAAGCCCCCGACCACTCCTGGAGGGATTTCACGCGCAGGTTGGGGTCGCCCTGGGCAACCTCGAGCGCGTCGCACGCGGCGAGCGCCGCGGCGATCGTGGTGAAATACGGGATGTTCGCGAGCAGCGTCTGGCGCCGCAGCGAGTAGCTGTCACGAACCTCCTTGGCGCCGATCGTGGTGTTGACGACGATCGAGATCGTGCCGCTCCGGATGGCGTCGATGACGTGGGGCGATCCCTCGTTGACCTTCTGGACGACCTGCACCGGCACCCGGGCGCGCCCGAGCGCCTCGGCCGTCCCGCGCGTCGCGACCACGTCGAACCCGAGCGCGCGCAGGCGCCGGCCAATGTGGATGACGGCTGGCTTGTCCTCGTCCTTCACGCTGACGAAGGCCCGCCGTCGGCCCCCCTGCCCTGCCGGCGCGGCGAGCTCGATCCCGCTCGCCAGCATGGCCTTGCCGAAGGACCGTGCGAAGGTATCGGCGATCCCCATGACCTCGCCGGTCGATCGCATCTCGGGGCCGAGAATGGTGTCGACCCCTGGAAACTTGGCGAACGGGAACACGCTCTCCTTCACGCTCGTGTGCCGCGGGACGGGCGCGTCGTCGACCCCGAGCTCGTCGAGCGACTTTCCGACCATGAGAAGCGCCGCGATCTTGGCGAGCGGCCGGCCCGTGGCCTTCGAGACGAAAGGAACGGTACGGCTCGCCCGGGGATTGACCTCGAGGATGTAGACGTCACGCCCCTTTACCGCGAATTGCACGTTCATCAGGCCGACGACGCCGAGCTCGAGCGCGAGCATGCGCGACTGCTCTTCGATGCTGAGCACGATCTCGGCGGGGAGCGAGTGGGGTGGCAGCACGCTGGAGCTGTCGCCCGAGTGGACGCCGGCCTCCTCGATGTGCTGGAGCACTCCCCCGATGACACACCTCTTGCCGTCCGAGATGCAATCGACGTCCACCTCGACGGCGTCCTTGAGAAACTCGTCGACGAGGATCGTTTGCGTGCCGGCCTCCTTGGCGGCCTCGAAGGCCCGCGCGACGAAAAGCTCGGCCTCCTCGCGAGTGTAGGCGATCATCATGGCCCGCCCGCCGAGCACGTAGCTGGGCCGAACGAGGACCGGGAAGCCGATCGAGTCGGCGACGGCCAGAGCATGCTCGAGCGTCGTCGCGACGCCGCTGCGGGGTCGCTTCAAGGCGAGCTTGGACAACACCTCGTCGAAGCGGCCGCGATCCTCTGCGCGATCGATCGCGTCTGCGCTCGTCCCGAGCAGGCGCACCCCGCGCTTCTCGAGCGGGACCGCGAGCTTGAGGGGCGTCTGGCCGCCGAACTGAACGATGACCCCCTCCGGCTTCTCCTCCTCGACGATGTTGAGCACGTCTTCGAGCGTCAGCGGCTCGAAGTACAGGCGGTCGGAGGTGTCGTAGTCGGTCGACACGGTCTCCGGGTTGCAGTTCACCATGACCGTCTCGAAGCCTGCGGCGCGCAGCGCCATGACGGCGTGGACGCAGCAATAGTCGAACTCGATTCCTTGACCGATGCGATTCGGGCCGCCGCCGAGGATCACCACCTTGCGCTTCGAGGGGTCCGGGAGCGCCTCGCTCTCGGTCTCGTACGTCGAGTAGAGGTAGGGCGTGTGGGCCACGAACTCCGCCGCGCACGTGTCGACCCGCGCGTAGACGGCTCGTATCCCGTGCGCGGCACGGCAAGCCCGCACCGCGTCCTCGTCGCTGCCCGAGAGCGCAGCGATCTGACGGTCGCTGAAGCCGAGGCGCTTGAACGCCCGCAGGGCGCCCGGCGCGGATGCGCCGCGGGCGATGGCCGCTTCGGCGATGACGAGGCGGCGAACCTGGGCGAGAAACCATGGATCGATCGCCGTCCCCGCGTAGAGCTCCGCGTCCGTGAAGCCTACGCGCATGGCGTCCGCGAGGTGGAACAGGCGATCCGCGCTCGGCGTCGCAACGAGCTTCTCGAGCGCTGCGCGCACCTCCGACCCCGTCGCGGGCGGCAGGCGGCGCGGCGCCTCGACGTCAGGGGCCTCCATCGAGAGATCGCGGTGACGCTTCGGCTCGGCGAGCACGCGGTAGTCCACCTGACCGAGGAGCGACACGAGACCGTCCTTGCCCGTCTCGAGGGACCGCGCCGCCTTCTGGAGCGCTTCGCAGAACGTGCGGCCGATGCTCATCACTTCGCCGACGCTCTTCATCTGCGTCCCGAGCGTGGCGTCGGCGCCCGGGAACTTCTCGAAGGCGAATCGCGGCCACTTGACGACCACGTAGTCGATGACCGGCTCGAAGGCGGCCGACGTGCGCGTGATGTCGTTCTGAAGCTCGTCGAGGGTGTAGCCGACCGCGAGCTTCGCGGCGATCTTGGCGATGGGATAACCCGTCGCCTTGCTCGCAAGGGCCGAGCTGCGAGACACGCGCGGGTTCATCTCGATAACGTGGAAGGCGCCGGACCTCGGATCGACCGAGAACTGCACGTTGGCGCCGCCCGTCTCCACGCCGATCTCGGTCATCACGGCCCGGGCCGCGTCGCGCAGCCGCTGATACTCACGGTCGGTGAGCGTCATCGAGGGGGCGACCGTGATCGAATCGCCCGTGTGCACGCCCATCGGATCGATGTTCTCGATCGAGCAGACGACGATGAAGTTGTCCGCCCGGTCCCGCATCACCTCGAGCTCGAACTCCTTCCACCCGAGAACGCTCTCCTCGATCAGCACCTCGTGGGTGGGCGACTGGGCCAGCGCCCAGGCGACCTTCTCCTCGAACTCGGCCTCGGAGCGCGCGATCCCACCTCCGGATCCGCCCAGCGTGAAGCTCGGCCGGAGGATGGCCGGGAACCCGGTTTCGCGAACGACGGCGCGCGCCTCGTCGACCGAGTGGGCCACGCCGGCTCGCGGGCAGGTGAGGCCGATCTTCTCCATGGCGGCCTTGAAGAGGGCGCGGTCCTCGGCCTT
>DATGJA010000627.1:0-3467 GCA_035295445.1 Polyangiaceae bacterium | reverse complement strand
GGTCCGCGGTGCCGACGCAAGCACACTGCGGCCCGGCGTCGTTCGTGGCCACGATCGTGCCGCTCGAGAGGGTCACGCACGCGCAGATGGGAGACGGCGTCGACGTGGTGCACGACGCGAAGAGAATGGCCTGCGCGCCGCCCGCGCACCCGGCCTTGCACAGTGGATTGGAGCTCGCCCCGGGGTCGTTCGCGGGACAGCAGTAGAATTCCGGGCAGTCCGGCGGGTTGTAGCAAGACAGCCCGCTGTTGCAGAAGTCGTGGCTGAGGGTCATCCCGCTCGGGTTGGGGTTTGGGTTGGTCGTCTGGACGGTCGAACCGGAGGTCGGAATGCACCGGTCCCCCTCGCCGCCGGTGTCGCAGCCGGTGCCTGCCGCCGCGAAGCCGGCGGCGGTCGCGACGAGCACCCCGACGATGCGGAGGCAGTGACGACGGGCTTCGGCCATCGAGAAGCTCACGCCACGTTTCTCGCCGCGCTTTCGAATCTTGCTCTTCATGGCTCGCACCGTCCTCCTAAAAGCGAACAAGAAGCGCGGCGATGATGCGGTCGTCGCCCTTCACGAGATCCGGGCGCCAACCCTGCGGCGTCGCCGTCGTGATGTACCCGTCGGGCGAAGTCACGCCGCCGTGGCCGGAGAAGTACGGCACGCTCGCCTGCCTGTGGTTGAACTCGAGGTCCAGCGTCACTTCTTCGTTCGGCATGTACTGTCCGCCGAACTCGTAGTCCCACGCGTCGAACTGGGCCCCCGGGCTGTAGTCGTAGGGGCTCGTGGGCGGGACGTAGCTCAGGCCTTGGAGGCTCAGGTTCTGCGGTACGCCCGACGCGTTTCCGGTCGGAGCCAGGACGAGGTATCGGCTCGGGTTGTGCATCATGCCGCCGCCGAAGGTGAACGCGAAGTTCTCCCCGAACCATGTCCGGTGGTAGGCCATCCAGCTCAAGAACTGGGACGTGCACGGGCTCTGCACGGTGCAGTGGCCTTCCGTGCCGCTGCCGCCGAACGCGGTGACGCCGTTGCCGATCTGTCCACCGATGTCGGCCGTGACCGACATCGCGTCGCGGGTGATGAACCCGCCACGGGCGTCGTTGTAAAAGCGAATCGTCGCGCTGTTGTCGCTATGGAAGCGAAACACGCCGGGCAGGTCTTGCGTGTCCCATCCAACGTACGCATTCGAGAGGACCGAGAAATATTCGACCGGACGCCAGAGGACCTGGGCTCCAAACCCCGGCATTTCGTTGAACTTGCCGTAGGTCTGCCAGCCGTTGATGAGCCACGGCTCGATCTTCAGCTTGTCGCTCGTGAAGACCTGGACTCGGATCCCGTTGAAAAACCAGGGCGTGTTGTCCGACGTGAAGGACGGCAGGTACATCCAGTTCTCGAAGTTGTCGTACGAGAACAGGCCGACGTACGACATGAAGATCCCGCCGTCGACGTTGATGCCGTTGAGAGCGTTGATATGGACGCCGCCGTTGGCCTCGCTGATGTATCGCAGCGCGTCCGCCAGGTCGAACTGACCACGAAAGGCGCTGAAGTCGTTGCGGGGAACGAGAACGGAGCGGACTCCGAATTGCGTCATAAGACGCGCGCGCGCCCCCTTGTAGTGGAAGTCCCCGCCGAAGCCCATGAAGGCAAGCGTGACCTCGTCGTCGCGCGATAGCGCGGTAGACCCGACGACCGTATTGTCGATGGGCCTATTCTTCGAGAGCGTGTAGTTGACGTCGAGAAGAAAGCTTCCCGTGAATATCTCCGAATCCAGCAGCGACCTGTGCTGGCGGTTCGATCCGTTGAGCCACGTGAAGTCGCCGAAGGCAAAGGGCTCGGCGGGCTTGTTCTCTTCGGAGGGCGGCGGCGAGGGCGCCGCGGTCTCGGCCCGAGCCGCGACCGCGGGTTCCGCGCGCGGCCCTTGCGGCGGTGAAGGAGGCGCTGGGTTGGGTATCGGCGCTGCCGGGGGCTCAGACGCCGATTCGCCGGCTGCCGGGGTCGCCGGCGCGGGCGGTGCAAGCGGCGGCGCTGCGGGTGTCGCGGGTTGGGCGGCGGCGACACCCGGCACCCCGACAAGACAAGTGAACGCAGTCGCCCGCGCGTAGCGACGCAACGACTCCAGCCGATTCATGGGTTACTCCTAGTTGGGTCCGCCCGATGCCCGACGCCACTTCTAGGACGACGTGCGATAAAATGTCTGCAAATACGCGACATGAAGCGATCGAGTCAGATCTCCACCCGAAGGCGGTATCCGACTCCAGGCTCCGTATGGAAGTATTTCGGTCGAGCGGGATCCTCTTCGAACTTCTGGCGAAGCTTGCCCATGTACACCCGTAGGTATTGTGTTTCCTTCGTGTACGTCGGGCCCCACACCATGAAGAGAAGCTGCTCGTGCGTGAGCACCTTCCCCGCGTTGTGCATCATCACTCCGAACAGCTTGTATTGCGTCGGGGTCAGGCGGACCAAGCGACCTTCGACCGAGGCCGTCCGCCGCTCGAGGTCGAGGCGCAGCGGACCGACCTCGAGGACCGATTCGCGGGGGTCAGCTTCGACCCGCTGCGTGTGACGAAGCCATACGCGAATGCGCGCGAGGAGCTCGCCCGTGCTGAAAGGCTTCGTCAAGAAGTCGTTGGCGCCCGCATCGAGCGCGGCCACCTTCCCCCGCTCCTCGTCGTGCGCCGAGAGAACGAGGATGGGCGCGGCGGACGATTCGCGGAGCTTCGTGGTGAGGCGGACTGCGTCGGTATCCGGTAGCGCAAAGTCGAGGAGCACGAGGTCGGGGTCGTGCCCGGCCGCCAGTGTCAGCGCTCGAGCCCCGTTGTCCGCGTCCACGACGCGGAAGCGTTGATCGGCGAGCGTCGAGCGCAGGTACTTGCGCATGTTCGAGTCATCCTCGACGATGAGGATCAGCGGCATGATTGCGTGCGAGCCCGTCGGCTCGTCATGCCCGGACGGATGGCTTTCGTGGACTGGCGGTCGACGCTCGGCGTTCATTGGAGCGACGATGGTGCGTCGCTAGTGGATATAGGCGTCCCCGCCTAAAAGCGTGCTAAATAGGCCTCGGGGGCGCATTAAGAAATCGTAAGGCAGTGGGGTGTCTGCAGCACGCCGCTTTCGTCCGATCCGGCGGTGCGCGGCGGCCCCTCACGTCGATATATCGCCGAGGCAATTTATGACCTTTTTAGTGCCGAGAGTTGTAGAGGAAGTTCGAACGGCTTCGCGCCTGTCCTCTCCGTTCGGTGGCCATGCCCGCAACCCTTGGCGTGCAACCGTTGATTCTCGTGGTCGAGAGCGACACGGCCCCGGCCCGCTCGCTCATGTCGGCCATCGCCAGCCAGGGCTTCCGTACCCTTCGAGTCCTCGCGCGCCCCAACGCGATTGCTCGATCGAGCGCCGACGCCTCCGACCTCGTCCTCGTCGACGGGACTCATCCGACGCTCGACCCCGTCTGGGTTACCGTGCGGCTGCGGGAGCGCACGTCGACCCC
>DATGJA010000626.1:0-2048 GCA_035295445.1 Polyangiaceae bacterium | reverse complement strand
GAGCGCCACGATGACCCGGACGTTTGGCAACGCAGCGAGCTCCTCGTCGAGGAAGGGCGCGCATCGAGCGATCTCGTCCGGTTTCGGGTTGTTTTCGGGGGGCGCGCAGCGGACCGCGGTGAGCACGTACGCGTCGCGCAGCTCCAAGCCGTCATCGCGATCCCGGCTGGTGGGCTGCGACGCGAGGCCCGCGCGGTGCAGGGCGGCGAAGAGGAAGTCGCCCGAACGATCGCCCGTGAAGACGCGGCCCGTTCGATTGGCGCCGTGGGCCGCGGGGGCGAGGCCGACGAAAAGCAATCGCGCGTGCAGATCGCCGAAGCCCGGCACGGGACGGCCCCAGTAGTCGTCCCGCCGGAACCGCGCGACCTTCTCGCGCGCGACCCGCTCGCGCCACGCCACGAGGCGCTGGCATGCTCGGCAGCCGACGATGGCCTGTTCGAGGGCGCGTAGTGTCCCGTCGCGGGGCGCGCTGACGACACGGGACCTCGGCACGGCGGGGAAGGCTAACGGATCGCAGGCCCGTGGTCGTGACCGTCGTATCTGGTAAGACCTTGCGCTCGGACCCTCGTTCCCGGCCATGACCGTCGCGATTCCCGCCGCCGCACCCGACCCTCTGCGAACGGGCTCCGCGGGGCGCAAAGCGCGCGTCCTCTTCGTCAACGATACGGCGCGCAACGGCGGTCCCGGGCGAAGCCTGCACTCGATCTTGAAGTTTCTCGACGCGGGCGCCGTGCACCGGGCCGTCGTGCTGCCGCGCGAGGGCGCCATCGCGGATCTCCTCCGGCGCGACCGGGTCGTCGACGAGCTTCGCTTCGAGCCTCACCTCGTCGAGAACCCGATCGAGCCCTGGGCGCGGCCGATGGAGCGAGGCGACTTCGACGCGCCGCTCGCGCTCAAGGCGGCTAGGCTCGCGGGCAACGTCGCCAAGGCCGTCCACGCCCTCGGTCGCCTGGCGACGCTCGTCCGCCGCGGGCGCTTCGATCTCATCTACTGCAACGGCACGAACGCGGACTTCGCCGGCGCTGCCCTCGCGAAGGTCACGGGCGTCCCTGCCGTGTGGCACGTCCGCTACACGTCGGTTCCGTCCGCCCTCGTCGCGCTTCACGGGCGTCTCGCCGCGAGCGCGGGCGTCCGGCGGATCGTGTGCGTCTCGGGCGCCGCGGCTTCCCTCTTCGAACACTGTCGCGACAAGGTCACCGTCATCCACAACGCCCTCGACGTGAGCGATTTCGACCCCGCGAAGGTCCGCGGGAGCCTCCGCGCCGAGCTTGGGGTCCGCGAGGACGCCGTCGTCTTCGGGAGCCACGGGCGGGTGCTGCGCCGCAAGGGGTACGTCGAGATGGTGCGCGCCGCTCGCCGCGCGATCGATCGCGCGGACGAAGCCCTGCGTGATCGACTCGTCTTCGCGGTCGTCGGAGACACGCCCGACGACTTCCGCCCGGATCACGTCGCCGAGTGTCGCGCGCTCGCCGGCGAGCTCGGGCTCGAGGGCCGCTTCCACATGCTCGGCTTCCGCTCCGACGTACGCCCGCTCATCGCCGATTTCGACGTCGCCGTCGTGCCCAGCGTCTATCCAGACCCCCTTCCGCGAGCCGTCATCGAGTCGATGGCCCTCGGCAAACCGGTGATCGCGTTCGGCGTCGGGGGGGTCGTCGAGATGATCGAGCACGGAGTGACGGGGGAGGTCGTCGCATTCGAGCCGTCGGCGGACGGCTCGCCCGGGGCGAGCGCCGCGGCGGTGGCGCGGCTCGCGGACGCCTTCGTTCGCTACGCGGGGGACCCGCACGCCCGCGAGCGTCAGGGACGCGCGGCGCGCGATCGCGTGGTCGCGGATTTCGACGCGAGGGCTCACGCTGGCCGCGTGCTCGACGTCATCCGAAGCGTGCTCGGGCACGGGGGAACGGCTTGAGGAAGGCGGTCGGCAGGATCGTCGACGCGAGCGGACGAAGCCCGTGGACGGTCGTCCTCGTGGCTCTGATCGCGCTCTCGGGGGCGTGGTATTTCGCACTACGGGTCCTGACTCACCCGCACACGGATCTGCGTGAGCT
>DATGJA010000625.1:0-3064 GCA_035295445.1 Polyangiaceae bacterium | reverse complement strand
GATCCTCGCGGACGTGCTCGAGGTCCTCGTCGCGCGCCACTCCGGCGGCCTGGGCATCGCACGACGTCACGTCGACCTGAAAGTGCTTTGCGAACGCGTCCTCGACGCGATCCAGCCCTCTCACCCCGAGTGCCCGCTCCGCCTGGTGTGCACCCGGCCCGTGCTGGGCTCTTGGGACCCGGACCGCGTCGCGTCTCTGCTATTGCGCCTCGTGAAGAATGCGATTCAGCACGGCGCGCTGCGGCGCACCGTCACAGTATCCATCGAGGATCTCGACGATCGCGTCCTGCTCGAGGTCAAGAACTTCGGACCGTCCCTCCACCGCGATGTGACTGACCGCCTCTTTGAGCCATTCGTGTGCGGGGACGCGGATCCGGGCAACCACCGCGGCCTTGGTGTGGGCCTCTATCTGGCGAAGGAGATCGTCACGGCGCACGGCGGGAGCATCGAGGCCCGAAGCGAAGCGGGATGCGTCGTCGTGCGAGCTTTCCTCCCGCGGCTACCGGTGCACGACTCCATTTGACGCCGGGAGACCTCCTCCTGGCGGCACCGCGCCTCGGCCGGGCGCCGACCGCGGGCGCCTGCTTGGCCGTCACGGCTGCGGCGGGAGAATCCCGTCAAATGGCGTCCTCGCCGTGCTCCCCCGTCCGGATCCGAACGACGTCGAGGACGTCCGACACGAAGATCTTGCCGTCCCCGATCTTGCCCGACTTCGCGCTCCGCTGGACGACCTCCAGAATGGCCGCGACTTGATCGTCGGGGCACACGACCTCCAGCCTGAGCTTCGGGACGAAGTCGACCACGTACGCCGACCCCCGGTAGACTTCCTTCTTTCCTCCCGTCCGGCCGAAGCCTTTGACCTCGGTCACGGTGAGGCCCTTGATTCCGATCTCGGCGAGCGCCTCCTTGACCTCGTCGAGCTTCGCCGGCCGAATGATCGCTTCGACACGCTTCATGTCACTTCTCCGCGCCCACGGGCGCACTAGCCGCCGATCCGGCCCCCATCGCCGCCGCGCCGGCATGTCTCGCGACGGCGAGACCACCCGCGTCGTCCAGGTGATACCCGGCCTCGCCATGGTCGGTCACGTCGAGGCCGTCCTCTTCACCGTCGGCGTCCGGCCGCAGGCCGAGGACTGCCTTGATCGTCATTCCGATGAGTGCCGTACCGGCGATCGCCATGCCGAGCGTCACCCCCACGGCCTTCACTTGCTCCAGCCAGAGCGTCTTTCCGACGACGTCGGCGAGATTCGTATTGAGATTGGGATTCGCGTCGGGCGTCGCGAGAAGGCCCGTCACCAGCGCCCCCAGGGTGCCACCGACTCCGTGCACGCCGAACGTGTCGAGCGCATCGTCGTATCCGAAGGCCGCCTTGAGCTTCGTGCAGGCGAGGTACGGCACCGATCCTGCCAGCACACCGATGATGACCGCGCCGCTCGCGGTCACGAAGCCGGACGCCGGCGTGATCACGACGAGCCCCGCGACGGCTCCCGAGCAGAAGCCGAGCACCGTGGGCTTGCCGCGAGTCACCCACTCGACCCCCGGCCAGACGATCGACGCGATCGCCGTGGCGAGCGTCGTCGCCATGAACGCACCGGCGGCGATCCCGTCGGCCGCGACCGCGCTGCCCGCGTTGAAGCCATACCAGCCCACCCAGAGCATTCCCGTCCCCACCACGGTGAGGACGAGGCTGTGCGGATAGAACGCCTTCTGCCCGTAGCCGGTGCGCTTGCCGAGGATGAGGCAAAGGACCAGCGCCGACCAGCCGGAAGACATGTGGACGACGGTGCCACCGGCGAAGTCGATCGCCTTGATGGATGCCTTGGCGTTCCAGACGCCGTTCATCATCCCGTCGATGCCCCACACCATGTGGGCGAGCGGGAAGTACACGACGAACATCCACGCGACCACGAACGTCATGATCGCGGAATATTTCATCCGCTCCGCGATCGCGCCGACGATGAGGGCCGGCGTGATGATCGCGAACATGAGCTGGTACATGGCGAACACGCTGTGCGAGACCCACGCGCCGTAGTCGCCGTTGGGCAGAGCACCCACGCCCCTCAAGAACGCGAATTTGGCGTCCCCTAGGAAGGGCGAGCCGCTCGCGAACGTCAGGCTGTAGCCGACCGCCCACCACAAGAAGGTGACGCCCCCTGCGCATCCCAAGCATTGCGCCATCACCGAGAGCACGTTCTTTCGTCGAACGAGGCCGCCGTAGAAGAGCGCCAGGCCGGGCAGCGTCATGAAGAGCACGAGCGCCGACGCCGTCATCATCCACGCGTTGTGGCCCGGACCCGGCGACATCAGCGCCTTGGGCGCGCCGTTGGTCACGTACGCTTCCAGATCGGCCACGCGGGTCGTGAGGTCGGCGGGAGCCGCCGAACTCGCGGCGGCCACGGTCCCGTCCGCGAGCGCGGCCGGCGCACACAGGGCGACGAGCAGGGCGAGGGGGAACGCTACGACTTTCGACACAACGCGTCTCGCCATCACCGTTGCATGAAAGCGAATCATGGATGGGGCGCGCCCGCTCATGTGTTCCCTCCGGCGTGCCACCGGTTGAGCACCCCGACAGGTTTTCGGCAATCCGCATTCGACCCGCGCAAACACATTTTACGCCCCGTTTACGTGGCGTGTCCCCGTTCCCGCCGCGACGCCATTCACGACGGCGCGAACCTCAGGCGCAATCGCCCGCTCGGCTCGGTCACGAGATATCTCGGGTTGGACGGATCACGCTCCACCTTGCGCCGGAGGTTGCGTAGCTGCGCGTGCAGGTAGTGCGAGACACGGGTTGCGTTCGTTCCCCACACGGCCGACATGAGCTGCTCCTCCGTGAGGGGGCGTCCGGTGAGGGCGACCAGCACTTTGCACTCGAGCGGCGTGATGTGTACCTCCCGTCCCTCGACGAAGAGCAGGCGCCGGGTTCTGTCGATGCGCAACCGCTCGGTGCCCGCCGCATCGAACGCGGTCCCGTGCAGACGCGTGCGGCCGGTCTGGCGAAGCCAAACGCCGATTCGCGCAATCAACTCCGTGAACGTGAACGGAGACACCATGTAGTCGCTCGCCC
>DATGJA010000624.1:0-12779 GCA_035295445.1 Polyangiaceae bacterium | reverse complement strand
GTAGCAGTGGAGTCGACCGCGAACGACGTACGGGTACACGTCGTCGTTCACGAGGCCGTCCACGTTGACGACCTTGTCTCCCCCGAGAAACCCGAGCGTGCCCGCGTTCCAGGACGCGGCGACCCGGATGGACGCGTCGGCGCGCAGCGCGTCGGTGGCCGCGAGGAAGCCTCCGGCGTTCCACGTCGGAAGGCGCGCGTTCCATGCGGCCAGGACGGCCAGAACGGAGGCCACCGCCACGGCGGCGCGACGCGGTCCTTCCGGGGCCGCGTCGGCCAGGGTGGCGACGCCCGTGAACGCGGCGGCGAAGAAGCTCGCCGAGTACCAGCACATGGCCGCCGCCCCGAGCCATCCGTAGGCGATCGCGTACGCAGCGATCGCGAGCGGCGCGAAACGCGAGAGGACCTGCGCCTCCGGAGTCGTCGCGCGCAATCGTCCGCGCAGGACCCACGCGCACGCCGCCGCGCCGAGCGCGAGCGCAAAGAGGGTCCGAGGGCCCCAGTCGAGGACGTGCGTGAAGAGGAAAGCGGGCGAAAACGCGTAGCTCACCGGCTCGAGCCCGTAGGCGAGGTCGTACCCAGAGACCGACCCCCAGTAGGCCTTCATCCGCGCGCTCGACTGCACGAGGTGCCCGTCGACGGCCCAGTCGTGGGCGCTCGTCACGGCCACGCCGAGCGCGGTGCCGGCCAGGCACGCGAAGACGCGCGGGCGCGTCCAGCCGCCGCGCAGCGGCCAGTCGACCGACCACAAGGCGAGCGCCAGGCACGCCCCGAAGATCGCGAAATCGGCGCGGCATGCGCACCCGAAGACCATCGCCGCGACCATCCAGCCCACCCTTCGCCCGCCCACGGCGTTCACCGCGAGGGCGCCGGCGAGGACCGCGTACGGCCATTCCATCGCCTGAAGCGGCAAGAGGAACGCGCCCCCCCCGCAGGCGACGGCGAGGATCGCCGCGGGCGCTCCCCGCGGAAAGACGCGGCGGCCGAGGCGCGCGAGGACGACGATGGCGGCCGCGGTGGACGCGGCGCCGAGGATGGCGTGGAGCACGAGGCGCAGATCGATCGCCCGCGGCGTGCGTGAGCCGACGAGGGCCTCGACCAGGGCGCTCTCGTAGCCGAAGAAAAGATGAAACCCGGTCGTCGTCGTCCGGCCGCCGTCGAACGACCACCGGCGCGTGCCGGCAAACTCGCTCCCGAGCTTCATGTAATAGAAGGCGTCGTCCGGCACGAAGGACAGCTTGTCGCGGAGCGGCAGCTCACAAAACCGCGTCGCGTGGCCGAAGAGCGCGGCGAGCGACGCGACGAGGGACAACGCGGTCGCAGCGCCCAAAGTCTGGCCGGTCCGACCTTGCCGTAGAGGGATCGCCAGACTACCTTCGGGCGCGAGACTAGGAGTCCTTCGAATCATGCCCACCAAGGTCGCCATCAATGGCTTCGGTCGCATCGGTCGCTGCATCGTACGGGCGATGGCCGAGCGAAAGGTCACCGATGTCGAGCTCGTCGCCATCAACGATTTGACCGACGCGAAGACGCTCGCCCACCTCTACAACTACGACAGCGTCCACGGGCGCGCGCCGCACCCGGCGACGGCCGTCGAGGGGGCCATCGACGTGGGCTTTTCCCGCCCCAGGGTGGTGGCCGAGAAAGACCCGGCGAAGCTGCCGTGGAAGCAGCTCGGGGCCGACGTGGTCCTCGAGTGCACGGGCCTCTTCACCGACAAGGAGAAGGCCGGCGCGCACCTCGCGGCGGGCGCGAAGAAGGTCATCATCAGCGCACCGGCGAAGAATCAGGATGCGACGATCGTGCTCGGCGTCAACACCGAGACGTACGACCCCGCCAAGCACGCAATCATCTCCTGCGGGTCGTGCACGACCAACTGCCTCGCGCCCGTCGCCAAGGTCCTGCTCGACGCATTCGGGATCGAGCGCGGGCTCATGACGACGATCCACTCGTACACGAACGACCAGGCCATCCTCGACATCCCGCACCGCAAGGGCGATCTGCGACGCGCCCGCGCGGCCGCGGTGAACATGATCCCGACGTCGACGGGCGCGGCCAAGGCTCTGTCCGAGGTGATCCCCGTCCTGAAGGGCAAGTTCGATGGGCAGTCGATCCGTGTGCCGACGATGGACGTGAGCATCATCGACCTGACGCTCGAGACCGAGCGACCGGTCAACAAAGACTCCATTCACGGCGCGATGAAGGCCGCCGCCCAAGGGCCGATGAAGGGCATCCTCGGCTACGTCGACGAGCCGCTCGTGTCATCGGACTTCCTGGGTGACTCGCGTTCGTCGATCTTCGACGCTACGATCACCCAGGTGCTCGGGGAACGCTTCGCGAAAGTGTTCTCCTGGTACGACAACGAGTGGGGTTTCTCGAACCGGATGGTCGAGCTCGCGCAGCTCGTCGCGTCCAAGCTCTGATCGGGGGCGGGCGATGTCAGAGCCGCTCCGCGGGATCCGATCCATCCGCGACCTGCCGATCGAGAACAAGCGGGTCTTCTTGAGGGTCGACTTCAACGTTCCCCTCGGCGAAGGCGGTTCGGTCTCCGACGACTCGCGCATCCGCGAGGCCCTCCCGACGATTCGTCACGCCATCGAGCGTGGCGCGCGGCTGATCTGCGCGAGCCATCTGGGCAGGCCGAAGAAGGGGCCGGATCCGAAGCTCAGCCTCGAACCCTGCGCGGCGCGCCTCGCCCAGCTGCTCGGCCAAGAGGTGACTCTCCCCGAAGACTGCGTCGGCGACGCGGCCAAGAAGGTCGTGTACGACCTGCGCGGCGGCCAGGTCTGCCTGCTCGAGAACCTGCGATTTCACGCCGAGGAAGAGAAGGACGACGACGCCTTCTGCCGCGAGCTCGCCGGCCTGTCGGACGTGTACGTCGACGATGCCTTCGGCGCCGTACACCGCGCGCACGCCAGCGTGCACGGTCTCGCGAAGCTCTTCCGCGACCGAGGGTGCGGGTTCTTGCTCGAGAAGGAAATCGCCGCGCTCGGCAAGCTCGTGACGGCGCCCGCCCGCCCGTACGTGGCCGTCCTCGGTGGGGCCAAGGTGAGCGACAAGATCGCCGTGGTCGAGGCGCTCCTCGAGCGCGTGACGACGCTCGTCGTGGGCGGTGCGATGGCCAACACGTTCGCGCTCGCCCAGGGCAAGAAGATGGGCAAGTCCCTTGTCGAGGGGGACAAACTCGCGCTCGCCCGCACCATCCTGGACAAGGCGAGCGAACGAGGGGTCGCCCTCCTCTTGCCGGTCGACTTCGTGGTGGCCGAGAGCCCGGGCGCCGCGTCGGGGCAGACGGTCGGGGTCGACGCCGTCCCGCCAGAGACGATGGCGCTCGACATCGGTCCGAAGAGCGTGGCGCTCTTCGCACGGGCGTTCGAAGACGCCAAGACGATCTTCTGGAACGGTCCGATGGGCCTGTTCGAGAAGGCACCGTTCGCCGCGGGCACGTTCGGCGTGGCGCGCGCCATGGCCGAGTCGCGCGCTTTCACCGTCGTCGGCGGCGGCGACAGCGCGGCGGCGGTGCACGCCGCGGGAGACGGGATCGCCGCCAAGATGTCGCACATCTCCACGGGCGGCGGCGCATCGCTCGAGCTCATCGAGGGCCGGAAGCTGCCCGGGATCGAGGTGCTCCGCACCCCGGTCGCCGCCATATGAACCGCGGGCGGCGCCCGCTCGTCGCGGGCAACTGGAAGATGCATCACGGCGGGCCGACCGGGGTCGAGCTCGCGAGCGCCGTGGTCGCGCTGTCGAGGGAGCTCCCGGACGTCGATCTGGTCATCGCCCCGCCGTTCACGGCCATCGCCGCGTGCGCGCACGAGTGCGACGGGACCGGCGTGGCGGTCGCGGCGCAGAACCTTCACGCGAAGAGCTCTGGCGCGTTCACGGGCGAGGTGAGCGGACCGATGCTCCGCGACGCCGGGTGCACGTGGGCCATCCTGGGCCACAGCGAACGACGCCACCTCTTCGGAGAGACGGACTCCGTCGTGGCCGAGAAGGTCGCCGGCTGCCTCGCGGCGGGGCTCGCGCCCATCGCCTGCGTGGGCGAGACCCTCGAAGAGCGCGAGGCCGGACGGACCCTCGCTGTGGTCGAACGCCAGGTTCGCGCCTTCCTGGCCGCGCTTGCGGCGTCCCCGCAGCCGGTCGCCATCGCGTACGAGCCGGTCTGGGCCATCGGCACCGGAAGAACGGCCGGACCCGGGGACGCTCAGGAGGTCCATGCCGCGATCCGCGCGTGGCTGGGACAGGCCTCCGGACCGCTGGCGTCGCGGGCGCGTATCCTCTATGGAGGTTCCGTGAAACCGGACAACGCCGAGGGCCTGCTGGCCGCGCCGGACGTGGACGGCTCCCTGGTCGGCGGCGCGAGCCTCGACGCGGCATCTTTCGGCGCCATCGCCCGGGCGGCGCAGCGACTGGCGGCCCCGTAGCCTCGCCGAGGTGTCCCCCCCCTCATGCTGACTACCCTGCTCGAGATCCTCCACGTCTTCGTCTGCATGTTTCTGATGCTCGTGGTGCTCCTGCAACAGGGAAAGGGGGGCGGCATGGGCGCGGCGTTCGGCGGCGGTGCGACCCAGCAGGTCTTCGGAGGACGCGGGGCGGGCAACATCCTGACGCGAGCGACCGCTGTCTGCGCCGGCATCTTCATGCTGACGAGCGTCGGGCTGGCTTATTTCTCGTCGTCGGGAGACCGGGAGCTCAAAGCTCGAATCGTCGAGGAGCAGCGCAAGGGCAAGGGCAACGAGGGCACTCGGGTGAAGGCCACCAAGCCGAAGCCCTCCGCGGCCCCGGCTGAGTCGGGCGCCCCCGTCGACATGGCACCGCCGCCCGCGACCGGCCCCACCCCGGCGCCGGCCTCCCCGCCGGAGCCCGCCCCGGCCCCGGCGTCTTCCGACCCCGAGAAGAGGTGACCCCTTCGGCGGCGGAGCCGCCCCGGCGGACCGCCGGCGCCGCGCCGTTCGCGCTGGACGCCGCCGCGCTGGCCGCGCTCAAGCTAGCGGTCGGCGCGTTCGTCCTTCGCCTGGGCTTCTCTCACGTGTCGGACGACGACTACGCCCGGACGGTCATCGCGCAACACTTCGCGCGGGCGCCCCGCTGGGACCCGAGCGCAACGAGCTGGCTACCGGCGCCGTTCTGGATCACCGGAACGGTGATGTCACTGGCCGGGCGATCGCTCGGCGTCGCTCGAGCCGTCGCCCTCGCGCTCGGGGCCGCGAGCGTCGCCGCGCCTTACGGCGCGATGCGCGCCGTTGGAACCTCCCGGCGGTGCGCCTTCGCCGCCACCGCCGTGGCGATGCTCCTGCCTTGGAACGCCTGGCTCGGCGCGGCGACCGTCCCCGAAGCGTGGACGGGGGCCCTCGTCGCCGCCGCCGCGATCGCCCTCGCCGCTCCCTCCGCCCGCGCCCGGACCTGGGCGGGCGCAGCGCTCTCCGTCGCGGCGCTCTCTCGCTACGAGGCGTGGCCGGTGTGCGCGGTGGCGGGGGCGATCTGCGCGCGCCGCGCCCTTCGGGGCGGGGGACGCCGTGAGGTCGTCAACGCCGTCGTCGCGGTCGCGGCGCCGCTCGTCTGGATGGCCTGGAACGCCCACGCGCACGGCAGCGCCACGCACTTTCTCGCTCGCGTGAGCGCGTTCCGCCAGGCCGCCGGGGCCGCAGCCCTTCCGCTCGGCGACAAGCTACTCGGTTTCCCCGGGGCCCTCGTCGAACAGACGCCCGAGGCGGCCGCCCTCGGCGCCGTGGGGATCGCGGGCCTGGCCGTCGGTCCTTCGCTGCGCCGGCGGTGGGCTCCGGCCGTGTGCGCGGCGATCGCGATCTTGGTCTTCCTCGTGGCCGGCGACCTGCGCGACGGCGCGCCCACCCATCACGCCGCCCGCGCCCTCGCGCCGACGTGGTGGATCCTGACGGGGCTCGGCGTCGAGACGGCGGTCACGGCGGTCACGGCCTCGCGAACGCCCGCCCAGCGAACGGCTCTCGCGCTCGTGCTGTCGGCCACCGGCGCGGCTTGGTGCGCGTCGCTGCCCGCGCGGTGGCGGACCGCGCCCGGGCAATCGGAGTGGGACCGGCGCGACGCGCAGATCGCCCGGGGGCAAGCCATGCGAGCGCGGGGCGTGGCCGGCGCGGACATCACCCCGTGCGCGTTCGAGCACTTCGCGCTCCTCGCGGCCTGGGGCGAGCCCGAGCGCGCCACGATCCGACCGGCCTCGCGTCGCCCCCCGACCACGGATTGCCCGGTCGTGGAGGAGCTCCTCCAGTCACCGGACGCCGTCGGCGCACCCTCGTCGAGGAGAGGCGAGCGGCCCTAATGCGGGAAGCAGGAGTCCGTGAACGGGAAACCCCCGTCCGTCATGCAGCCTGCGGGCGCGGGCGGCACGCCGTAGACGACGCCGAGGCGCGCAGGCTCCGCGTCGAACCGGAAGCCGATCGACACCGCGTCGCAGGGCGCACCGGTGCCGTCCAGCGTGAGGTCCGACGTGATGTCCGCGATCTGACAGACGGCGGACTTGAGGAGCAGGTATCCGAGATCGTTGCCGCACAGGTACGGGGCCGTTCCCGTCACGTTGTCCGGGATGGCAGCGAGGGTCTGCAAGAGCGCGCTCGTCGGCCAGCGCCCGGCGATCGTCCCCTCGGTGATGCGATAGCTCAGACCCCCGCCCGGGATCGGCATCGGCGAGAGCGTCCCCACGATGACGCTCCCGCGGAGCGACATCACGGCCCCCCCGAGAAACGAGCTCGTGCCGAACGAAACGGGAAAGTCGACCTTGGCGACGAGGACGTCGTTGGCGACGTACGCGTTGTCGTCTACGTAGAGCGGCGTGCACGTCGCTTGGTTGGGCTCGCAACTCATGCCGACGAGCTTGGAACCCTGGACGAGGTACCCGGGGTCGATCGTCCATTTGTCCGTGCCGTCGTGATGCGGATCGGGGGTGCCCCCGTCCTCGATCCCCGACACGCCGTTCGACGCATACACCGCGACGCTGACCTGCTTGTCGTTGGCCAAGCCGTTGTAGTTCCGAAGGTGAAAGAGAAGGCCGTACTGGCCCGCTTGGAAGCCCGTGTTGACCTCACCGTTGCCGCTCGGCGCCAGCGGGCCCAGCTCGCGGAAGAGCTCGAGGGCGGCGTGGTCCCGCCCGCGCTGGTCGTCGCACGTCTCCGTCGCACCGTCCGCCTGCGCGCAGCTCGGCGGCCCCGGACATGTGCACACGTGATCCAAGTCGAAGCCATACGGCGCGAGCGCCATGCCCGCGTCGGGAGCGAGGCCGAAGTCGATCGACTGCACCGCCAGCACCACCTCGACGTTCAGCTGCGATGGGCCGTCCTGCGCAGGCCGATCCGGGTAATAAGCGTGGTCGCACGCGCTGTCCGAGCCCGCGTCGCTCGCGCCTGCCTCCGGCAGGAGGAGGCTCGGGTTGTAGACCGCGCACGCCTGGTAGAAAACCACCGCCGCCGCGAGCGCGAGACCACACACCCCCAGCGCGAACCCGGTCGAGGACAGCAGGCGTCGCACCGCAACCGAGGCCAAGATTCTCGAGAGAGTACAACAGCCTCCCATCCGCGCTAGCGCGCTTTGGACCCGTCTCTCCTCGCGCGTCTCGTTCGCTTCTCGCTCGCCGCGTTTTCTCCTCGTCGTCGCCGCACGCACGCGAGAAACGCGCTAGC
The DNA here is from genome assembly GCA_035295445.1 of Polyangiaceae bacterium. GTDB lineage: Bacteria > Myxococcota_A > Polyangia > Polyangiales > Polyangiaceae > Palsa-1150. Next base: position 5,131 of record DATGJA010000624.1, on the reverse strand, counting down.
CTCTGGGCGAGACGATGGCGAGAGAACGGCTCGACCGCTTCGAGCTCATCTCGGAGCTCGCTTCGGGCGGAATGGCCACCGTGTTCCTCGCGCGCCTCGGAGGCGCCGGCGGGTTCCAGCGCCTCTACGCCATCAAACGGCTGCACCAGCACCTCGCGAACAACGTCGAGTTCGTGGAGATGTTCTTGGACGAGGCCCGTCTCGCCGCGCGCATCCATCATCCCAACGTCGTCCCGATCCTCGAGATTGGCACGAGCGCGAACGGCTACTACCTCGTCATGGAGTACATCGAGGGGGACACCGCGTCCCACCTCTTTTATTGCGCCAGCGCGGACGGCAAGGACGTTTCGCCTCGCATCGCCACCCGCATCGCGCTCGACGCGCTCGCCGGGCTTCACGCGGCGCACGAGCTCGCCGGAGACGACGGGACGCCCCTCCAGCTCGTGCACCGCGACGTGTCACCCCACAACCTCATGGTGGGGGTCGACGGTGTGTCGCGCATCACCGACTTCGGCATCGCTCACGCGGCCTCGCGCCTCTCCACGACGCGGTCCGGCCAGCTCAAGGGCAAGGTAGCCTACATGGCGCCGGAGCAGGCGCGCTCCGAGACGGTCGATCGCCGCGCCGACGTCTTCTCGATGGGCATCTGCCTCTGGGAAATGCTCGCCAGGCGGCGCCTCTTCAAGACCGACGACGACGGCGAGACGCTCACCCGGCTGCTCTACGAACCCATCCCGACGCTCGCGAGCGCTGCGCCCCAACTTCCCGCGGCCCTCGACGCCGTTTGCATGAAGGCGCTCGCCCGGGACCCCGACGAGAGGTTCGCGTCGGCCGCCGAGTTCCTCGACGCCCTCGAGGCGGCGGCCAAACCGATGGACCTCGTGGGCACCCACCGAGAGGTGGCCGCCTGCGTCGAGGACCTCCTCGGGGAAGACCTCGCCGAACGGCGCGCGCGTGTCCGAGCGTCCACAACCGACGGGGAGGGCATCCGATCGCTCCCGCCTCCCCCCGTCGCGCCCGTCGCCGACGCGCCGAGCGCCGCCGCGTCGTCCATGGTCGCCGTCGTCTCGACGGATCCCGAGTCGAGCCGCGGCGGGGAGCGGCCCGCGCAGCCCCCCCCCACGCTGCGCCGACGCGGCGCGTTCGTCGTCGCTGCCGTGGCGACCGCCGGCATCGCGCTCTCGGCCGTCGCGGTCGCGTGGCGCGTCGATCGCGCCCGGCCCGGTGCGGCGACCGCCTTGCTTCCGGAGCCTCCCCCGCCCGCGCCGCCGGCCCCCTCCGCGGCGCCTTCCGCGGTCATCGTCGACGTCCCCGCGGCCGGCCCGGCGCCCGAGTCCATCGCGAGCGCCGCCCCCTCCGCGAGCCTCAAGCCGCGGACGCTACCCGCCCGACCGCGCGCCGCCCCCCCGGCGTCCGCCGCAGCGCCCCCCGCCGTTTCGGTGCCCGCCGACATGCTCGTCAATCCATATCGCTAGTCCGCGGACGACGGACACCCGACGAGCGTCGTCTCGCGTCAGCCTCGGCGCAGCACGCGCGGCAAGTGCTCGGGGGGGATGTCCGCCAGCCTCGGCGCGGCCGCGTCCTTCTCCGAGAGCAGGGGCGCGTCGACGGGCCAGTCGATCCCGAGCGCCGGATCCGACCAGAGCACGCCGCGCGCCGAGCCGGGAGCATACGGCGCCGTCACCTTGTACGTCACGACCGACGCCTTGCGCGCGACGAACCCATGCGCGAAGCCGACCGGCACCCAGAGCTGCCGGTGGTTGTCGCTCGACAGCACCACGCCGACCCACCGGCGGAACGTCGGCGAGTCCGGACGCACGTCGACGACCACGTCGTAGACCTCGCCCTCGAGGACGCTCACGAGCTTGTCCTGGTCGTGCGGGTGCTGGAAGTGCAACCCGCGCAAGACGCCCGGGACCGAATACGAGACGTTGTCCTGGACGAACTCGTCGGCGATGCCGCTCTCGGCGTAACGCTCGGCGTTCCAGCTCTCGAACAGCCAGCCGCGGGGCTCCGGAAAGACGCGCGGCTCGACGAGCAGGACGCCCGGCAGCTCCGTGGCGCTCACCTTCACGACTTCCTCGAGTCGACGATGTTCACGAGGTACTCGCCGTAGCCGCTGCTGCGCAGCGGCTCGGCCAGCCGCAAGACCTGCTCGGCGTCGATGAGGCCGAGGGTCAGCGCCACCTCCTCCGGGCACGCGACCTTGAGCCCCTGGCGGTGCTCGATCGCGCTGATGAAGTCGGACGCTTGCAAGAGCGAGTCGTGGGTCCCCGTGTCGAGCCACGCGACCCCCCGGCCCAATCGCTCGACGCGGAGCTGCGCGAGGTCCAGGTACGCTCGGTTGACGTCCGTGATCTCGAGCTCTCCGCGCGCGCTCGGCCGGAGCGACGACGCGATCTCGACCACCTTCGAGTCGTAGAAGTACAGGCCCGTGACCGCGTAGTTCGACTTGGGCTGCGCCGGCTTCTCGTCGATCGACACGGGGCGGTCCCCCTCGAACGCGACCACGCCGTACGACTTCGGATCGCGCACGCGATACGCAAAGAGGGTCGCCCCCGACGTCTGGCCGGCCGCCTTCTGGAGCAGGACCGGCAGGCCGTGGCCGTAGAAGATGTTGTCGCCGAGGACGAGCGCGACCCCGTCCTCCTTCACGAAGTCCTTACCGATGAGGAAGGCCTGGGCGATCCCGCCGGGTCGCGGCTGCATCGCGTAGCGGATGTCGATCCCCCACTGGTGGCCGTCCTTGAGCAGGCGATGAAAGAGCGGCCCGTCGTCGGGCGTCGTGATGACGAGGATCTCGCGCATTCCCGCGAGCATCAGCGTCGTCAGCGGGTAGTAGATCATCGGCTTGTCGTAGACGGGCATGAGCTGCTTGCTGAGGACGAGCGTCGCCGGGTGGAGGCGCGTGCCGGCGCCGCCCGCGAGGATGATGCCTCGGTTCATGGGTCCGTCCTCGTCGGCTTGTCGGCCGCGGCGCGCAGGCGCCGATCGTAGTTCTTCTCCAGCCACTGCCGGTGCTCACCGGAGCGCATCGACTCGACCCATTTGGGGTGGGATAGGTACCAGCGGAGCGTCCGCCTCAGGCCTCCCTCCATCCCGGACTTGGGCGTCCACCCGAGCTCGCGCCGGATCGACGACGACTCGACCGCGTAGCGCCAGTCGTGACCCGGCCGGTCCTCGACGAATCGGATGAGGGCGAGCACGTCCGCCGCCGCCTTGCCCGTTTCCTCCGCGACGAGCACGCAGATCGATCGCACGACGTCGATGTTCGCACGCTCGTCGCCACCCCCGACGTTGTAGGTGCGTCCGACGGCGCCCCGCTCGAGGACCATCCAGACGGCCTCGCAGTGGTCGTCCACGAAGAGCCAGTCGCGCCGGTTCGTCCCCGTGCCGTAGACGGGCAGCTCGTGCCCGTCGACGGCGCGGAGCATCGTCAGCGGGATGAGCTTCTCCGGCGCCTGGCGCGGCCCGTAGTTGTTCGAGCAGTTCGTGATCGTCACCGGCAGGCCGTACGTCCGGTGGAACGCCCGCACCAGATGGTCCGACCCGGCTTTCGACGCCGCGTAGGGGCTGCTCGGGTCGTACCGCGTCTCCTCGGTGAAGGCCGGCTGCCCTTCGTCGTGCAGCGACCCGTACACCTCGTCCGTGCTGACGTGGTGGAAGCGCCGAAACTCGCCGCCCAAGGGCGCCCAGCTCGCCCTCGCTGCGCTCAGAAGCTGGAGCGTACCGAGGACGTTCGTGCGCACGAACTCGGCGGGATCGTGGATACTTCGATCGACATGGGACTCGGCCGCGAAGTGAACGACCGCCTCCGGGCGATGCCGTTCGAAGACGCTGGTCACCGTTGCCGGGTCCGCCACGTCCCCGGTCTCGAAGGCGAAGTTTCGCGCGTCGCGGATCTCCTCCAGGCTGAGCGGGTTGCCCGCGTACGTGAGCCGGTCCAGACACACGAACGAGTGCTCCGGGTGCCGCGGAACCATGATCTGCAAGAAGTTCGACCCGATGAACCCAGCTCCGCCGGTCACGAGGATCTTCATGTTCTCCCGAGGATACAGGGCGTCGCGGCCGCGCACCGGATCAAAGGGGCCGCCGGGTGAGGATCGCGCTCGTCGGAAGCGGCGGCCAGCTCGGGCAGGCGCTCGCAGGAACGCTGGCCTGCGTCGGGCGGGTCACGGCCTTCGATCGCGCCGCGCTCGACCTGCGCGACATGGGCGCCGTGCGCGCCGCCGTGCGCGCGGCCAAGCCCGAGGTGGTCGTCAATGCGGCGGCCTACACCGACGTCGACCGCGCGGAGGCCGACGAGGCCACCGCGATGCTCGTCAACGGCGACGCGGTGGGCGCCCTCGGCGAGGAGTGCCGGCGCATCTCGGCGGGCCTCGTCCACTACTCGACCGACTTCGTCTTCGACGGACGCCGGACCGATCGCGCTCCCTACCGCGAGGACGAGCCGACCGGACCGCTCGGGGCGTACGGGCGCTCCAAGCTCGCGGGAGAGCAGGCTCTCGCGGCCCTGGGGGCGCCGGCGATCGTCTTTCGTACCGCGTGGGTTTACAGCCCGAAGCGGCGGTCGTTCGTCTCTTCGATCCTGCGCCTCGCCCGCGAGCGCGACGAGCTCCGTGTCGTGGCCGACCAGGTGGGAAACCCGACGTTGGCGGCCGACCTCGCGACGGCCACGGCCCTCGTGCTGCACGCGATGCGGCGCGATCCGTTCGGCGCCATCGACGAGGCGCGCGGCATCTATCACCTCGCCGGCGCCGGCGCCGCCACGCGCTTCGAGCTGGCGAGGGCCGTGATCGAGCTCGACCCGCGGCGCGCGGAGCACCGCGCAAAGCGCGTCGAGCCGATCGCGACGGCGGACTATCCCCTGCCCGCGCCGCGCCCGGCCTTCGCGCCCCTCGACTGCCGCAAGGCGCTCGAGCGCTTCGGCGTCGAGCTCCCCCCCTGGAGGTACGCGCTCGCCCGCGCGCTGCGCGATTGAAGTTGGGTGTGACGTCCGAACTCTCGCTTCGCTCGAGCCTGCGGACTCCTTTGGGTGTGACGTCCGAACTCTCGCTTCGCTCGAGCCTGCGGACTCCTTTGGGTGTGACGTCCGAACTCTCGCTTCGCTCGAGCCTGCGGACGTCAATCG
>DATGJA010000623.1:0-3176 GCA_035295445.1 Polyangiaceae bacterium | reverse complement strand
TCGCGAGCTCCTCGGCCAGCTTGCGCAGGCCCGCCAGGTCCGACTCTCGGCCGTCGGTCATCGTTTGGAGCGGTCGCACGTGGCGGCCCGCCGGGCCAAGAAAAGTGCCGCGCGTGGTGAGGTCACACCGCGAGCCGATAGCGGACCGCCCGACGGGGAACCCCGGTGAGCGGCCATGCATAAGCGACGTCCTCTTCGACCGCGGCACCCTCTCGGACGGGGGGATCCTCTCGCGCAAGGAGGGCCCACACGGAGCCGCCGGGGCCGACGAGCCTCGCTCCCAGCGCGAGCCACTCCGCCGGCGGGAACGTCGCGCGCGACACGGCGACGTCCGACGCGAGACGGCCCGCGAGAACCTCGGCGCGCGTGGGTTCGATGTGGACGTCCATTCGTCCCAGCAGGCCGATGACCGTGCGCAGGAAGCTCGCGCGCTTGCGGAGGGGCTCGACGAGCGTCAGGCGAAGGTCGGGGCGCAAGAGGGCCAACGCGAGCCCGGGAGCGCCGGCGCCGGTCCCCACGTCCACGACCCGCGCGCCGCTCGGCACGACTCGCGAGAGCACCAGCGCGTCGGCGAGCATCAGGTCGACGAGGTGGTCGTGCGACCGCGCCGCCGTGAGATCCGTGCGCGCGTTCCACTCGGTCAGCCGTTCGAGCCACACGCCCGCAGCGCTCGTCACGGCGGGGTCCAAGGCGACGCCCAAGCTCGACGCCGCTCGTTCGATAGAGCCGACCAGGTTGTCTCCCATCGAGGGCCAGTGGTAGCTCTCGGTCGAGGGCGCCGGTAGGGTGTGTCGTCCGCTCTCTCCCTCCGGTCGAGCATGCGGACTAAACCCCTCTCGCCCGCCTCCCGACGCGACCGCATGTCCGCCGTCCTCCCCCTTCCGCAGCCGATTCACGCGCTCGACTTCGAGCCGCTGGAGGCCTTGGCCGCTCGAGCGCTGCCGGGGGGCACCGGCCCCCTCGTTCGCGAGCCGATGCCCGGTGGAGCGTCGACGCGGCTGTACTTCCGGGTGCGCCGCGGGACGCAGACGGCGGTCGCCATGTTCGTTCCCGACGGACCCAAGCCGGAGGAGATTGCCAAGGCAGGGGCGGACCGAGCCGCCACCCGCTGGCCCTTCCTCGAGGTGCGCGATCTGCTGGCATCGCGCGGAGTCGACGTACCTGCGATCTACGGGGAGGACACGGCGCACGGCTGGCTCTTGCTCGAGGACCTGGGCGACGAGACCCTCGCGGTCGTCCTCGCGGCGCACCCGCACCGCAAGACGGAGCTCTACCAGCGCGCCGTCGAGGACCTCGCGCGGGCGCAGCGCTCGCTCGCATACGTGCCGGAGACGAGCGTCGTTGCGCAGCGGGCGTTCGACGAAGACCTGCTGCTTTGGGAGATGCACCACTTTCGCGAGTGGGGGCTCGAGGCCCGGGGGATCGCCCTCTCCGCCGATGCGCGGGCGGCGTTCGACACCGTGGCGGAGCGCTTGGCCAAGAGCATCGCCGCCTATCCGCGCGGCTTCGTGCACCGCGACTACCAATCGCGAAACCTGATGGTCCGGCCCGATGGGGCGCTCTGCTGGATCGATTTCCAGGACGCCCTCCTCGGACCGCGGGTCTACGACCTCGTCGCGTTGCTCAACGACAGCTACCAGATCTTCGAACCGACCTTCGTCGAGGCTCGCCTCGACGACTACGCGCGCGCGGCCCGGCTCGACGCCGGCGACCGCGCGGAGCTGGGACGCCAGTTCGATCGCGTCACGGTCCAGCGCAAGCTCAAGGACGCGGGGCGGTTCGTGTTCATCGACCGGGTCAAGGGCAACCCGAGGTACCTCAAATTCGTCGAGCCGACGATCGCCAAGGTGCGCTCGAGCCTCGCGCGGCTGGCGGACGACCCCGACATGCGGACGCTCGTTCTCCTGCTCGAGCGCCTCGGCCCGGCTTGAAGGACGATGCCCCGGCGCCGAACCCATCGCCCTGCGCCAGCGTCGACGCGTGACGCGCCTCGCGTCCGCCTGACGCCCGGGGGCGTGGACCTCGGCACCGGCGACAGCGTACCGCTATGGGCCGGAGCGATGCACTACTGGCGCCACCCTCAGGGCGAGTGGCGCGGTGGGCTCGAGGCGATGAAGGCGATGGGACTGCGCCTCCTAGACACGTACGTTCCGTGGGGAGTTCACGAGACCTCCGCGGGCGAATACGACTTCGGCGAACGCGACCCACGCCTCGACGTCGCGCGCTTCCTCGAGCTCGCGCACGAGGTCGGGCTCTACTGCGTGCTGCGGCCGGGACCGCACATCAACGCGGAGCTCACCTTCTTCGGTTTGCCCGAGCGCATCGTCTGGGAGCCGGCCTGTCAGGCGCGTACGCCGCGGGGCCACCCGGTGATGCTGCCGATGGTGCCCGTAGCCTTCCCGGTCCCGAGCTACGCGAGCGACGCCTTTCTCGAGGAAACGTCCCGATGGTACCGCGCCGTAGGCGAGCGACTGTCGCGCTATCGATGGCCCGAGGGCCCCGTCGTGCTCGTCCAGGTCGACAACGAGGGGGCCCTCTACTTCCGCGATGGTCAGTACGATCAGGATTACCACCCCGACGCCGTGCGGGCGTTCCGCGAGTTCCTGAGCGACAAGTACCGTCGGAGCCTGCGGTCGCTGCGAGAAGCCTGGGACGACGAGGGCCTGGCGTTCGCGACGGTCGAACCGCCGAAGCGCTTCGACGCGCGCGAGACGCGGCAGCTGGCCCGACACGTCGACTGGGCCGAGTTTCACGAGCAGATGCTGTCGTCGGCCATGGATCGAATGGCGGAGTCCCTCGGTCAGGCGGGCTTCGACGGCATCCCGACGACCCACAACCTGCCGCTGGGCGAGAGCGCGACGCCCCTCAATCCGGGGCGGATGACGGCCATCGATCTCATCGGGCTCGACTACTACCACCGCGCCAACCCGACCGAGCACTGGGCGATCTTGCGGAGGACGACCGAGCTCGCCTGCCGGAGCGAGGGGCTCGGGCGGCCGACGTTCGGTGCCGAGGTCGGTGCCGGCTTCCCGCCGTTCTTCGCGCCGCTCGACGAGCACGACTCGATGTACACGCTCATGTGCGCGCTCGCGTACGGCCTCCGGGGGTTCAACCTCTACATGGCGGTCGAGAGGGATCGCTGGATCGGGGCGCCGATCGACCCGCACGGCCGCGCG
>DATGJA010000622.1:0-13933 GCA_035295445.1 Polyangiaceae bacterium | reverse complement strand
CACCGTGTACGAAGACATCAAGAGCGCGATCGGCAACGTCGAGCGCAACGAGGTGCTCCGCGCGCTGGTGCGCTATTCGATCAAGGCGGACGAGAAGCACCCGACGCCATCCGTCAAGCCGTAGGTGTGCCCTCGCTGTCTGACGGCGAATGGGTTTCACCAGGCGATCGAAGCTGTCTGCCGTCCGCCGGCGGGCGCCGGGTTGGGCCACCAGCGCTCGCTCGGCCCCTGGCGCATCACGGTCAGCCGCAGAAGGTCCAGCTCGAGGCTCGCAGTGAAGCCTTGCGCCGGCGTGCCGCCGGAAACGCTGAAGAGCTGCGTTGCGAGCGCGACCTGCAGCCCCCACGGGCAGCCGCCGGTCAAGACCGCCTGCCATGGCCAGCGCCCGAACGTGCCGGGGTCGCCCCAGGAGCGCCAGAGCGCGCCGGCGTCGAGCGCGACGCCCCACTCGCCGCGAGCGAAGCCGCCCGTGGCCACGCGCGCTGCGCCGCCGATGTCGGTCCCCAGGCCGAACAGCGTCTGCCCTCGAAAGACCCCGCCCACGACGAACGACGCGAGCGGCGAGCTGCCCACGCCCAAGGAGTACGTCAGCGCCGGGGCGGAGTCGCTCGTGGCCGACGCGTGATCGCGCTGCAGGGCGTAGCCGCCGCCGACGGCCATCCACGACGTGACGTCCGCGCGCGCGTCCGGTGCGGCCGCGGCCGCCGCCGCGACGGTGGCGAGGATCGGGAGCCAATGGCTTCGCACGGGGCGACGTCCCTACCACGAGGGGTCGCTGGCTTCAAAGGGCGTGTGCGGCACGCGCCAGCGGGGGGACCCGCACCCCGCCGAAGGGGCTCGCCGTCGAGATCGTACGGGCGACGCGCGCGTCGCCGGGTTTCGGCGTAGGCTGCGCGTCGTGACGGAGCCCGAGCCCTTTCGACTTCAGATCCACGTGACGGACGACGACATCGACGCGCTGGGGCACGCGAGCAACGTGGCGTTCGTGCGCTGGATTCAGGACGTTGCGGTCGAACATTCGACGGCGGTCGGCTTGGGGCTCGACGGGTACCGACGGCTGGGCAGCGTGTTCGTGGTGGCCCGCCACGAGATCAACTACCTGCGTCCGGCCTTTCGCGGCGACGTCATCGAAGCACGAACGTGGCTATCCTCCGTGATGGCCGCTAAGTGCGTGCGCGCGACCGAGATCGTACGCCTGCACGACGGGGCCCTTCTCGCCCGCGGCGCCACCACATGGGGGTTTGTCGAGCTGGCGACGGGCCGGCCGCGGCGGATCACGGAGGAGGTGCGCGCGGCGTTCGTGAGGGCAGGCGTCGCCGACGTGGCCGAACGTCCGGGTCGTGTCGAGTGAAGGCAAAAAATGACAGCGAGCACTGGTCCGCGGTCGAAGAGGCTACCGAGCTTCTTCACGAAGAGCGGTTCCGCGAGGGGATGGTCGAGCTGCGGGCGGTCCTCAAGGCGGATCCGTACAACCCGTATGCCTACTACTTTCTCGGGATAGCGTTCTTCGAGGTCGGAGAGATCGAAGCCTCGCGCGACGCCTACGTCGCGTGCCTCAAGCTCGCGCCGGGGCACCTCGGTGCGCGTGTCGCGCTCTGCCATGTGCTTCGCATGCTGGGCGACGTCCGGGGCGCAATCCGAGAGGGGACCGAGGCGCTTCGAAGGTCCCCCGGCGATGCCGAGGCCTTGTACGCGCTGGGACTCGCCCACCACGCCCGTGGGGACATCCCCGCCGCCAGGAGACACCTCGAGGCGTTCCTCGCAACGGGGCCGGAGCTCGAGGTCGCGGTGGAGACGCGGGCCCTGTTGGCCTCGCTGGGCGGCGAGGGCGAGCCGCCGCCCGCGAACGACGACGACTGATATCCCGCGTCGACGGTCGCCTATTGGTCGCAGTCCTCGAAGAGGAAATCTGCAAACGCTTGGCACGTCCTGGGCACCGAGCCGCCGTCCGGAAGCTGCGTGAGCTCGTCGCTTCGCGACGCGGCCTCGCAGTCGACGTGCCCCCAGATCCGCCCGGCGGCGACCGCCGGATTCTGCGGCGGCGGGTCGCCCGTGTACATGATGGTGCATCCGCCGGACGTCCCCTCGGACTGTGAGAACGTGCCGTTGTTGGCGTTGTTGAACGACGCCGCCAACCCCGTCCCCCCCATCGAGTTGACGTGACCGGTGATCGTCAACGTGCCCCCGTTGAGCCCCTCGACGTTGGCGCTCGCCTGGACGTCGAAGCCGTCGCCCGACGCCCGGACCGAGCACGTCACGTGCACCGGAGCGCCGGCCTGCGTGTTGCCGTCGGTGACGGTCGTCGGAAGGGGCGCGGTGGGCGTCCCTATGATGACGAAGCTCATCTCCTGCCCGAACCCGCAAAGATCCGATCCGTTCGTCGACAGGGTGCCGGGTCGAACGGTCGCCGTAACGTACGCTCGAGCCGCCGGGGGCGTGCCCGAACACGCGACCACGGCGAGCGCACCGATCACCGTAGGCAATGCCGCAAAACGAAGCTTTCGAGCGATCATGTAGACGTCTCCACGGGCAGAAGGCGCGCGGAGCATACCGCGGAGCCCGCCCGAAAGGGGAGAGTCTCTCGACGGTCACAACTTTACATAGCTTACACGACGAGCATCGACGCCCCCGCCGCCCGAAGGCCGGTCTCGAGGTCGGCGATGAGGTCTCGCGGGTCCTCGAGGCCGATCGAGAGGCGGATCAGGCCGTCGCCGATCCCCGCCCGCAGACGAGCGTCGAGTGGCATGCTGGCGTGGGTCATCGTCGCCGGGTGCTCAGCCAGCGACTCGACGCCTCCCAGGCTCTCGGCGCACGCGAAGATGCGGAGAGCCTGGAGCAGGGCCCGGCATTCGGGCACGCCGCCCTTGACCTCGAAGCTTATCATTCCGCCGGGCCCGCCCATCTGCCGCTGGGCGAGGGCGTGTCCGGGGTGGGTCGCGAGGCCGGGGTAGTAGACGTGACCGACGCCCGGGTGCGCCGCGAGCCACTCGGCGACGAGGCGTGCGCTCTCGACGTGACGTCGCATCCGGATCGGCAGCGTCTTGATCCCGCGCAGGACGAGGTAGCAGTCGAAGGGGCTCGGGACGCCCCCCGCCGCCTTTTGCAAAAAGTGGAGTCGTTCGGCCCAAGCGCCGTCGCTAGTCATGACCGCCCCCCCGACGACGTCGGAGTGACCATTGAGGTACTTGGTGGTCGAGTGAACGACGAGCGCGGCGCCGAGCTCGAGGGGCCGTTGCAAGACAGGCGTCGCGAACGTGTTGTCGACGGCGAGCGGAATGCCCCGAGCGCTCGCGACGTGGGCGATGGCGGCGATGTCGAAGACTTTGAGCGTCGGGTTGCTGGGGGTCTCCATCCAGACAAGGCGAGTGTTGGGCTGCAGCGCGGCGCGCACCCGGTCCGGATCGCCCATGTCGAGGTAGGTCGCTTCGACGCCGAAGGGCTTCAGGACTTTATCGAAGATGCGGAACGTGCCCCCGTAGACGTCGTCGCCGACGAGGACGTGATCGCCCGCCGCGAGCGTCAAGAGGACGGCGGTCGTCGCGGCGCATCCGCTGCCGAACGCGATCGCGTGATCGGCGCCCTCGAGCGCTGCGAGGCACCCTTCGAGCGCGCTTCGCGTGGGGTTGCCGGCGCGCGAGTAGTCGAAGCCCCGGTGAGCGCCCGGGCCGTCCTGCGCGAAAGTGCTGGCCAGGACGATCGGCGTCATGACCGCGCCGGAGGTGGGGTCCGGCGGCTGACCGGCGTGGATGCACAGCGTATCGAGCGACCGGCGCGCGTCGGACGGCATGAGTGGGGTCGTACCACACGTGCGAGGAACTCATCGAACCCGTCAAGGCGACGGATTTGCCTCGGAGGTGGTGACGCCGAAGACTAGGTTGAGCACGAACGCCAGGATGGTCGTGTTGTACGCGAAGCTCATGAGAGAGTGCAGCAGGACGGCGCGGCGTATCTGGTGGCTGGACACGCAGGCGTCGGAGACCTGGAAGCACATGCCGATGGTGAAGGCGAAGTACGCGAAGTCGAAGTACGTGGGCGGGCGGTCGCCGGGGAAGTCGACGCCGCCGACCCCCTCTCGGTCTTCGCGGTAGTAGAGGTGGGCGTAGCGCAGCGTGAAGCCGGTGTGGGTCGCCGTCCAAGCGAGGGCCACCGTGACGAGGCAGAGCAGCGCCATGCCGCGGGCCGGCCAACCGGACAAATGATGTGCCTCACGAACGAGTACGGTGGCGCTGACGAGGCTGATCGAGGACGTCGCGAGGATGATCGCGTAGACGAGGGTCCGCCCGGGATCCTCGGCGCCCGCCCGCGCGTGGGTCTCCTTGGCGTCAGCCGACGCGATGAGCGACCAGGCCATCGTCAGGAGGGTGAGGCTGGCCGCGTCCCAGCCGACGAGGGCCGCGGGAGGTCCGGGCAGGTATCGCGCGGTCGCGACGGCCGCGGCGAGCCCGAAGCCGGCCGAGATGCTCACGCGCGTCAGCGCGCGGCGGGGGGCGTGCGGTTGGTGGACGTGGGACGCCATGGCGCGGCGTCGATGGTAGCCGGGTCTGGCATCGGCGGGCGTGAGCGGCTATGGTCTTCGCCGTTTCGCGCGGTGGCCGTAGCTCAGTTGGTAGAGCACTGGATTGTGGCTCCAGATGTCGCGGGTTCGAAACCCGTCGGTCACCCCGGATTTCTTCGAGGAATCTGGCCCTTTTCGTCCTGCTGCGCCGCCGTCTCCAACATCTCTCCAAAAATCATCCGCCGCTCGTTCAGGAGAGCGATGGCTCCCTGCCGCGCGGAGGGTGACAGGTGCATGTACCGGAGGGTCGTGCTGAGGTCCGCGTGCCCTGCCAGCTCCTGAATGGCTTTGACAGGCGCACCGCGCATCGCGAGGTGTGAACAGAACGTGTGCCGTAGGACGTGCAGGCCGCCGGTGGCGCGAAGCCCCGCGCGTCGTTGCGCGACCTGAAGCCACGTCCGTAGCTGGTAGCTCGTCGCCGGCCGACCGTCGTCGCGGGACGATGAGCTTGTGGATGGCTTGCGTCTTGGTGAGCTCCTCGGGGCAGTGTTGGGGAAGCGCATCGAGGGTTCGGTGCGCCTGTTCGATCGACTCGAGACGGATCTTGGCCTTCGCGTTCATCTGCGTCGCACTCCTCGGGTGTGGTGCGGCACGAGCGCCGATTCCTCATTCACCTTGAACATCGGGATTTCGCGTGTCAAAAGCGATTTGAGGGGAGAAGAGAGAGGAGTAGGGCAAAATAAAGGGGCGGCGTCATGGTTTTATAAGAGTTTGGGATCATGGTGGTTTGTCGACGTCACCGGAAGTCGCGTGGAGTTACGACATCGACAAGCATTGGATCTCGTAGCGAAAATTTGGGGTTACGTTGGACTTCTCCGATGATTTGCCGATCTTTCGGCCTCGTTTCAGCAAGCGGACAGGACGGGGCGTTCGCGACCGTCCGCGCTCGTTTCGCAACGCGCTGCTGGCTCGTGTCTCGCTCTACGGCGGTGCGCGACGGCGGGCTTCGACGGGGCCTCTGCGCGCCGAGGCGCATCGGCCGGATGCACGCCGCGTCGTGGTCAAGGCGCGCGTGGTGCGGCTCCGGGCGGGCAGTGCGAAGGCCGCGGCGGTGCACCTGCGGTACATCGAGCGCGACGGGGTCGAGAGGGACGGGTCCAAGGGGGTGCTCTACGGCCCCGAGGGACCGGTGCGACGCGCGACGTTCGAGGAGTCGCGGACCGGCGAGCAGCACCAGTTTCGGTTCATTGTGTCGCCTGAGGACGCGAGCGAGCTCGATCTGACCGCGTACGTGCGGCAGCTGATGGCGCGCATCGAGAAGGACCTCGGGCGCAAGGTGGAGTGGGCAGCGGTCAATCACTACGACACGGGGCACCCGCACGCGCACATCGTGGTGCGCGGCGTCGGGCGCGATGGGCAGGAGCTGCGCTTGGAGCGGGGCTACATCGCGAGCGGCATCCGGTGGCGGGCGCAGGAGATCGCCACCCAGGAGCTTGGGCCGCGCCACGAGTTCGAGATCCGGCGCGCGTACGCCCGCGAGATCACGCAAGAGCGGTTCACATCGCTCGACCGGGAGATCGACCGGATCGCACACGACGGCCGGGCGGAGCCGAGGTCGCCCAAGCGTCCGGCGCGCCTGGACCCTTCTCTTCTGCTGTCCCGCCTGGAGCACCTGGAGGCGTTGGGGTTGGCCGAGCGGGTCTCGCCTAACGCGTGGTCGTTGTCCGAGGACTGGAAGGCGCGCCTGCAGGACCTCGGAACCCGCGGCGACATCCTCAAGCAGATTCACGACGTGGTGCGAGGGGACGCGGCGCGCTACCGCATTCTCGGCCCCGGGGAGCCGCTTCTGACCGGCGTCGAGACGGGCCAGGACGTGCTGGTCGGTCGCGTCGCGGGCAAGGGGCTCGCCGACGAGATGAAGGGGACGTTCTACGCCGTGATCGAGGCGCCGAACGGCTTTGCCTACCACGTGCCGCTGGAAGCCAAGACGGCGGAGGCCATCCGCCCCGGCGACTTGGTCTTCTTCGGCACCCGGCCGGAACTGGCCGTTCGGCCGATCGACCGGCGCATCGCGGAGACCGCCGGCAGGGCCGGCGGGGTCTATGCGCATGCCGAGGTCGCCGAGGGGCCGGACCGTACGCACGCCGCGCGCCGGCTGCGGGAGCTCGAACGCGATGGTCACGTGCTCGCGGACGGTCCGAACCGATGGCGCGTGCCCGCCGACTTGGTCGGGAGGCTGGAGAGCCAGCCCAAGGCGGAGTCGCCTCGGGAGCGGCTCTGGCTGCAGAAGGTGCCCGTGCCCCTCGAGCAAGCAGCCGCGCATCGGGCTCCGGTCTGGCTCGACCAGGTCGACCCGGCGCCGCTCGCACCGTGGGGGTTTGGGGCAGACGTCGCGGTGGCGGTTGAGCGACGACGCGAGGTGCTGCGTCGGCTCGGGATCGCGCCGGACGACGCGCGCAGGGACGCTAAGCTACGGGCGATCGAAAGGCGGGCGGTGGGGGAAGAAATGGCTGCTCGGACCGGGCAGGCGTTTTTGGACCGGGCGCCGGACCGCTTTCGGGGTCGCTTGCAAGCAGGGCCCCAGGGGACGCCCTACGCGGTGGTCACCGACGGCGCGCGCTTCGTGCTCGTGCCAGCGTCCGACCAGGTGCGCGCCTTCGCAGGCAAGACGGTAGTGGTCGCCCGGGATGCGCAGGGGCGCTTCGCGGTCCGGGCCGCCGAGCGGGACCGCGATCGGTGAACGACTTGCGCGCGCAGGTCATACGCGAGCGTCAAGCAGGTTTCCTCAACCAATGGAGCGTTCATGGCCACGACCAAGGTTCGACGGGTTCGGGTCGGCACACGGCTTTCTGTCGAACTGCGAGCCAGGCTCACCAAGTACTGCGCAGCCAGCGGGATCTCCGAGCGCACCGTGATCGAGGATGCGCTGCGCAAGTACCTCGACGCGACCGACGACACGGCGCTTCTTTTGCGTCGATTCGATCGCATCGAGCGGGCGCTGGCGCGCGGGCATCGCGACATCGACCTGCTGTCCGAGGCGTTCGGACGCTACTTGCGGCTTTGGTTCTCGGCGCATGCGCCCACGGCCAGTGAAGCAGGAAAGGCCGCGGCCCGGGCCGCGGCCGAGACGCAGTACAAGCAGTTCGCGCAACACCTGGGCGGATGGTTCGCGCAGGGCCATCGCTTCGTCGACGATCTCCCCGCGGAAGCTTTTTCGCAGGAGGACGATGCGAAGTGAGCCGTGGGCTCCTCGTCGCTGCCGAAGCGGTTCAGGGCTTCGTCCTGCGCGTGACCGGCAAGCTCGGGGACGAGGAGCGGTCGTTCTTCGTCGGGCTCGGGAAGGGCGCCCACGAGAAGCACGGCTCCGAGCCGGAGATCGCGTGTCCGGGCTCGGCGAGGCCGTGCCGACCCCGTGACCGAGGTGGCCGACCTACGCCAAAGGAGCTTGCGCCGGATCTCGTGCGGCGTGCTGTGCAAGAGCGTCATCACTCAGCCCGCAGGGCGGGTACGCGTCCGAGTTGGGCCTCGACGACTGCCTTTTGTGGCTCGGACATTGGGAGACTCGTGCGAAGGTCCGCCCATGCGCCGCGGATCCGCTCGGCGGTCTCTCGCACAATGGCGCCGACGTCGATCTCGAGCCGCGCCCTGTCGGCGAGGCGCCGGAAACTGGCGAGCGACACGTCTTCGAAGCGCTTGGACCGCGCCAGGTTGAGGCCGAGGTCGTCGCCGGGGATGTACTGGACGGTCGAAACGAGGTCGTACGCCGGGGAGAGCACCGCATGCACGCCGTCTGGGTACAGGAGCGACCAGTTCTTGAGGTGCGCATCCCCGTTCCCGATGCCGGCGTTGAAGACCAGCCGGCGGATCATCTCCTCGACCGAAGCGCCCGCGACGCTGGCTAGGATCCGGACGATTGTCTCGAAGTTCGCGCTTCGGTACTTCTCCCGGGGCCGGACGTCCAGGACCTGTGCGAAGTCCTCCATATGGACCCGCGCGCCTTCGCGTCGATCGAAACGCCGGACCGCGAGCGCCAACGGGGAGGTGTCGCGCCGAACTTCCGCCGGCAGCCCCTGGACCGATGAAAGCGGTACGAGTTCGACCTCGGCCACGTCGAGACCAGCACGACGAGCGAGCGTCATCATCGACCACTCGTTCTCGGGCACCCCAGGGAACCGCGGATCGGGAAGCTTGACGATCCAGTCGCCCCCACGACCGTGCGCGGGAATCGTGAGCGCCCGGGGGCCGGAATGGACCGCGGAGAATTTCAGCTGCACCCCTGCCAGGGAGAACTTGAGGAGATCCGGCGCTTCCGGCTCCCTTCCTTCGGTCGCGGCGGGCCGATCGTCCTCCGTCGCGTCCAGAACCATGACCCTCGTAGCGCCGGGAAGATCGTCGCCGAGTTGAGCGAGCAGATAGGGTTCGCGCTCGGCCTTGACGCCTATCTTGTTCGCGACAAGCTCCCGGAGGGCCCCTTCTGGAAGCACATTTGAGAAGAAGGGGGGCAGCTTGATGCGGCTCTTGTGCACTCGAGCCGGATCGTCCTCGAACACCTGCCCGAGGACCCTTCGCGGATACCGGTTGCGGTATGTTTCGAGGAGCCGGAACTCGATCGTGTCGCCGATGACCGTAAGCTCCCCCACTGGGTCCTCGTCAAGAAAGACGCCGAGCAGCATCTATCCCTCGTCGACGACAGCGAGGGCACGCAACGGGGGCCGATCGTTGTCCCCCCACTTGGCCTTCGACTCCAGGAAGCGGCGAACGACCTCGCGAAGCGTGTCGCCGCGGATCCGGAAAAATGCGTCACGGTCTCCAGCCAAAAGGGCGGCGTACGCTGGCTCGGACACGGCGTGGCTTGTCCGGATGCGGCTCTCCGCACGCGCGAGCGCGCGTACGACCTCCGGGATGGGCGGGTGAACGAGTCGGTTCGCGAGCGTTCGGCCACCGTCCTTCGTATCGATCACGGCGACTGCATCCGGACCGTTCACGCTGGACGCGGGGATGCCCGCGCCTGTCATGAGATGCCGGGGACCCAAGGACAGCAGCGCGAGGACCTCGAGCTTGCTCCGTGCGTTGCGGAAGTTGTACGGAGGAAGATCGGCCTCCTGCGGCGGCGCGGCTTTTCCGACGCTTGCTAGCAGTCGTTGCACCGTGTCGTCCTCGCTTCCGTCGATCGCGTCGAGGATGGCGCGGGTCGAGACGGTGTCGCCGCGGTGCGCGCCGCTCCACGCGCCGCGCCAGATCCACCGCGCCAGCAGCTCGTGCGATCGGGCGGACGGCTCCGGGTGCCGGTCGAAGAACTTCGCTAGCGCCACGAGCGGCTGCTTGTACGGCAGGAGGTCGCTGTTGGGCATCCCGACGTGACCCATCACGAAGACGATCGCGGCGCGCATCGCAAGCGCGCTCCGTTGGAACGCCCGTGGCGCATCGGCAAACGCGCCGGGCACCTTCCCCCCCACAGCATCCATATCGTGGATGGCGAGGAGCGCGCGGTAGAGGATCTGGCTCTCGATCTCCCCGAACTGGAGATCCTTCAGCGAAGCCAGCACGGCCTCGAAGTCCGCCGGCTCGGCTGCGTCACGCGCGCCGTACAGCGCGTTGAAGACGTCGGCCGCTGCGAGCGCCTTGCCCGTACTGTTTGTGCGTTCGAAGATTTTTCGCAGCACGTCTTCGTCCGAGGTCTCGACGATGTACGCGGGCACGCTGTACTCGCGGACGCGCTTATTCAGGCGGAAGGCCGCCTTCTTGCGATCCGACGAGAGGGACCGCTCGCCGACCCACGCATGGAGTCTCTCGCTGTCGAGAACCTCTGTGAGGGGTAGGAACCGATCGGGCTCGTCGACGGTACGGCTGGCGCGCACGAAAGCCTCGTCGTCGAGATCGAACCAGAAGTGGAACTCGTCCTCGGTCGAACCGAGCAGTACCCGGACCAGCGACGTCACGCGCTGCTGCCCGTCGACGACCCACCACGCGTCGGCGCGCGCATCGGCGTCGACAATCACCGTCCCGAAGGACAGCTGCGCCGGCAGTGCCTTCGTCTGCCAAAAGAGCAAGGTCCCGATGGGGTAGCCGCGGTAAATGCTGTCCAGTAGCAATCGCGCGTCGTCGGCCTGCCACTTCAAGCCGCGTTGAAACCGTGGGATCCGCAGCCGGCCCTTCCGCGCTTCGTCGATCAGATCCTCGATCGTGCGGGCTTCGGCCCGAGGACGCGCTTCGAGCGAAGGCGTCCCTGCAACGTCTGAACGAGAACGGGCGGCGGCCGACGGCATGGCATCACACCTAATTGTAGCACCAGCCGTCGTCCCGCAACCTCCTGAAGCCGTAGCCCCAGTCAGCCAGCCCGCTCGGATGTCGACGACTACGCGTAGACTCGTAGCGTGCGAAGACTGTCTTGGCTTGTCGGCGAGGTAGCTTGGCTACTCCATCGCGTAGTACTCGACGACGACCGCTTCTGGCTGCAGAAGGCGCGGCTACGCGCGCAGATCCACCGTGCGTCGTTGGGCGCGAACGAATCCGACCCTGGGCGGTAACGCCGTTGCCCGAGGCGGGTGGGGGCGATAGCGTCCAGTCCGATGTCAGACGATAGTCTCGGGTCCAAGCTGCGGCAGCCCGCTGATTCGACGCCGGCCTTCGCGGCGAAGCATCGCAAGGGCCTGCTGGACTTTTGGGCGGTCTACGACGAGCAGTACGACGCCGTGCAGGAAGCCGCGATGGTCGTCGCGGTGGAGCACCCGGAGTTTGGACCGCTCATCCGGGCCATGCCGGCTGAAGTGATGGCCGAGGAGAACCGCAAGTCGCGCGAGCTGCTGCGAGCCGCGATCGTCGATGGTCAGTGGGAAGCCTACGTGGTCAACACGCGCGCGCAGGGGTCGCGGTACGCGAAGCTCGGCGTGACGTTCGGCGGTTGGTACGAGGTGGTTCGGATCTTCCAGCAAGTGCTGGTCCCCGCCCTTCTGGAAAGATGCGCCGACGATCGAGCGCGCGCGGCCGGGGCGGTCACCGCCATGATGTCCTTCCTCGACCACGCGATGACCCTCATCGCCGAGCAGTATCTTCGCACCAAGGAAGAGAGCCGTATTCGGGTGCTCGTAGAGGCCGTCAAGGACTACGCGATCTTCATGCTCGATCCTCAGGGGCAGGTTGCGACCTGGAACGAAGGCGCACGACGGCTCAAGGGATACGAAGCCGAGGAGATCATCGGCAAGCACGTTTCCCTCTTCTACCTCGCGCACGATCAGGTGTCGGGCAAGGCGGAGACTGAGCTTCGCATCGCCACAGCCGAGGGGCGGTACGAGGAAGAGGGCTGGCGCGTCCGCAAGGATGGCTCGAAGTTCTGGGCCAACGTGGTCATCACCCCCATCCGCGACGCGCGTGGCGAGCTGACAGGCTTTGCCAAGGTAACGCGCGATCTCACGGAGCGACGGCGAGCAGATGAAGAGCTACGGGCGGCCGTGCTCCGCCTTGAGGAGCGGACACGCCAACTCGAAGAGGCCAACACCGAGTTGGATGGGTTCACCTACTCCGTCTCGCATGATCTGCGTGCGCCCCTCCGAGCGATCAACGGCTTCGTGCAGGTTCTTCTCGAAGAGCATGCGCCGAGGCTGGACGAAGATGGCAGGAGGGTCGCGCAGATCATCCACAAGAACGCGCAGAAGATGGGGCAACTCATCGACGACCTGCTCAACTTCGCTCGCCTCGGCCGCCACGAGATGCGGGTCTCGCCAGTCAACATGACGGCCCTGGTTCGTAAGGCCGCCGAGGAGGTTCTGGATCCTGCCCGCGTCATCGAGCTGAGAGTCGCCGAGCTGCCACGAGCGCAGGGGGACGCTGCCCTGCTCCAGCAGGTGTGGCTCAATCTCCTAGCCAACGCGGTCAAGTACACGCGGCCTCGGTCCCCAGCGATCATCGAGGTCACGGCGAAGCGCGATGACCGCGAGACCGTCTACTCCATCAAGGACAACGGCGTTGGCTTCGACCCGCGGTATGTGAGCAAGCTCTTCGGCGTGTTTCAACGGCTCCATACCGCGTCGGAGTTCGAGGGAACCGGAGTGGGGCTTGCGCTCGTGCAACGTATCGTGCGACGCCATGGCGGTTGGGCGAAGGCCGAGGGCCAGCTTGGCCAAGGTGCAACGTTTTCTTTTGCGCTGCCCAGCAGGGAAGGGCCGGATGGAACTTGATGTCGTGGAGATTCTCCTCGTCGAAGACAGCGACGAGGACGCCGAGCTGGCGATGCGTGCGCTGAAGAAGCACAAGCTCACGAACCACCTGCACCGCGTGGTCGATGGCGCCGAGGCGATCGATTTTCTGTTCGGGACCGGGCCTTACGCCGGAAGAAATGGCGCCACCAACCCCCGCGTCATCCTCCTCGATCTGAAGCTGCCGAAGCTCGACGGAATGGAGGTGCTTCGAAGGCTCAAGGCCGACACGTCACTCAGAGCGGTCCCGGTGGTCGTCTTGACGTCATCGAAGGAGGACCGCGACCTCCACGAGGCCTACCAGCTCGGCGTGAACAGCTACATCGTCAAGCCGGTGCAGTTCGACAAGTTCGTGCAAGCCGTCGAGCAGCTAGGGCTCTACTGGGCCCTGCTCAACCAGCGGCCCGGTTCGTCGTGACGATGGCGCAACGGGGGGGATGAGTTGACACGGCCGCTTCGCATCCTGCTCGTCGAGGATTCCGAGGAAGACGCAGAGCTAGTCGTGCGAAAGATGCGTCGCGGC
Source organism: Polyangiaceae bacterium (assembly GCA_035295445.1). Taxonomy (GTDB): domain Bacteria; phylum Myxococcota_A; class Polyangia; order Polyangiales; family Polyangiaceae; genus Palsa-1150. The sequence continues at coordinate 723 of DATGJA010000622.1, read as the reverse complement.
GGTTTCGACGTGGCCTTCGAGCGGGTGGACAGCGCCGGGACGATGGCGGCAGCCCTGGCGGGACCCTTCGACCTCATCATCTCCGATTCCTCGATGCCGGTGTGTAACGCGTCAGGCGCTCCCGCGCTCTGCACCACTATCGGCGAGCCGCATGAGGGCCGTGCCGCGACTCCATCGCCGGATACGCGAAGTAGCGGGGACAGGCGGATCAGAATGGCTAGCTTCGGCTGAGACTCGCGATGTCTCCCCCGGACTTCATCCTCACGCAAGGCGCTCTCATGTGCTATTGGCCTGGCCGCTGCGCCCCGCGGCGGATAGACTCTGCCTCATGCCAGCGAAGCAGCCTCTGGCCCACGCGAGGTTCGGGCCCCACTTTCACGCGTGCGCATTCGTGATGGGGCCCGACGAAGAGCGCGACGTGATTGATCCGTTCTTTGTCGAAGGGATGACCCACGGGCACAAGGCGGCCTACATCGTCGATCCGCGCAAGCGAGACGAGACCGAGGCTCGCCTCCGCGCCGCGGCGCCGTCGGACGACTTGGTGGAAGTCTCGACGTGGAACGACTCGTATCTAGCGGGCGATAACTTCGATCAGGGCCGGATGAAGAAAGCGCTCGACGACATGCTCAGCGTTCATTCCGCGACGGGTCGTCCGCCGATGCGGCTCGCGGGCGACATGGACTGGATCTTCTCCAATCCGCCCGGCATCGAGCAGCTTCTCGA
>DATGJA010000621.1:0-3696 GCA_035295445.1 Polyangiaceae bacterium | reverse complement strand
CTCGAGTAGCGGGCGTCAGCCGCTCGAGCCCCATTTGCCCGGCACGAACATCCCCGCCATGCGCGCCGGCGCGCGGACGTCCTCCGCCTTCATCGCGGCGTCGGCCTCCCCGACGAGGCGGTCGCCGTCCTCGCCCCCGAGCAGCCGGCCGAGCTGCCTCTTCGCGCACCAGGCATGCACGCTCATGTCGGCCGCCGAGGCGCGCTCGATCGCGTCGCGCAACGCGCGTTCGGCGGTGGCCGCATCGCCTCGAGCGTGCGCCGTCGCGGCGCGGAGCATGCTCTCGAGCGGGCGGATCCACGGCATGTCCTCGCGCTCGAGGCTTCGCGCGATCTTCGCCGCCTCCTTGAGGCGCGCCGCCCGGACGTCCGCGGGGGCTTCGATCGCCGACGCGACCGCCGCACACCCCCGGATGAAGTCGGTCAGCACGCGAACGCTCTGCGCATGGCCCAAGAAGCTTCGCCGGTAGGCTCGCCAGCTTCGCACGAGCGACATGTACGCGCGCTCGCCTTCGCCCTCGTAGAGGTCGATCTGCGCGCCCCAGACCATCGTCTTCCAGTGCTGGAGGTGGAAGCCCCGCTGCGTCCAGGTCTCCAGCGCGACGCGGATGTGCTCGCGCGCGGCGTCCGGATCGTCGGCGACGAGGCTCGCGTCGACCAGGGGCGCCGCGCGCAGGTTCACGGCCGTGTACAAGTCCCCGCGCCGCTCGGCGTCCTCGAGGAGGTGCTTCGCGCGCCGCGCCTGCTCCCGGAGCCGGCCGAGGTAAAAGAGCGCGTACACGGCGAAGAGGGGGCCGTGCGCGCTCGACTCGCTGTTCTGATTCTTCGAGGCGATGCGGCTGTGCAGGACGCCGAGGGCGTCCTTGTATCGGCCGCGGTGGTAAAGCGCCAGACCGCGGCACACGGCGAAGTGGGCCTCGAGCTCCTTCTCGCCCAGCGCTCCGAGGAGTCGCTCGCCGGCGTCGTGTGCGTCTTGCTCGGCCTTCTGGATCGGCCCGCCCTGGCTGGCCAGGTGCGTGATCTGCACCCCTGCGGCACGCATCACCTGTCGCCGATCGCCGAAGGCGAGCGCCATGCGCAGCGCGCGCGCCTGCATGCACGCCCCGAGGATGATGTCGACGACCGAGAACCCGACGGCGACCGTGTTCAGGGCGTCGACGCGAAGGCGGTCCTCGGGGGACACCTGCTCCGGCGAGCGTTCCTCGAACCGGAAGCCGCGCAGCCCCAGCAGGAATCGATGCAAGAGCAGCGAGAGGATGGCCCCCAGGGCGCTTCGGGGCGCCGTCAGGTCCACCGCGGCGAGCACACGCCGGAGGACCTCGGTCCCCTCGTCGGTGCGGCCCGATGCGAGGAGCTGCGCGGCGGCCGCCCGTTCGAGACCGACGCGCACGAGGCGTTCGGCGTGGTTCGCGGCCTCGAGATAGACGCGGGCCGCTTCGGCGCCCCGCCCGGCGCCGTGAAGGGCCTTGGCCAGCGCGATCCGGATCGGGCGGGCCTCGTCGTCCGAGCGCGGGTGCGTCTCGAGGGCGAGCCGATACAGGCGCACGGCCTGATCGAAGGCGAGCTTGCTCGCCGCTTGCTCCGCCGCGCGCGCGGCCACCGCGGCGCCCCGCTCGACGGCTCCGCTGCCGATGAGGTGGTCGGCCAGCGCCTCGAGGTCGACGCTCGCGGCGGCCTCGAGGGCATTCGCGATGCCGCCGTGGTGGGTTCGAAGCGTCTCGCCCGGGACCTGATCGACGATCGTCTCGCGGATGCGGTCGTGGCTCGGCTCGACCACTTCGCCGCCCTCGCGGAATCCGACGCGCACGAGGCGCTCGTCGCGAAGCAGCTCCACGTGGTCTTCCGAGGCGTCGCCGTCCTGGCACGCCGCAGCCAGAACGGGCAGCGGCAGGGGACGACCCGCGATCGCCACGACTTCGGCGAGGCGACGCGCGCCGAGCGGGAGTCGGTCGAGCCGGTCGGCGATGACCTCCGAGAGCGTCAGGAGCGCGAGGGTGGCGTCCGTCGTGCTCGGCGCGCGGTTGCCGCGCACGAGCTCCTCGATGAGAAACGGGCTGCCCCGGGCTTCGCGGGCGACGGCGCGTGCGGTGCGCCGCGCGGCCTCGTCGGCCTCGCCGAGCCGAGCGAGCGCGAGTCGCTGCGCGTCCGCGAGCCCGAGCGGGCCGACCCGGACCTCCCGCACGTCGGCCGTGACGTCCCAGCGCTCGCTCATCTCCTGGATGAAGGGGCTCGTCGCGGCCTCTTCCTCGCGGTACGTGAGGAGCAAGAGGACGGGCGGCTCGCTGGGGGGGCGCATCACCTCGTGAAGCAGCGAGACGCTGTCGACGTCGCCCCACTGGACGTCGTCGACGTAGAGGACGAGCGGGCGGCGGCGGGCGAGCGTGGCGACGAGCTCGCGCAGGGCGCGGAAGGCGCGGCGGCGGACGCGGTGGACGTCGTCCACCGGCACGTCGGGCAGGTCAGCCAGGCTCGGCACGCGCTTGACGACCGGGAAGAGCTTCGCGAGGGCGGAGGCGTGGCGCGGCCGGGCCACGGGTCCCTCGAGGTCCTCGATACGCACGAGCGACCGCGTGAGCGAGTCGATGAGGGCGTCGACCGCCTTGTAGGGGACCGATTCGCGCTCGTACGCGCGGCCGGTGAGGATCTCCGCCTCGCCGGTCGTGTGCAGGTCGTCGAGGAAGCGCTGGATGAGGGTCGACTTGCCCATTCCGGCGCCGCCGCCGACGCGCACGGTCACGGCCTGGCCCCCGGCGACCGCGTCGAACGCGCCGCGCAGGGCGCGGATCTCGTCGTCGCGCCCGACGAGCGAGGCCGTGTCTTCGTCGGCGTCGCCGGGTCGCAGGGGCGGGGGACGGCGGCTCCCGATGGCGCCGAGCCGGCGCAAGATCTCCGCGCCGTCGGGCCGCTGCGACGGCTCGCGGTTCAAGAGGTCGACGCAAAGCGCCTCGAGGTCCGGCGGAATGCCGCGGGCGAGCGCGCCGGGGGGAGGGGGGTTCTCGGTCAGCTTGCAGGTAAGGACGTCGGCGCTCGAGCCGATGAACGGGCGGCGCCCCGCCAGCGCTTCGTAGAGGATGACCCCGACGGCGTACCAGTCGCTCGCGGCGGTCGGCGCCTCGCCGGCGGCCTGCTCGGGCGAGACGTAGGCGGGCGTACCGACCAGCCCCGAGGTTCCCTGCTCCGCGTCCTCGACCGCGCGGGAGAGCTCGATGGCGATCCCGAAGTCGAGGATGACGACGCGACCGCCGGTCGACACCAGGATGTTCGACGGCTTGACGTCGCGGTGCAGCTTGCCCGCCGTGTGGAGCGCCGCCAGGCCTTGCACGAGCTGGCGCAGCGCCGGGCGGAGCCGGTCGGGATCGAACCGCGTGGGCTCGACGCTCGGGTCCGACGGGGCCACCGAGATGCGCTTCGCCCGCGCGCGCACCGGCAGCGTGACCGTCGCGCTCGACGAGTTGGAGGCCGGCGACGTGGAGCTCCCGCCGTCGCCCGCGGATTTGTGGCCCCGCACGTAGTCGAGGAAGTTCGACCCGTCGACGAGCTCCATCGTGAAGAAGATGGGCCCCGCCTCGGGATGGACGAGCTCGTGCAGTCGGACCAGGTTGCGGTGGTGCACGTCCGCGAGCGCCCGAAATTCCTGCTTGAAGAGGTAGAGCGAGTCAGGATCGAATCGCAGCAACGTCTTCAACGCGATCGATCG
>DATGJA010000620.1:0-19328 GCA_035295445.1 Polyangiaceae bacterium | reverse complement strand
GGCCATGCTCGTGACTCCTCTTCGGTGCGCGGACACGAGGACGCCCGCCCCGGGCACCGTGCCCGGGTCGCCGTCCCCTTGCTCCTTCACGGCATCGACGAAGGCGTTTTCCGAAGAGAAAATGATCTTTCGTACAAAGCTTTGCGATCCGCGCGGTTGCGGGAGTCGCCCAAGGACGTCCGCGCTCCTCCCAGGGGGAGATCCAGGGACTCCCGCGGAAGATCCCCGGGATCGATCGCGGGCGGACCGCGGTCTCCCGTGCGGGAGACCGTGGACCCTGCGTCGGGAGGAACGGACTTGTGCGCGGTCCATCCATGGATGGTGCGCGGGGAGGACGCGTCCTGCCGACGGTACGGAGAAGGTGAGGGCGGGGTCGAAGGACGAGTCCTCCCTCGGGAGGACCCGTCCTCCCGAGGGTCGATCCTCGACTTGCCAGCGATCGATCCCGGGACCCACCGCGCACAAGTCCGGGATCGACCGCGCACCATCCATGGACTCACCGCGGACGAGACCGGGATCCCCCGCGCACCATCCATGGGCCCATCGCGCACAAGTCCGTGGCCTACCGCGATCGATCCCACGGTCGGGGCGCGGAGGCATCGAGAGGGTGCGCGCACGAAGCCACCATGGACCCGCCCGGGATGGGGCTCCCACCCGTGGGGCTCCAAGGGACGACCGCGATCGAAGCCATGGCCTCCGCGTCACGGAGGCAGGGATCGCCGCGGACGATCCCTGGCAAGCCCCGCGGGTGGTTGGGGGTCCATCGAATCCAGGGGCGACGCCACCCAGGGACGGATGCGACCAACCCCCGTTCTCCACGCTTGCCCCGGGCGTCTCGATCGAGAGTACCGCGAAGACAAGGGCCCTCCCTTGCCGTCGATGAGATCGCTCCTTCATTGGCCGGGGGTGGCGGCGAGGCGTAGAAGGAAGACCCATGGCCGACGGCAAGAGCACGACGAGCGGGTGGGGAGTCGCGGTCAGCACCGTCCTGCCACGTCGTCGACATGCCTACCTGGACCCCCGATGCGTCTATGCTTCGGACACGTTTCATCGTTTCTGGATCGGCGCAGCCCGCACAGGCACGCGGGTTCTGCGGTTCGATCGGAGGGGGTAACGGTTCCGTGCTCGACTTCGCCGCCCCGAGTTCCACCCGCGCCCTCGCCGAGCTCCGCAAGCAAGACACCTACGCGCACCTCATGAAGTTCGCCGCGTGGCGGTGCGGTTCGACGGCGGCCGCCGAGGATCTCCTGTCGGACGCGACCTTCGAGATTTGCGACCCGGCGCGCAGGCCGTGGGATCCGGCGCGGGGCTCCTTCGAAAGCCACATGAGGACGGTCGTGAGGGACCTGGCGCGAGCGCGAATCCGCGCGGGCGCCGGTCGCTTCGAGCGCGCTCACGACGGGGCGGGCCTCGACCAGGAGTGGCCGCATCCCGCGCCGGACGCCGAAGCCGAGCTCCGCTTCAAGCGGGATCGGGAGTGGATGCGCGAGATGGCCGAGCGGACGCTCGCCCGGGTGCAGGACGGCTACCCGTTCGCGCGCCCCCTCTTCGAGCTCGTCTCGAGCGGCCACGACAAACCCGCCGAGCTCGCGCAGAAGCTAGGCTGCCCGGTCGAGCAGGTGTATGCGACGATGGACGCCCTCAAGCGTCACGCTCCGCAGGTGCGGGCGGAGTGGGAGCGATCGGAACTCGAACGAATGCGCTCGCGGCGGCAAGGGGCGAACCGGCAGGAGGCAGCGCGATGAGCACACCGCCCAAAGGGGATCCGGCGCGCGGCTGGCAGGCGCTCGAGGCGATGATCGCGCGCGACGAAGACGAGTGGCTCGAGACCGCGACCGACGAGGAAATCGAGCAACGGATGGCCGCGGACGGCGTAAAAATGCCGGAGGTCCCGAGCGCCGACGAGTTCCTCGCGCGCGTGAAGAAGCGTGCCGCGAGCAGGGGAAGCGCACCCGTCGTGCCGCTGCCCGAGCGCCGCACGCCCCGCGCGGTCTGGATCGCGGGCCTCGCGATCGCCGCGGGGATCGGGCTCGCCGTGGGGCTCGCGTCGCGCGACTCGGACCACGTCGCCCACGGCCGCCCGCCGCTCACGCAAGAAGAGCGCGCGCGCGCCGCGTCGCTCCGCGAGTCCGCGTTCGTCGCGTGCGACGCGAAGAACTGGGTGCTCTGCGCCGGTCGGCTCGACGAGGCCGGCGCGATCGACCCCGCGGGGGACGAGGACCCGCGCGTCGTGGCGGCGCGCAAGGCGATCGCGGAGGGGCAGGGTCCCCGGTGACCTCTTCGGAGAAGCCTCGGCTTGCGCGCCGTCGCCGCGGCCGATCGCAACAGGTGCAACGATCGTAACAGGTGCAACAGGGGCGCGACGGCCATCGGGTGTGGCAGGTGACGCTATCCCCGCGAAACCACGCTCGGCCGAGGCAGGTCTGGGTATTGCGTAGGCGCTCCCCCTGAACGAGGGAGCCCAGAGCATGCCCGAGAATGAGCGCGAGTCCTCCCCGCTGGACCCGTCTTGCGAGACCCCCGCGGTTCGCGCGGTCGTGGCCCACATCATGGCTCGCGTGGCAGAGGCCTCGGTGGACGACCTGCGCGCCCGCTACGACCTCGGGCGGGTCGTGCACCATCTTCGATACGACCCGTCCCAAGCCGGGGTCCTCACGCGGCTTGCCCATGACTTGGGAATGCATCCGAGTGCCCTGCATCGGTACGCGCGCGTGACCGAACGGGTTTGCCCTGAAGAGTTCGCGCAGATCCTTCAGTTGCGGGACGCGCACGGGCAGCCGCTCACGTGGTCGCACCTGGAGAGGATCGCCGAGGTTCGCTCCGCGGCGGCTCGCCGTCGGGTCGCCGAAGAAGCCGTGTCCGGGCTGCTGTCCGTCCGCGCCGTGCGGCACCTGATTCGAAACCATCCGTCGAAGAGCGTCGTCGGCAAGGAGCAACAGGCGCTCGCTCGAAGAAACGGTTTCGCAATCGACGCGACCAATCACGATAAGCGTTGATTCGTAGCGACGGCGCGAACACCCTGTTTGCGGCCGAGCGCCCACGCACGGGCCGCATCGCTTCGGATCCTTCCACGGGGACCACACGTCCCTCGTGTGCCTTCCGTTCCCCCGACGTCACGCCGAGCGCAGATTCACGCAAAGAACTGGAGATCCAGGACATGGTTCGCCTTCCCGCTTTCCCAGGCCCGGTCACGCGATTCGACGACGAACGTTCGCCGACTCATCGATGGCAGACGCCCGAGGTCTGCGAGGTCAAAATGGACGCGGAGATCGGCTCTTACCAGAGCGAATCGCTCGACGACGCCCCGGTCGTCTCGCCTACCCAACGGCGACCGTCCGCGCGCGCACCGCACCGTGGCCGCGCAGGTCTCGCGGCGGTGCTCACGACTCTCGTGGCCGCCCTCGCGGCACCGGCGGCGTCGGCCAACGGGGGATATCCGGTGTTGACACAGAAAATCGGGCCGAACCGCAACAGCTGGAACGAATACGAGACCTCGCTCGTGGCGGCCAACCTGCAGAAAGGGACGACCACCTTCACAACGTCGACACGATCAAGCTTCCGGCGGGTACCGGCCAGCTCGTGGGACAGCTCCTCTACGTCCCCGGCGTGACTGTCGCACCCAACGTTCAGGTCGACATGCTGGTTGCCGCGACTACGCAGGACTACGTGCTCGTCTACAACGCCAACCCGCCGTATGCGCAGCTCAGCACGTTCAACCTCAACACCTTCGATCCCGCGTACCCGAAGACATTCCCGACGTGCAACATGCAAGACGGCGCCAAAACCCAAAAGTGGAACGGCATCACCAGCACGCCGACGGTCGGGCAAGTGTCTCTCGGTGGTGATCCGATCCTCTACCTGATTGACAAGGCATCGACGACCGACACGTCGGCGGCCTGCAATGCGGGCTCGCTGCCGCCCGCCGCCACGTTCTTTCGTCTCTGGGCGATCGACCTCAGTACCTCAAACAACCTCTTTCCGCCCGTGACGTTCGCGGGACCGAACAAGACGGTCACGTCGACGCAGGGCAACGTCAAGTTCAACCCCATCCTTCAAGACCAACGCCCGGGGCTTTTGGTGTGGCACAACACGCAAGTCTTCGCGGCCTTCGGCGGGATGCCGAACGACGACAACCAGAACGGCAAGAGCACGACCACGTACCACGGATGGGTCATGTCGTTCTCTTCCCTGAACGGGCAACTGCAATGGGCGTGGACGTCGACGCCGGTGCCGTTCATTGCAGGCGACCCACCGGCTGGCCAAGGACAGATGGGCGGGATCTGGCAAGGCGGCAACGGCATCATGATCTCGCCGAGCACGAACGACATCGTCGTCGCCACGGGAAACGGCGACAACGTGACGGCGAACGGGCTGACCGACTACGGTGACAGCATCGTGGCCCTCAACGTCGCGACCGGCGCGCTGGATCACGCGTACGTGGCCGACAACGCAAAGGACCTCTACATCGCGGACGCGGACCTGGCGTCGGCGGGGCCTGTCGAGAGCGGCTTTGGCACCTTCGTGCATAGCGGCAAGGACGGGCTGATGCGCAATTTCGACAGCTTGTACAATCTCATCGATGGCCCGTTTCATTCAACGTTTCCTCAGACCTCATCGCAGGTGCCGCAGGTGTGTTTCCCTCGCCTGGCGTTGGCGGGAGACGATGATTGGCCGCGGGTCTACGGCGGCCCCGTCTATTGGGACGACGGGAACGGAAACGGCACATTCTTCACTTGGGGCTCCAAAGACTATCCACGGCTGTACCCGTACACGCAGGCCTTTGGTACCGCGGCTTTCAATGGCGTACGATACGTCAATAGCCTCGGTCAGGACCCGACCGACATGCAAATCATGTACTGCGACGACAATCTGTGCTCGCAGAACTGCAAGACGATCGCGAATTACAATCCGTTCGGTGTGCCGCCTCAGCCGCCCCCGCCGAACGAGAACTACTTCGTCGCGAACAACACGCGCGGAGCGTTCACGGGGCCGAACGGAGCGGACTCACGGCCGAACGCGGCGCTCGCGCTCTCGGGCAAGCCGGGGGCGGCAGGGCAAGGGGGTGTTCTCTGGGCCTCGCAGATGAAGGGAAACACCATCGAAGGCGAATTTGCTCCGCAATTTGGCATTCTGTACGCGTTTGATCCGGACGCGCGCGACTCGCAAGGTCACATGCCCGAATTGATCGACAACGCCAGTGAGACTCCCTACATTTGGTCCAAATTCAATCCGCCGACGGTCACGAATGGACATGTGTATCTTCCGGCCATCCAGTCAACGAGTCAGGAAGCGCCCATACCGAATGCGGCATGGGACTCAGAAATTTTGATCTACGGCCTGACCCAGTAGGACGCGGCGAGCGGTTGGTGCCGGCGTTGCCCATGGAACACGAGGACGACAACGGCCGCCGACGTCCCGTGTGGTTGTGGCGCGGCGCGGCCTTCGCCGGCCTCGTCGCGGCGAGCATCCTCGCGGGAGGGCGGGGCCCCGCGGCTTGCGGGGGCGGTTCACGCGCGGCGGCGGCGGCCTCGCGCCCGGGCGATGCACGAGGGCAGCGAATCGAGACATGGGACGATCGCGATTCGCCGGTACCGATATCGGGGGCGGATCCGACGTGGGGGAGCCGCGATGCGCTTGTCACTCTCGTAGTGTATGATCACTTGTCCTGTGTGCTGTGCAGGGACGCCGAGGAGATGCTCGACGAGCTTCGGTCGTTCTACGGCGAGCACAACTTGCGAATCGTTTGGAAGAACGTGACCGTGAGGGGCGAGGAGGTAGGGCGCCGGACAGAGGCTGCCCTCGGCGTCTTCGAGTTGGCCGGCGCGGACGCATTCTGGGCATTTCGCCGGAACCTGCTTGACGCGGACGGCGTCATCCCGCGGGAGCGCCTCGAAGCGTGGGCGGCCGACGCCGGGGTTACCGACATCTCGGCGTACCGCGACGGATTGGACACGCACCGCTGGGCGGCGAAGGCCGACAACAACGGCGCGGACGCGCGTCGGCTGCGGGTGGGCGAAGCCCCGACGTATTTCGTCAACGGCGCGCGCGTCGAAGGGTCGCTGCCCGACAGCGTGCTGCGCTCCGTGATCGACCCGGCGATCGAGAGGGCGAAGGAAAAGGTGGCCTCCGGGACGTCCGGCGACCGGCTGTACGTCGAGCTGACGAAGGACCGACTTGTCAGGATCGCCGCGGCGCGAGAGCTTGCGCTCGAGAACGACGGCCAGGACACGACGACGGTCTTCCGGGTGCCCGTGGGAACGAGCCCCGTCCTCGGCGAGGCGTCCGCCGCTGTGACGATCGTCGAGTTCGGCGATTTCGCGTGCCGGTATTGTGCGAAGGCCCAGGCGACCCTCGATGCGCTCCGTGCGAAGTATGGCCGGCAACTACGGCTCGTCTGGAAGGACCGTCCGTTCGACTTTCACGTGGCCGCGGAGCCCGCGGCCGAGGCCGCAGCCGAGGTGCGCGCCGAAAAGGGGGACGACGCGTTCTGGAGCGTTCACGACACGCTCCTCTCGACCCGTTCGGACCTCGCACGAAGCGGGAAGCCGAACCTCGACGCAATCGTAAGCGCCGCGGTACAGGCCGGCGCCTCGGCGGTGAGAGTGGGCGCGGCGGTGCGTGCGCGCGGTCACAGGGCGCAGATCGAGGACGACCTTCGACTGGCCGAGGCCCTCGACGCGGGGATTACGCCCGAGTTTTTCATCAATGGTCGACGCCTGATCGGAGCGCGCAATCTTGGGCGCGTCGAGAAGATCATCGACGAGGAGATCGCGAAAGCAGCGGCGCTGGTGACGGCTGGCACCGCACCCGCCGACGTGTACGACGCACTGACCAGGGACGGGAGGACGGACGGGAGGGTCGCGGCCGGCGCCAGCAAGCACTAACCTCGACGCAATGGGTCCACACATGCGCCGCTTGAGCCATGGCCTGCCGTTCTCCGGGGCCACGGCGGCGGCTCTTGTCTTGGCCACCGGCTGCGGGGGGCGAACCGCGGGTGGGGCGCCGTCCGATGCCGCCACTGCTCACACGATCTCGACTGTCCGTCCGGCGACTGTTGCGCCGTCAGGAGTCCAGTGGCAGGGGGCGTCGAAGTGCGCACAAGTTGTGTTCCTGCGCCGGACGTCTGCTGCGCCGAGCTCAATTCGGGCGCGCCGACGTGCTCGTAGGCGTCAGGGGGTTCGCGCGCAGCGAACGCCGAAGGCATTTCGAACCGACGGCGCGGCACTACGCCGGGAAAGAGGATTGAAGAAGTACAGCGTATCCTCAAAGGCAATCCCGCGGACGCCTCGCTTCGTACCGCTCGAGACGTCGGCGCAATCCACGCAAGGCATCGTCAGGGACGCGAACCAGTCGAGCATCCACACCGTCATGTCTCCTTCCTGGTCAAGCTGCCCCCATCGCGCCGCGCCGAGGGTGGCCGTTCCGACGGCAGCAACGTTTTGGATGCCGGTGCAGGCGGGTTTTCCGACGTTCAAGCCGTAGTAGCAATCATAGATGGCATACTGGCTTGCCGTGCCTGGATCCGTGCTCCCCCATGGGTATTCTCGCTCTTGGGCGCCCCCGGCCGCTGCGTAGACCCACTCGGCATCGCTCGGCAGAAAGCCTCCATCCCAGATGCAAAACGCGGCCGCCTCTTGCCATGCGATGCAGTCGATCGGGAGGCGTTCATTTTCCCCTGCGATGGGGGTCCATGTCGCCACCTGCCCGTTGCACGCGGTTACGTCGAGGTTGGCATCCGTCGGATCGACGGCGGCGTTGTCGGAGGTGACCCAGCCAGGCTCGTATCCACCGGGGTTGGCGCTATCGGCCAGTCCCTTTCCCCCATTGAGATACGTATGCTTGCCCGCGCCTGCCGCAGGCAGCCACCCCGAGCCGCCGGCCCACGCCGCGACGAATTTGCGGAAACGTCCAACCGTCACGAGATACTTGTCCAGTCGGAAATCATGCACCGAGGCCGGATCGGCCAGGCCCGTGGCGCCGCCGCCGTCGTTCATGTACGTGCGATAGAACGGTCCGCCGACGACGGGTAGACTCGTGCAGCAGCTCTCGCCGCTCGCGCCGCAATCGGACACGCCGGGCGCGTCGCCCTGGCAGCTCGGCGGCATGGGTACGGTTCCCGAGTCGCCGCCGGGCGTCGAGCGGCTGGCGGCGCTTGTCGATCCGCTCGCGCTTGCCGATCCGCTCGCGGTCCCGGACCCGGTCGAGCCTCCCGATCCGCTCGGGGTCCCGGACGCCGAACCCGACGTGGCCTCGCTCCCACTGCCGCCCGACATGGCCCCATCGGAATTGCCCGCATCCTCGGCTCCGGCCGCTGTCATCGATCCTGTGGATCCTGCCTCGGTGGCGGTCCCAGGGGACTCACCCCCGTGGCTGACGTGGCCACCACATCCAACGACGAAGACAGCAAAGAGTTCGGTGTAACGGACCATTGGAAGAGCACGACAAAGCGCACACGAACGCTCTCGTTGCGCCCATTCTGGACACCCGCCGAGGAATTCGCAAGGTCGCAAGCCATGCCGTGGGCTGGAGCAAAGCCGGTTCGCGGGCCCGCGAAGAAACGGTTTCTCAATCGCTACGATCGAACGTAATGCGGTTTGACTCTTCCCAGCTTCTTATTCACCGCATCACCGCGCGCCCTTGCCCGCCGCCGCCTTCGCGCCGGCCCCCTCGCGCGGCGCGCGCACCGCGTCGCGTCCGTTGCGCAGCATCGTGCGAAAGTCCGCCTCCTCGCGCGGGGTGAAGCCGGCGAAGAGCTGCTCCTCGAGGTCGTCCACGCGCTCGTCGCACGTCGCGAGCGCCCGCTCGCCGCGCGCGGTGAGGAAGATCCACAGCGCCCGCCCCCCCTCGGCGCCGACCTTGCGGCGGATGAGGCCGCGCCGCTCGAGCACGCTCACCATCTCGTTGGCCGCCTGCGGGCTGACGAAGGACCGCCGCGCGAGCTGGGCGGACGACATCGGGTGCCGGGCCAGGACGCTCAGCGCCGTGTACTGGACCGCCGTCAGGCCGAGGGGCTGTACGATCTCGTCGATGCGCGCGCGGAGCGCCCGCTCGAGCTCTTTGACCAGGTAGCTGGCGCGCGGCAGCTTGCGCGCGCGCGAGGGCGCCGCCCCGGGGCTGACCTTCATGGACGACACCGTAGCAAACGCCGCCCCGCGCGTGTCGCCCCCGCTCAGGCCCAGAAGCGCCGGGCCGTGCTCGCGACCAGGGCCAGCTTGCGCCACTGGTCGTCCTCGGTCACGAGGTTGCCCTTGAGCGTGGAGGCGAACCCGCACTGCGGCGAGAGCGCGAGCCGCGACGCGTCGAGGTACGAAGCCGCCCGATCGAGCTGCCGCAGCAGGTCCTCTTGGAGCTCGAGCCCCGCCCGCTTCGAGCTCACGAGACCCAGGACGACCACCGAGTCGCCCGCGGGCACGTGGCGCAGCGCCGAGAAGTCGCCCATCCGGTGGGGGTCCTCCCACTCGATGAGGAACGAGTCGTACGGCAGCGAGAAGAGCGCCTCGGCGACCGGGTCGAGCGCGCCCTCGGCCACGTAGCGCGACTGGTTGTTCCCGCGGCAGACGTGGATCCCGGTGCGCACGCCGTCCGGCAGCCCCGAGATCACCTCGCGGTCCGCCCACGTGGCGAGCGCCAGCGTCTCGTTCCAGTCGTAGCCGTGCTTCTCCATCCGCGCGCACCAGTCCGGATCGCAGAGGAACGGGTACACCGGGAAGTCGAGCTGCACGTAGCGGCACCCGGCCCGCACAACGTCGGCGATCATGCGCTTCTCGATGGCGACGGCGTCCTCGACGAGCGCCCGGTGCGACGCGTACGCGTGCCCGTTGATCTCGCGCTTGTAGTTGTACGGAAGGGCGAGGAACGATCCGGCCGGGAAGGTCACCTTGAAGAGGTGGTCGGTCACGCTCGAAAGGAACGCCGCCTCGCGCGCCGCCGGGCTGTCGACCTGCTTCAGTTTGTCCGTGACGTACTGCATGTTCCACTCGACGACCGACCCGTCGGCCGCCTTGAAGCGGGCCTTCGAGACCTCGCTCGAGAAGCCCTCGATCCCGTCGAAGAGCGAGTTCAAGAACATGTATCGGCGGAACTCGCCGTCCGTCACGACGTCCATGCCGACGTCGATCTGGCGCTGGACGACGCGGCGGCTCTCTTCCTCGGCGACCGCGTAGAGCGCGTCGAGGCCCTTGGCCCGTTCGGCGGCCTCGATGGCCACGTGTCCGGGCGCGTAGACCGCCTCGTTCGCGGCGATGAGCCGCGCGGATCGTTTGAGGCTCCCGACTTGCTCGGCGCGCGGGATGGGGCGGGGGGTGTCGTTCATCGATCGCTCCTTCGAGGGGGGACGCCGGACTTCATGTTGCGGGCGATGAGGTCGTCGCGGGCGGTGGCGTAGTCGGCTGGCTCGGGCGGGGCGTCGCCGCGCTTGAGCGCGCGGTAGTCCGACCCGAGCGCGACACCGAGGCTCGTCTTGGTGACCGTGGCGGGGAAGCCGCGGCCGTCCTCGGCGGCGGGACCCTGCACGACGCGGCTCTCCAGGCGGCCGATCCCGTCGACCTCGACCTCCACCGTGTCGCCGGGGAAGACGGGCCGCGAGTGCCACGGGGTGCCGGTGAGCAGGACGTCGCCGGGGCGCAGCGTGATGTGACGGGTCACGTCGGCGAAGAGCTCGTCGATCCCCCAGACCATGTCGGCGACCGCGCCCTCCTGCACCTGGCGTCCGTTGACGTAGGTCCGCAGCGTGGATGCGCGGACGTCGACCCCGCTCACGAGGCCCGGGCCGAGCGGACAGAAGCCGTCCTGCCCCTTGACCCGCAGCATCGATCCGGCGTCCGTGTCGCGGAAGTCGTGCGCCCCGACGTCGTTCGCGCACGCGAAGCCGGCGAGGCAGTCCCAGACGTCCTCGCGGCGCACGCGGCGCATCGTGCGTCCGACGACGGCGGCGATTTCCCCCTCGTAGTTGACCAGGCGGCAATCGGCGGGCACGACGATTTCGCCCCGGTGCCCCTCTGCCGCGGTCGCCGGCTTGAGAAAATACGTCGGGTGCCCGCCCTCGATCTCGACCCCGAACTCGACGGCGCGCGAGCGGTAGTTGAGGTGCACGCAGACGATCGTCGCCGGGTCGAAGGGCGGCAGGTAGATCGCGCCCGCCTCGGCGATCGATCGCCCGTCGTCGAGCACCAGGCGATCGCCGTCCGGGGTGCACGCGTGGGCGCGCCCGCCGACGACGACGCGCCGCGACTCCCTGCGCGGTCCGGAGAGGACGCTCATGCCGGCTCGACCCTCCCGCCCGTCACCGAGAACGCCATCGAGAACACGTACCCGGCGCCGACGGTCGTCGGGCCGAGGACCTTCAGCTCTTCGTACTCGGTGGTCCCGAGGTCGAGGGTGCCGCGCCCCGTGTACACGGCGCCGCACTCGAAGTTCGCGATGGCCCCGAACTGGAGCTCGTGGACCGCGGGCTCGGCGCGGTCGATCGCCGGGAAGAGGCGTGTGTGCACGAGCGGCAACGTCGCCGCGCGCGGCGGGCGTTCGGCCTTGCCCTCCACGGCGACGCCGGCCGTCATCACGCGTCGCCCGTGGCTCGTCGCGTGGGCCGCGAACGTGGACCCCGGCTGCTTGCGCACGCCCCCTCGCCCGAGCTCGACGGGCCGGGTCATCGCGATCTGTCCGAGCTTCTTCGGGAAGCCCTGGATCTGACCGCGCAGGAGCGACAGCTCGCTGTCCACCCAGATGAACGGGACGCGCCCGACCTTCTTGTCGGCGCGCACCGCGTGGAGGACGACGTACGCCTCGCGGTACTGGCCGATCGCCGGATCGGCGAGGACGCGCTCGTCGTGGTCGCTCGACGAGCACCAGTCGGCGAAGACGACGCTCGCGGCTCCGTCGGAGGCGGGCGTCATCCCGCGCGGAAGGAGCGCCGCGACCGCGTCGACCGGCGCGGTGAAGTCGACGGCGATGATCTCGCCCGAGTAGTGCCAGGGCGGCGGGGCGACGATCGAGGACCGGCCGGTGGCCGTCTGCGGCAGCGTGTAGCCAACGAGGGACATGGGTTACTCCGTGGGTGCGGGGCGGAAGAGGACGTGGACCTGGCCGGTCCCGACGGCGTTCTCGTAGGACGAGAGACGCGTGCCACGCACCCGGCACGCGGCGCCGCCCATCGCGCCGAGGCCGGTGAGGTAGTGCGCGAAGCGTCCCTCGGGGTGGAAGCGGCGGGCGTAGTCGGGGTAGAGGTCGACGACGGCGGCGTGGTTCCCCTGCTCCCAGAGCGATAGGATGCGCGCGTCGGTCGCGCGTGCCTCGGCAGAGATGACGTGCGCCGGGTCGTAGCCGAAGTGGTCGCGGATCGTCTCGAGGGGCCAGAACTCGTGGCTCATCCCGCCGCTTCCGAGCACGGCCACCCGCGCGCCGCCGGTGCGGCGGACGGCCTCGGCCAGGGCGTCGCCGAGGGCGAGGTAGTAGTCGCGCGATCCGGTCTGCACGACGCCGCACGAGAGGACGCGCTCGCCCGTGCGCAGGTGGTGGACGAGGTTCAACGTGGCGTAGTGCTGCGGGAGCGAGGCGGTCGAGACGTTCACGGTGTAGAGGCGCCGCTCTTTGCCGACCTCGTGCCACGCCCGCGCGAGCTCGGGCGCCCCGGAGTAGTCGTACGGAAAGTCGCAGATGTTTCGCGGCATCTCGTCGCTCGTGTACAGGCCCGAAAAACGCGGCGCGCCCGCGATGACGTGCTCGGTCGTCGTGTACCAGTGGGTGTCGACGATGACGAACGTGTCGACCGCGAGCTCGGCGAACGCTTCGCGCAGCAGGCGATACCCGGGCTCGACGAGCGTCGTATCGGCTCCGGTGCCGCCGAGCTCCACGCGGACGTGCGGCGGCACCATGACCATCGGCTGGTGGGCGACGACGGCGACGGCGACGATCTCACCCATGGGCCGCCCGGTGGTTGGGTGCGTCGTCCGAACTCTCGCTCCGCTCGAGCGTGCGGACGTGGGGTGCGTCGTCCGAACTCTCGCTCCGCTCGAGCGTGCGGAACGAGCCGTGCCGGGTGGCGACGTTCTTCACGTCGCAGAAGAAGTCGAAGCTCCAGCTCCCGCCCTCGCGGCCGATGCCCGACCGCCGGGCGCCGCCGAAGGGCGCGCCGAGATCGCGGACGAAGTAGCAGTTGACCCAGACGGTGCCGGCCACGATGCCGCGCGACGCGCGCTCGGCGCGCGCCGGATCGCGCGTGTAGACGACGGCGGCGAGGCCGTAGTCGGTCCCGTTGGCCAGGCCGATGGCCTCCTCGTCCGTCTCGAACGACTGCCACGTGAGGACCGGGCCGAAGACCTCGTTCTGGACGATCTCGGCGTCCTGCGAGACGCCCGAGAGGATCGTCGGCTCGTAGTAGAGCCCCCCGCGCGCGTGGCGGGCGCCCCCGAGGAGCGTGACCGCGCCCGATGCCCGCGCGCGGTCGACGAACCCGGCGACGCGATCGAGCTGGCGCGGATGGATGAGGGGGCCGACGCGGACGCCCCGATCGCGCGGGTCTCCGACGACCAGCGCGCGCGCGGCGTCGAGGACGCGCCGGCGGAGCTCCGCCTCGATCGGCGCGGCGACGAGGACCCTCGTGCCGGCCAGGCACACCTGCCCGGCGTTGTGGAACTGGGCCGCCACGGTCGCCGCGGCCTCGTCGAGGTCCGCGTCGTCGAATACGACGAACGGCGACTTGCCACCGAGCTCGAGGCTCACCGGCACGAGGCGCGCGGCACCCGCGCGCGCGACGGCGCGGCCCGTCGCGATCGACCCGGTGAAGCTGATCCGATCGACGCCGGGGTGGTCGACGAGGGCCTGGCCCGCCTCGGCGCCCGTCCCCTGCACCACGTTGAGGACGCCGGGCGGCACGCCCGCGTCGCGCGCGATCGCGGCGAGCAGCGAGCAGGTGAGCGGCGCCCACTCGGGCGGCTTGAGCACCACGGTGTCCCCGGCCGCGAGGGCGGGGCCGAGCTTCCACGTCGAGAGCATGAGCGGCGCGTTCCACGGGGTGATGAGCGCGGCGACCCCGGCGGGCTCGTAGACGACGCGGTTGTCGACCTCGTGATGGCCGGCGACGTCGTGCTTCAGGTCGCGGGCGAGCTTCGAGAAGAACGCCACGTTGTGAGCGGCGCGATCGATGACGCGCTTCAGGTTGCCCACGTGGAGCGAGCCGTTGTCCATCGTCTCGACCGCCGCGAGCTCCTGCTTGCGGTCGACGATCCGCGCCGCGAAGCGGTCGAGGACGGCGCCGCGTCCTTCGGGGCCGAGCGCCGCCCAGCCGGGGAAGGCTGCGCGGGCGGCGCGGACCGCCTGATCGACGTCGCCCGCGGTGCCAGCGCACACCTCGCCGAGGCCCGATCCGTCGATCGGCGAGAAGACCGCGAAGGCGGCGTTCCCCGTGGACGTCGGCTCCCCGCCGACCCAGTGGCGCGGCTCGATCTCGACGCCGGCGACGCGGAGCGGGGCGATCACGACCGGCGCCCTTCCCAGTGCGCGTGGCGCAGCACCCGCTTGAGGACCTTGCCGGGGCCCGACTTGGGCAAGGGCTCGGTGCGGACCTCGATCCGCTTGGGGACCTTGTAGCCGGCGATCGATCGCCGGCAGTGCTCCTTGAGCTCGGCGACGAAGTCGTCCTCGCTCGGGGCCCGCCGCTCGACGACGACGATCGCGTACACCGCCTCGCCCCAGCGGTCGTCCGGCACCCCGAAGACGGCCGCCTCGATCACCGCCGGGTGGCGGTAGAGGATGTCCTCGACCTCGATCGAGTACACGTTCTCGGCGCCCGAGACGATCATGTCCTTGATGCGATCGACCACGAAGAGAAAGCCGTCCGCGTCCATGACGCCGACGTCGCCGGTGCGGTACCAGCCGTCGACGAGCGCGGCCGAGGTCGCGGCCGGGTCGTGCCAGTAGCCCGCCGTCACGTTGGGCCCGCGGACGGCGATCTCTCCGGCCTCGCCCGGAGGGCACTCGATCCCGTCGGGGCGTACGACGCGCACGGAAACGCCCGCGACGGCGCGCCCGCACGAGCCGAGTCGCGGCGTCCCGATGGCCGCCTCCTCGTGGCGGAAGCACGTCACGATCGACGACGTCTCGGTGGCGCCGTAGAACTGGGCGATCTCGCTCGACGGGAACGTCGCGTGGGCGGCTTCGATGAGGGCGTTGGCGATGGGCGCGCCGGCGTGCCCGAGCATCCGGAGCGACGAGACGTCGCGCGCGGCGGCCTGCTGTCGTGCGACGAGCGACGCGAGCATCGTCGGCACGGGCATGAAGACGGTGATCCGCTCGCGCTCGATGACGTCGAGGCACTTGTCCGCGTCGAAGGACGGGACGGTCACCGAACGCGCGCCGTTCCAGACGAGGCCGACGAGCGGGGCGACGCCGGCGACGTGGAACATGGGCGGCGCCGCGAGGAAGACGTCGCTCGCGTCGAGCGAGCAGGCGACGACCTTGTGGAACGCGTTGGCCACGAGGTTGCGGTGCGTCAAGATGACGCCCTTCGACTTGCCGGTCGTGCCGCCCGTGTAGAAGAGGGCGGCGGGGTCGTTCTCGTCCACCGCGAAGCGCCGCGGGATCGCGCGCCCCGCGAGCATGGCCTCGTAGTCGTCGGGCATCGACACGACGCGGTCGACGCACTGCCGGAGGGCCCCCGGATCGCGATCGGCGAGCAGGACGCGGGCTCCGCAGTCGGCCAGGATGGCGCGCAGCTCCGGCTCGGCCAGGCGCGTGTTCAGCGGGACGACGACCATGCCGTACGCGGGCAAGGCGCACGTGGCCTCGACGTAGCGGTGCCCGTTCGCGGCGAGGACGGCGACGCGATCGCCGCGGCCGACCCCCAGGTGCTGCAGGGCCCCCGCGAGGCGTTCGCAGCGCTCGTGGAGCGCGCGGTAGGTCATGCGCGTCTCGCCGTCGACGACGGCGATGCGATCGCCGTGGATGCGTCGGGCGTGCTCGAGGGGGTCGGCGAGGGTCAGCAAGATCTCAGCTCGTGGAGACGTGGACGACGACGTTGCCGAAGAGGTCGGGGTGCTGCAAGCGCTCGAAGGCTTCGCGGATACGTTCGAAGGGGTGGACCGAGTCGACGACGGGTCGCAGGTTGGCGGCCTCCATGAAGCGGAGCATGCGCAGGGTGTCCGCGCGCGATCCCGAGGTCGATCCGATGATCGAGACCTGCCGGTAAAAGATGCGCGGCAGGTCGAGCGGCGTGTCGGAGCCCGTCGTCGCCCCGGCGGTGACGATCCGTCCCCCGGGGCGCACGGAGCGGAGGCTGTGCTGCCAGGTGGCCGCCCCCACGGTGTCGACGACGAGGTCGACCGGCTCGCGCAGGCGTTCGCCCGTCGGGACCGCTTCGTGCGCGCCGATCTCTCGCGCGCGCAAGCGTTTCTTCTCCGAGCGGCTCGTGACGGTGACGTGCAGGCCGGCGGCCCGAGCCATGGAAATCGCGGCCGTGGCCACCCCGCCGCCCGCGCCCTGGACTAGGATGCGTTCGCCGGGGCTCGCCTTGCCCCGGGTGAAGAGGAGGCGAAAGGTGCTGGACCAGGCGACGTTGAGGCAGGCAGCTTGCTCGAACGTCAACCACCTGGGTTTCGCGATGACGTTGCGGGCGGGGACCACCGTGTACTCGGCGAAGGATCCCGGCAGGTCCTCCGAGATGAGCGAACGCTTGGGGTCGAATGTCTCGTCGCCCTCGCCGGCGTCCGGGTCTCCGAAGCACCCGGTGACCATCACCTCGCGCCCGTCGGGGTCCCAGCCGACGACGTCGCACCCGAGGATGCGAGGGAAAGAGTCCGGCCGGACGCCCACGCCTCGCAGCGCCCAGAGGTCGTGCATGTTGACGGTGGTCGCGGCCAGGCGCACACGGACCTGGCCGCGGCCGGCCTCCGGCGTGGGCCACCCTTCGCGCAGCTCGAGCGCGGAGAGGGGATGGTCTCGCTCGACTCGGACGGCAACGAACGCGCGCATGGACACTCGGATCGTGGGGCGTTGGGGGGGGGCGGCGAGGCCGCTCATATCAAGGCGCTTGATATTATGTCCGGGCGATCGACTGTCAAGGCGCGGATCGTGCCGCCGCCGGCCGCCTCGCCCCCGGCGTGGTAGAGTTCGCGGGTGCAGCGGGTTCGCGTGCTCGTCGCCGACGATCAGGCGCTCTTTCGCGAAGGCCTGCACACGCTGCTCGACGCGCACGGCGACGTGGACGTCGTCGGGGAGGCGAGCAACGGCGAGGAGGCCGTCGCGCTGGCGGCGTCGCTGCGGCCCGACGTCATCCTCATGGACCTGCGCATGCCGGTGCTCGACGGCTGCGCCGCGACGCGCCGGATCCTCGGGGCGGGGTCGACGACCCGCATCCTGGTCCTCACGACGTTCGACGACCAGGAGTCGGTCTTCGACGCGCTGCGCGCGGGCGCGATCGGGTACCTGCTGAAGGACGTGCCCTCCGAGCGGCTCGTCGAGGCCGTGAGGGTCGCAGCGCGCGGGCAGTCGTCCCTCGAGCCGGCGGTGGCCTCGAAGGTCGTGGCGGAGTTCGCGCGGCTCTCGCGGGCCGCGCCGCGGCGGCCGTCGGTGACCGAGGCCCTGTCGGATCGGGAGGTCGAGGTGCTGCGCTGGGTCGCGCGCGGCGCGAGCAACAAGGAGATCGCGGTCCACCTCTCGATCGCCGAGGGGACCGTCAAGAACCACATGACCAACATTCTCGAGAAGCTGGACGTGAGCGACCGGACGAGCGCGGCGCTGAAGGCGCGCGAGCTCGGCTTCGCGTAGGGCACCCTCAGGCAGAGAGGGGGACGGTGATCGTCACGGTGAGGCCGTCGCCCTGCCGGATCTCGAACTCTCCGCGGACCAGCCGGACCCGCTCGCGCACGCCGACGAGACCGAACCCCATCACGATCGGCCGGTTCGCGGCGCCGTCGTCGTGCACCGAGAGTCGGACGAGGTCGGCCGCGTACTCGAGGAGCACCGAAGCGTCGCGGGCGCGCGCGTGCTTGCGCACGTTGGTGAGCGCCTCCTGGGCGGCGCGGTAGAGGGCGAGCTCCACCGGGGACGAGAGCGGCTGCGGCGCGCCGCGGACCTCGAGCCGCGCGGGGGTTCCGGACGACGCCAGCTCGTCGACCAGACGCCGGATCGCGTCGGCGAACGGCTGCCCGTCGAGCGGGGAGGGGCGCAGCGCCGCGACGGACCGACGGACGTCCTCGAGCCCCTCGTGCGCCAGTCGCGCCGCCTTGGCCAGGGCGTCCTTCGCGCGATCGGCGTCGACGTCCATCTGGCTCGCCGCGGCCTGCAGCTGTACGTGGATGACGGTCAGGTAGTGCCCCAGGCTGTCGTGCAGGTCGCGCGCGAGGCGGTTGCGTTCACGGATGGTGGCCAGCTCTTCGGCCTGCGAGGCGTACGCGGCGAGCTTGTCGTGGGCGTCGCGCAGCTCGGCGCGCGCGCGGCGCTCGCCCGCGACGACCTCCGCGAAGACGATGACGAACACCTCCGCCGCGACCATGCCGCCGCCGATCCGCGGGGCCTCGCTCCATCCGCGGAGATAGCCGGCCATCAGAACGCAGTTGGCCGCCTGCAGGCACGCGATGAGCACGACCCAGCGGCGGCGCGTCGTGAGGGCCGCGTGGGTGACGATGGCCGTGGGGATCAAGATCGCGGCCCCCCGCCCGAGCCACACGAGGGCCGCGGCGAGGACGTTCTGCACGACGAAGTACGCGGGGGTCGGGGGCGCCGGGGCCCGCAGCGCGCGCGCCGCGATCAGCAAGTACGCCGCGGCGAGGATCGCGCCGGCCATCTTCTCCACCGGGCGGAACCCGCCCGACCCGAGGATGACCGCCGCCGCGATGGCGACGACGGATCCGAAGGCGACGAGGCCCGCGCGGCCCATCGTCCTTGCGCTGGCGGCGCGCTCCACGGGCTCATGGTGCGGGCGCGAGCGCGCGTTGCCAAGGCGGGCGACGGCCTTCTACGTCGTGACCCGACCATGACCACGACCGTGACCATCGGCCCATGGTGCCGCGCGCGGCGAGGCGTCAGATTCGCGGCGAGGCCCAGCCATGCACCTTCCGCGATCCGTCGCCCGGTCCGTCGTCGGCGTCGTTTGGCCGCTCCTTGCCGGCTGCAGCGCAGCCCACGAGGCCCCGTCGACCGCTCCCGGCGCAGCGCCCCCCGACGCCGCAGAGGCGGCCGAGGCGTCCCCTCCGGCTCCCGAGGCCGGCCCGGGCCCGAGCGCGATCGCGAACGCGTACGCCGCGCTCACCGCCGGCCGGACGGACCAGGTGCCGGCCCTCATCGACGCGCTCGACGCGCTGGTCGCGGCGGAGCCGAACGACCCGCAGGCGCTGTTC
>DATGJA010000619.1:0-3127 GCA_035295445.1 Polyangiaceae bacterium | reverse complement strand
CTCGCTCTACGAAGTGGCGCGCCTCTGCGCGCGGCTCGGCCGTCCCGAGGGCGAGGTCGTCCGGGCCTTCCTTCGCGCTTACGAGTCCCGCCCGTCACGAGCAGAATCCATGTGTCAGCTCGCGGCGTATCTGCGGGAACGAGGGTCCCCGGCTGCGGCGTATCCGTTCGCCAAGGTGGCCAGCGAGACGCCGCGGCCCGAGGACACGCTCTTCCTCGACGACAGCGTGTACGCGTGGCGTGCGCGCGACGAGCTCGCGGTGGCGGCCTACTGGACCGGCCACCACCGCGAGGCGCTCACGGCTGGCGAGCAGCTGCTCTCCGGGCGCGCCCTCCCCGACGGCGAGAGGGAGCGCGTGAAGAAGAACTTGGAGTTCTCGCGGGCGAAGGTGCCGGCGGTCCGCAAGAAGGGCGAGTGATCGCCGGCGCAGGCCGTTTCAGGGATGGACGACGCTGCCGGTGCCGCCGCCGTCCGTGTACACGATGAGGGTG
This sequence comes from Polyangiaceae bacterium, assembly GCA_035295445.1. Lineage (GTDB taxonomy): Bacteria > Myxococcota_A > Polyangia > Polyangiales > Polyangiaceae > Palsa-1150. The sequence continues at coordinate 2,636 of DATGJA010000619.1, read as the reverse complement.
CAGTCGCCGCCCGACGAGCCATTGTCGGTCACGTCCCAACGGGTGAGCGTGCCCCCTTCGTCGGCGATGAATACGCCGTGCCAGGGCCAAGACAACCCCGAGACGCCGTCTTGCCCACCGCAGCTGAAGCAAAGGTCGCTGTGGACCTTGACGGTCTGCCCGTCGAAGTCTTCGGTGGTGGTTACGGAACCGGCCATGATCCCGGAGGCGTTGGCGGAGAAGGCGACCTCGTTGTCCCCGGCCGCTCCGTAGTTACAGGTCACGAGGAATGCGATGTCGCCGTTGGCGGTCGTAAGTTGCAGGTAACCACCGCCAACCGCTCCTCCGGTCCCCGGAATCGTATAGACGGCTCCCACGTCGCCGGGGCCGGTCGGTCCCGTCGCTCCGGGGGCACCTGCTTCGCCCGCGGGTCCGGTCGCGCCCGTGGCGCCCATGGGCCCCGTGCCTCCCGTCGCACCGGCGGCGCCCGTTGCGCCCGCGGGTCCCGTCGCACCCGTGGCTCCGGTCGCGCCCGTGGCTCCGGTCGCGCCCATCGCTCCCGTCGCACCGGTCGGACCGGCGGGGCCCGCCGGACCCGTCACGATGACGGTGCCCCCGTCGTCGGCGACGACGGTCGCGCCGGCCGGCCCCCTCGGACCCTCCGGCCCGGTGGGACCGGCGGGTCCCGGGTCGCCCGCGGATCCTGTCGCGCCCATGTCACCTGCGGGCCCCTGCGTACCCGTCGCGCCAACAGTGCCCATCGGGCCCGTCGGGCCGGCCGGCCCTTCGGCTCCGGCAGGACCGGTCGATCCGGAGCACGCTGCGAGGAGGCCCGCCGCGAGCAGCGACGCGCGCAGAACCGAGGAACCGCTCAACGACTTGTTTCGTCTTGTCTCCGTCATCCGAGTCTCCGTGAGTCGGCCCCCGACGACCGGCGGCGGACCACTCGGAAGCTACGTGCAGGACGGAGCGGATCTTAAGCTCCGGTCCCCTGCCCTCTCCCGAAACCAGGGGCGACCCCGACGGCGCGACCGGATAGGGCATCGTCGACGCACCCACCTTCCACGCGCCCAGGCGCTTCTCGCGCCGATGCCGGTCTCACGCGCCACCCTCCCGCCATGTGCTCGAAGGACGACTCAGCGTTTGATTTGCAATAGCTCGATCACGTAGCCATCCGGGTCCTTGATCAAGGCGTAACGGAACGCCCCCGCCTCGGTTACCTGTTTGACTACGGGCGTGCCGTGTTTGTCCAAGTGCCGGATCGCGCCGTCGACATCGGCCACCGACAGCACCAAGCGGCTGTAGCCGTGGGCTTGCTCGATCGGTCCTTTGCGCTCGGTGTCCCACATCAAGATCACGCCGCCGGCCCTGGCATCCACGAACCCGAGCACCACCTCGTGCAGGGTCTTGCCGAGCTGAAGGCGCACCTGCTCCTTCATGCCGAGCACGTGCACGTAGAAGTGCAGGGCGCGATCGACGTCGGCGACGTGATACGCAACGTGCGAGAGCCGCGGCTTGAATGGGTTCAATCCGCCGGCGGTCGCTCCGCCGGTGGCGGCGGAGTCCGAGGCGCTGTTCGACGTCATGGCATTTCCTTGCGCGATGAGGGGTACGCTCCCCGGCGCGCACGTTACCACGCAATGGCTTGAAGCCCGCGGGCGGTAGCATCGACGCGCCGCCCGCCAGCTCGGGGGGCGGCGTACGCCGTTGGTGCCCGAGATGTGGCCCGTTTCTGTGCGAGCTGCGGAGAGCTCCGCGGGTCGCGGGGGGTGTCGGGGCGACGCGCGCCGACCGTAGGCGTCTCGGAGGGCTCGACCTTCTTGCCGGGCCGGGGCGGCACGCTGCCCGGCGCCTCCTCGAGCCAGCGACTGATGCCGAAGTCGGGCGCGCGCGGAGCCCACGCGTGCGATCCATCAGTATACGCCGCGGCTCACCTCAGAAGAAGCGGCGCGTCTTCGGCCCGGCTTGTGGCAAGCTCGCGCGGCGAACATGAACCGCAAGCGGACACGCGCGCCGGCTCGGAGTGAAATGCCGCTACCACCCCTACCGCGCCTACCGCGTCCGCTGTGCTTTGTCGCCATGCCGTACGGGCGCCGCGCAGCGCCGGGGGCGACCAAGCCCAAGATCGACTTCGACCGCGTGTACGAGACGATGCAGGGCGCCGTCAGGAAGGCGGGGCTCGAGTGTCTGCGCGCGGACTTGGATCCCGGCGGCGGGTTCGTCCACCGCTCGATGTTCGAGGCCCTGCTCGTCGCCGAGTACGTGATCGTCGATCTGACGTTCGCCAACCCGAACGTGACCTACGAGGTGGGCCTGCGCCACGGGGCCAACGCCGGACGGGGCACGTTCCTCGTCTGCGAGCAGCGGTCGCTCAGCACGCTCCCGTTCGACTTTCGGCCGTTTCGTGCCATCCCGTACTCCGTCGCGAGGCTCGATCGGCTCGGTGCGGCGCTCCGCAAGCAGCTGAAGCGCGCAGCGAGCGGCGCCCTCCCGCCGGACAACCCGCTCCTCCAGGTGACGCAAGTCCGGCCGAGCGTGACCGGGCACGAGAAGACGGACATCTTCGCGCGGCGCATGGACTTCGTGAGCGATTTCGGCAAGCGCGTCGCGAACGTCCTGCGGTCGAAGGACAGGAAGAAGACGGTCGACAAGCTGAT
>DATGJA010000618.1:0-5402 GCA_035295445.1 Polyangiaceae bacterium | reverse complement strand
ACCAAGAACAAGGTCAACCGTTTGAACGAGCAGACCGGCGACCAGAAACTGATCGCCGGCCTCCAGAAGCACAGCGCAACGCTTCCTTCCTTGATGATCGGAGGTACGTCCTACCCGACGGACACCCTCGTCGCGACGCTGCAGTCGCGCCTCGCGACCGCCGCCGCCGTCGCCTCGACCAGGGCGACCTGGCAGACCGCGGTGCAGGCGGATCGCGATGAGCGGACGAAGACCCAGACCGTCGTCTCCGGCGTTCGTCAGGCGCTGCACGTGGCGTTCGCCGGGTCGGTCTCGGCGCTCGCGGACTTCGGGCTCACCCCCCGCAAGCCCGCCGCGCCGCGCACCCCCGAGCAAAAGGCCGCCTCCGTCGCCAAGGCGAAGGCGACCCGCGCTGCGCGCAACACGATGGGGTCGAACCAGAAGAAGGCCGTCAAGGGCAACGTCACCGGCGTCAACATCGTCCCCGTGGTCGCCGAGACGCCCGCGACGCCCCCCGCTCACCCGGCGAGTCCAGCGCCGGCCGCGGCGGCGCCCGCAACCGCGCCGCGCGCGAGCTGAGGGCCGACCACCACGAGGACCGGGGACCGCCGCGGCGTCGCGAGGCGATCGCGGCGCTCCCCGGGCCGATTCTTTGGGCACAGGGGTCGTCGCACGCGCCCGCCCGAGCGGCACCCAAGTTGCCTTTCGATCGACCCATGAACCAGCCGTTTGCCCAGCTGACCCTCTTCGCTCTGCTTCTGGGAATCCCGTCCGCCGGCTGCACGGCGACGGCCGCGGCGTCCCCCGCACCTGAGCCGCCCGGATGTGCCCCGGACTCTACCGTCCAGGGCTGCGCGGGCAATGCGGGGTACTCGTGCGGCAACAGCGAAACCCCCGAGCAGGCGGACTCCTCGCTCGTCTGCAGCGACGGCATCACGGGCAGTAACGGCCTCGAGCTCTTCTGCTGCGTTACGTTCCGGTCTTCGAGCTGTGCGCCGGACTCCACCGTGCAGGGGTGCCCGGGGAGCTCGATCGGCTTCTCGTGCACCGGTTCGGATTCCCCGGACCAGGCGGATTCGTCGCTCTCCTGTGGCCCGGGCACCCCCGGCAACGCCGGCTCGCTCCTCTACTGCTGCGCAGTCTGAGACGAGCCGGTTTGTGGATCGCGGGTTGCGCGACGCTGTTTAGCAACCCTGCCGTCCGCATGCTGAAGGGCTCCTGTCGCCTGCGACTCTGCGGGTCATGAGCTCTTGCCCGGCCCGCCGCACGAGCTGCTCACGCTGGCGCTCGCATTCACCGAGACGTTGAGGCTTGCAGCCGCGCTCGCATCCGCCGAAACGGCCGCCCCGGCGCACGCGACGGCCTTGCCCCCGAGGTTGGTCGCGTCGTGCGCCACGATGTTGCCCGTCGTCACCACTTGATTGGCCGCGTCGAGCGCGAGCTGCCCCTTGGCCTTCACGAGCTCGACGATGGGGGGCAGGTTCTTCTTCACGGTGTCGATCACCGCCTGAACGTCCGCCGAGACGTTCGCGCTTCCGGTGCACTCGAGCGACGCCCCCGGCGGCGTGCATTGCGACGTCACCTCGACCGTGCTCTTGCAGCTAGCCTGGCAACTCTCGCTGACCTTGCAACTCGGCGGCGTCACTGTGGTCTCGCACTTGGGCGCCTTGTACGCCACGCTGCAGCCGCCGCGACAATTGACGTTCGCCCCGCAGTTGACCTGCGCGTCTGCGGCGACCTTGCAATCCCCGCTGCACTTGCCCGCGCAAACACCGGCGCAGTGCGTACCGTGGCAGGGGGTCGAGTCGCACATTCCTTCGCACTCGGCCTCGCACGCCCCGGTGCATTGGGCGGCGGTCTGCGCGTTTCCCTCGCAGACCGCGTCGGCGTTGCAGCTGCCGTCGCACTCGCCGGTGAGCTGGGCCGGGGAGCACAGGGTGGTGATGTCCCCCGGCTGGCAGGTCGTCATCCCGGTGCAGGACGACTCGCACGACACCTGCGCGTTCTCGTCGACCGTGCATTGCCCGCCCGAGATGTAGAGCGAGCACTGGAGCTGGGCGTCGGCGCTCAGGACCGCGTGGATCTTGTTGGCGGCCTGTGTGCATGCCTCGGTGACTTCGTCGTCCGGGGCGCCGTGGTTGGAGGGGGCCTTGGCGCTCCAGGTGTCCGCTACGCCGAGGTCCTTGCAGATTCCGATGCACGCGTTGAGAACGTCTGCCTCCGCGGTGTTCACAATGGCCACGAGGTTGGCGCTCGCCGAGACGAACGCCTTGGTGTCCCCGTCGATCGAGAGGCTGCTCACCGAAGACGCGCCGTTCTTGAACTCGTCGCATCCGGACGCGAGGCCTTCCGCGTTGGATATCGCGTTCTTCGCCGCGCTGCACCCCCCGTTCGACGCCGCCGCCGCCATCACGGACCCCGCGAGAACGATTCCGGATACCCGTTTATAACCATTGCGACTAAACATCGAAGACCTCCTGTTTTGTTCGGCGTGCCGTGCGCCGCCCCAACCGCTTCGACTAAGCACGAGTCATACCGTCTTGGCCTTTCGTCAAAAGAACGACGCGCGCCGCGTCACGGCACCGTCGGCGGCCCCGCGCAAAACGACGCAGTCGATTCGACATCTGCAAAACAACGGGGTGCATCGAGCGGGCAGGCCCTGCCGAACGCAACGACAGCCGCAACCGTGCGGTCCGGTTGGAGGCTGCCGGGCGCGGCCGGTGACGGCGCCGCGGACACGCCGCAGGTGAGGCATTCCGGCCGTCGCTCGGCTATTGCGCGGGGGGAAAGCGGGTCTTGACCGAAGCGGCTTTCTCCTCGAACCAACGCCGGGCGTCGAGTAGCTGGACCTCGGTCTTTCTGCCCGCGCAGCCGTGAAAGCCGGCGCTCAGAACGCCGATGTCGAGCAACATGGCCCACTCGTTCTTCGGACCCGATTTGCCATATTCGACGTCGGCGTCGATGCCCTCGGTACGCGCGGTCACCGAGCGGGCCTCGAACGTGGAAGGCCCGGCCAGGACTTCGCCCTTGACCTCGAGGCCCTTCGTCGAGACCGCGTCGATCAACCAGTTGGGGATGGCCGTGTTGCTCTTGACGATCGAGGTCAGGGGAGAGGCGTCCTTCGCGTGAGCCAGGAGCGTCGCGCTAAACCGGGGATTTTGCGTATCGAACCGCGCATTCTGCAGCTCCACACGCCCCCACCAGGCCTTGGTGCCCCCGGCGTCGTCCTCCGAGAACGACAGGGTGCTTCCCGAGAAGTCGGCGATGCCTCGATTCTCGACGCCGCGCACGGCCACGCGAAGCTCCCCGGCCATCGCATCGGTCCCGACGTGGGCTCGCAGTCCCTGCGTCGTGAACAGCGCGCTTGCCGTGCCCGTACCATGCGTGAGGTCCCAGTCCGCCTGGAGGCTCGCGCGTCCGCTTCCGCTGTCGACCGCCAGGGTCGCCGGCAAGCGAACGAGGCGACCGATCGTCGCCAGCGCCGGAAGCTCGATGTCGGGCGCCCGCACGGACGCCTTTCCGAACGGGCCCCCGCTCGGGGCGACGCCCCCGTCCGCGCGGATCTCCACCGCCGGCGCGAACAGCTCGAGGCCCTTGATCGACCCATGGAGGCCGTGAATCGACAAGACGCCCGATCCCTCCATGTTCTGCGTGCGCCATCGGCCTTCACGAACGGTGAGGTCCAGCGCGGTGTCGCCTTTCGCGGTCATTCCTTCGCGTTCAATCGCCATGGCATCGGCGCTCGCTCGGACGGCGCCAGCGAATCGACCGTCGAGAAGACAGACTCGCTTCACGTCCGCTCGCACCGAGAGCCTCGACGTCGATGCCTTCATGGCGGCTTTGGCGACGAGGAGATCCCGGACCGTCGCCTCGAGGCGCCCGTGTCCGGTCTCGGTCGCGACGGCTCCGGCGAGGCGCAAGGACGCCGTGACCGGGCCGGAGTCGACCGACACGCCCGCGCCGGAAGGCACGCGGGTACGCCAGTAGCGGAGCGACTCGGTCTCGGCGCCGTCGACCGCGACGTGGTAGGTCGCGTCCGAAAAGGGATGGGAGAGGTCGAGGTCATGGCTCGCGAGCTCGGCGACGATGCGTCGGGCACGAGCTCGCGGGTAGCCTTCCTGCAAGACTCGAAGGCCGGAGCAGCCAACCGTTGCCGAACCGCCGCCGTCCGGCCCCACCCCGAGTCGCGCGTCCAAGGACGCATGGAACGACAATCCGACGCCGGCCACGACCGCGTCGAACGAGTCCGCCGTGATGAGCGTCCCCGGGCGTAGCACGCCGTGATCCAGCTGGATCTGCGCCGCCACGGCGGGCCGGGCGCGAAGGACCCGAACCGTTCGGGAGAGCCGATTGAGCGGGTTGGCCAGATCGGCGACGCCCTCGAGATCGCCGTTGACCGAAACGTGATCCAGAAGGTCCCCGATTTTGAGGTCGCGCAGCGCCGTCGGGTGGATCGTGACGTGAAGCGTTCCCTCGATCCCCGTCGCCCACGGCTCGATGGTCCCGTAGGAGAGGTCCATCGGGTGCATGTCCACCTCCGCGGGCCCGACCTCGAGCCAGCGGATGGGGCGAAAGAACCACCGGCCGAGGACGTGAAGGTCTCCCGTGTAGCGGAGCGTGTCGATCCAGATCTCGCGCACGTGCCGGACGTCGACGCCGTCGAGGCGAATCGACCAGAGGTTATAGTTCTCGTCGGTCAGGGGAGCCAGCGGCGGGCCCACGTCCGTCAGTGGCGGGTCGACGAAGCCGGGAACCGGGGCCAGCGCTGCCGTCTCCTCGCGCGTGAAGGTGTCGCGCCGTCGGCGCACGCGCATGGACAGGCCCTCGGCCCGAACATCACTCGCGTGAAAGCGCTTGTGCAAGAGCTCGGAGAACGAGGCTCGGAAATCGCACCGGTCGACGACGAGGATCCATTCGACGTGGTGATCACGGCCTCGAATGTGGAGTCCCTCGACGTGAATATGGCCGGGCAGCAAGGACCGCGCGCTGGCGTACTCGACGCGCAGCGAGTCCGGGTCCGCGTTGATTGCGCTGCGGAAGAGTCGCGTGCCGAGAAACACGTTCATTCCGACGACGTAGAACGCCGCTGCGCCCGCGACGGTCAAAATCAGAATCGTCAAAGCGCGCTTCAGCCACGGTCGTCCAGCCATTGGCGGGATGCATTTCCATTCTCCCGGCATTCGGCGTTGAGGAGGACGCGGCTCCGGATGGAGCGACCGTCGTAGCAGTCTACGTGCCAGCTCGGTTGCCGAGCCCGCGTTTTCCTCGACTCGACCGTGGGTGCACGGCTCGACCGTGGGTGCACGGCACGGTCGCTGCACGATCGCGGTCCGGAGGCGATCATGTCAGCGAGACCCAGCCAGAAGAAACCGACGCGAAAACACAAGGCAGCTCGAGCAACGGCCGATCCTTCGATGAAGGCC
>DATGJA010000617.1:0-3656 GCA_035295445.1 Polyangiaceae bacterium | reverse complement strand
CCGCGTCGGTCTTCAGCAAGTCACTGAACCCGTGCAGCATCCCCGCCCATGCGAGCGCGTCTCGTTCCCGCGGGGTCGTCGTCCGGTCACCGACGGGATAGCCCGCCGAGGAGGCGGTCTCACTCAAGAAGCGCAACCAGGTGCCCGGCACGAGCTTTTGCGTCGCGTCCGTGGGGACGTCGGGAATCGGCACGCGGAAGAAGAAGTGAAACTCGTCCGCGACGGCATAGAGCTTCAGGTGCTTCGGCAGACCTCGAGCGAGCTCGACGCGATCGAGCGTCCGCAAGAGGCCCAAGGCGTGCGCTTCCTTCGAGTATGCTCCCGCGTTCAGCGTGAGCAACCCCTCGAGCTTGACGTGCGCGCGCAGCGCCGCCGTCGCATCGACCTCGTCGGACGTCAACTTCTCGGGCTCTCGATCGAGGTCCCGCTTGACCCGATCGGCCGCGCGGCGGGCGAGCATGAGCTCCTTCTCTTCTTCTACGAACGCGACGGCGAAACGGACGAGCGCGTCGCGTGTTCCTTCGTCCAGCGACTCTTTGCGTGCGGTCTCGTCGATCTTGACTATGACGTCGGCGGCCGCGTTCGCCTCGAGGGCGCGTAGTTGCTCGAAGCGAATCTTGTCGTGCTCGTGCGCCCAGACGCGCCCCTCGAGATCACGGCACCTCGCCTCTACGCTCGACGCCTTCGCGGCGTCGGCTTCGCCGAACGCATCCGACCAAGTTCCGCCGAGCCAGCACGCCGCGGCGGTCATGAGCAGACCGTGGGCGCTGGCGGGGGCTCGTTGCGGGGCGGCCGGCGCGCCGGCGCCCTCGGGCGCGGGATGGGCGGATTCGGGCCGCGGGGCAGGCGAGCCGGCGCAGTGCACTCCCATCGCCGCGGCGCACAGGACGGCTACGGCGGGCACAACGTCGTGGGTGCGAAACATGTCGTCTCGTCCCTGCGAACCTCGGGCCAGCATTCGTTCCTGCTCAGACGGCGTCGGTCGCGGAGGGTCGCCCTCGCTCAGGCGCAGACCTTGCGCGTCCGCGCAACCGTTGAGCCAGGTTTGTGAGAAGACGTCGAACGGTGCGGAGGCACGAGCCTTGCTGCTACTCACGCAGGAGGCGCCGGAGAAGACACATGACCCCCAAGGCTTGGCAACTGCCGCCAATGGTCGCCGTGTGCCTGCTCGCGTGCGATCCCTCCTCGACCGACGCGCAGGCGGAGAGCCCGATCGGGGGCGCACCTGCCGCGCCCGCCGCAGCGCCCGTTCTCCAAGAACATCTCGCGACGTTCGCCGGGGCGGGGACCGGAAAGACCGAGGTGGCGGATGTCGTCCGCGTGGACGGAGACCGGCTCTACTTTCTGAGCGAAGACCGCGGCCTCGTCGTCTTCGACGTCACGGACATCGATCACCCGCGGGAGGTCGGCGCGAGTCCGATCGCCGGTTCGCCGGCAGGGGTCTTCGTCCGGGGAGACTTTGCGCTGATCGCGGTCGCCGATTGGGACCGGCAGGACGGGACTGTGTTCCACGGCTCGGTCCTGCGGTCCGTGGACATCGCGACGCCGGGCACGAGCGGCATTCGTGCGGAGGTGGCTCTTTCGGGAATCATCCGCGACGTCCACGTCATCGGACAGACGGTCTTCGTCCTCTGGGAGCGAGCAGGATCGGGGACGGCGGACGGCCCCGTGGCGGTGTTGTCGGCATACCGCTGGTCCGGCGACGATCTGCGTGAGACGGGAGAGTGGACGGGGCGCGGCGCCGACGCCGCACTTGCGGTAGGAGCCACTCGCGTCGTCGTGGCGCGGCGGGCGCCCGGCGTGTCCGCGATCGATCTCACGTTCGCCGACGTCGGTAGCGAGACGGAGCCACCCCTGCACCAGCGGGGTTCGCTCCGCTTTCCGGGCGCGCTCCCCCCGGGCGTCGAGCCTCAGTTTGCGGCTGACGACCGCCACGCGTTGGTCGTCGTTTGCAGGTCCACCGACTGTCCTGCGGGCTCCGACGTCTCCATCCGCGTCATCGATTCTCAGGACGCCGACCACCCCTCGCCGGTCGCGGATCTGACGCTCGCGGATGCGGGCGGCCCCCTCCTGGCTGTTTTCGACGGCAAACGGCTCTACCTCGCGGACAAGAAGGGCTACGCGCACGGCGACGAGGACTCGGTGGTGCGAGTCGTCGACGTGTCGGACCCTTCGCGGCCGCGGCTCGAGACGCGGATCCGCGTTCCCGGGAGCGTGTCCAGCCTCGTCCCGATCGGCGCCAAGGTGCTCGCCGTAGGGTCCGGCGGTACGCCCGAGACCGGTGTCCATGTGCGCGTATGCGAGATCGACGTGGCGTCGGGCAAGGTGGAAACGTCCCCCGCGTCGGTCGACTTCGGGGAGGACTGGACCTCCACCACGGCGGCGGCGGCCGGAGCTCTCGCCGTCGACGAGGGCGAGCGCTGGCTGGCCGTTCCGTTCGGAACGTGGCGAAGAGACCTTCGTCGATACGCCAACGGGGTCGAGCTCCTGCGCCTCACGCCGCGCCTGGCTCGAGTGCGCGCGGCCCCGGCGACGGGCTGGGTGGAGCGCGTACTCTTCCTCAAGGGCCGCTTCGTGGCGGTGAGCAGCGCCGGGCTCTCGATCGTCGATCCCGACGCGGTCCAGGCTTCCCCGAAGGAGAGCTCCCTCAGCAAGTCGATGTAGGCCTCACGGCTTGACAAAGAGGAGCGCGAATCGATCGCTCGTGCCGCGCCGAAGGCCTGCCTCTTCAGGAGAGGCGCTCCAGTCGCGCGTGTCGGCGGGATTTCGCAGGAAGCTGTCCGCGGTCTGCAGCTCGAACCCGGCTGCGGTGACCTCGGCTCGGACGTTGGCTTCGTCGATCCTGTGGAGCGCCTTGACGTCCGCGAGGCCTGACCCGTGGCGGGCGCTATGGTCGATGACCGCGTATCGTCCGCCCTTCTTGAGGGCCGCGAAGACGGCCCGATTCATCTTGTCCCGGTCGATGCCGAGCCAGACGGTGTCGTGATAGACGAGGTTGATGAGGACGAGGTCCAGGTCCCGGGCGTCGGGCGGGAAGGGATCGAGGACCTCGCGGTCCACGCGGACCACGTCCTTCATGGCAGGCCGCGCGAGGCGCTCGTCCCAGCGGCTGCCGAGGTCGCGCAGGACGAAGCCTGGGTTCTCCGCGTAGACGACCCCGCCGGGCGCGACGGCACGAGCGAGCAGCTCGGTGCTGTACCCCGCGCCGGCGATCACCTCGCCCACGCGCATCCCCGGAGAGACGCCGAGGAACGTGAGGAGCTCGGCCGGCCTGCGTCCGGGGTCCAGCTTTCGATCGGCGTCGGTTCGGTCGGGCGCGTCGACGACGCGACCGGCGAGCGGCGACACGTCCTGAATCGAAGTCTCGGCCGCCGAGCGCGCGTGGCTCCCGCAGGCGGAGCATGCGAGGACGAGGCAGATGACGACGGACGCGGGGGTAGAAGGGCGCATGTCGGACCTCGTTCGCGAAGATAGCGAAGAACGCGCCAAGCCCACGGCAGAGGTCTTGCGGCGCCCGCCGCCGGCAACGTTTGCTTCTGCGCGCATTTATCGCGCACCTAGACTGCCTCCGGCCTTCCCTCCTCCAGCAGTCGCTCCCGATCCAGTGAGAGCGTGCCGAGGGTCGAACGGACCAGCTCGAAGTGTTCCTCCATGAG
>DATGJA010000616.1:0-3601 GCA_035295445.1 Polyangiaceae bacterium | reverse complement strand
CGCGCCGCGGGACCCGAGCGTCGTCGCGGCGACCACCGACTACGGCGAGACCTTCGTCAGCGCCATCGCGTACCGCAACGTCTTCGCCTGTCAATTCCACCCCGAAAAGAGCCAGCGAGCCGGCCTCGCGCTGCTCGAGAGGTTCGTAGCCTCGTGATCGTCATCCCGGCCATCGATCTCCTCGGCGGCAAGGTCGTCCGGCTGCATCAGGGGCGTTACGACGCGGTGACTGTCTACGACGACGACCCCGTGGGCCGGGCGCGCCGGTTGCGTGGGGCCGTGCCCTTGCTTCACGTCGTCGACCTCGAGGGCGCGCGTGCGGGCCGGCCGGCGCAGAAGGAGGCGGTCCGGGCCATCGTCGAGGCGTTCGGGCCCGGCGTCGAGGTCGGCGGCGGCGTTCGAACCCGGGAGAGCTTCGAAGAGCTCCTATCGCTGGGCGTTCGGCGGATCGTGCTGGGATCGGCCGCGATCAGGGAGCCGGACCTGGTCCGCGCGCTCGCCGACGAGAACCCGAACGTCGTCATCCTCGCCGTGGACGCGCGCGACGGATTCGTCGCAGTCGAGGGGTGGACCCAAGCAACGCACGTGCGAGCCGTCGACCTGCTGCGGTCGTTTGCCACCGCCCCGCTCGCGGGCGTCCTCTACACTGACGTGGCGCGGGACGGAACGCGCGCAGGCCCGAACGTGGAAGCGACCGCCGAGCTCGCAGCGCTGTCTCCGTTCCCCGTCATCGCCTCCGGCGGGGTTGGCTCGCTCGACGATCTGCGGATCCTGGCGGCCCGCGGCATCCCGGCGTGCATCGTCGGGCGCGCGCTCTACGACGGCACCATGAGCCTCGACGACGCCGTCGCAGCCGCTCGCTGAGGCGCTGATCGGGTGACGGCTCTTCGAAATGGAGGGGTTCAGCCCTTCAGCTGGGCCGTCGCCTCGACCTTGGCGCGCTTGCGGCGCCGACGGGCGGCCTCGGCTTGCTTCTTACGACGCTTGACGCTCGGCTTCATGTAGTGCCGCCGCATCTTGAGCTCGCGAAGCACCCCCTCCGACGCGAGCTTGCGCTTGAGCATCTTGATCGCGCGCTCGATCCCGCGGTCGCTCACGACGACCTCGAGGGGCTTGCACTGAATGGCTTCGCTGGGCATCGCTTGGCATCTCTCCGAAATCTAGAAAGCGGCCCGCGAGGCCGCTACGGTCTTGGGCTTACCATGGACGTCCGCGCAGCGCCAACGGCCGACGGGCGTCACGCCCCCGTCATGCTTGCGCCGACGCCGGGGTCGGAGCTTGGGCCGCGTCCCTCTTCGCGGTCGCTCTTGCGGCGCGAGCCTTGGGAACCTTCTTCGCCGTCCTCGACGTCGCAGCCTTGCTCCCACCGCCTCGTCGCCGTCCTCGACCGACCTTGGCCGCCGCCGGCGACCGGGTCGCGCTCTTGGCCGGCCGGCCCCGGCGGCCCCGCCGACCGCCCGCGGACGTCCGCTTCCCCGCCGCAGCAGCAACGCCGGCGCCTGCACCCTTCGCGAAGTACGTCGTCGCGCGCTTCTGGCCGACCTTGCTGAGACGCCCGCCGTCGAGCCCCTCCTTCAACGGGCGCGGGAGCTCCTTGGCCTGGAGCCCGAGCTTGTCGCGCAGCTGCTCGGCGCGCAGTCCGTGGGGATGCTGTTTGAGAAGCGAGACGATGCCCTCGATGACTTGTTCGATGTCTCCGGCCGAGCGTCGCGGCAACCGCCTGCCCCTGCGACGCGCCCCGGCAGGGGCCGGGTCTGCCTCGACGCGCGCTGCCACTCGCCCGCCGCGCCCGGACGACTGGGCCAAGAGGTCTTCGAGTGAAGCCCCCCGGATTGCGTCCAGCACGCTCGCCGCAAAAGAGGAGGCCAGATCGCTCAGTCGACTACGAAGGGGCGTAGGCATGCGGACCTGATAGACCCTACCGGCAATTGCCGTCAACGCCTTCGTATCCCTACTCCCGAATTCCTTTTGGGCGCCTGCCATAAGTCTTCGAGCTGCGGCCCGCTCTCGGCCTGCCCCGCCGCGCTTGCATCCGGCCGCGGGTCTCGGTACCTCATCCCCTGGCAGGTCCTCAGGCCGAAGTGGCGGAATGGCAGACGCAGCGGATTCAAAATCCGCCGTCCGAAAGGGCGTGAGGGTTCGAGTCCCTCCTTCGGTACCAAATCGGGAGTCGGCCGTTACCGCAACACCAACGCCGCCACCGCGCCCGCCACCAGCACCGTGACGGCGATCGCAATCGGCAGCACCCGGGTCTTGATCGAGCTGCTCGACGCCCGCTGCCCCGGCGGCGGCCCCGACGTCGCTTGCGGCGATCTCGGCTTTAGAGGTACGCGCGAGATAGTCGGATGGCGCGCCGTCGCGTCCTCGATCCAGGCCGCCTGCCGACCCACGTCGTCGGCGAAGAGATCGCGCATGACCCGGCCGAGGAGCGCCGGGTCGACGCCGGGGCCGGACGATCGCACGAAGGCGTCGAGCTCACGCGCAAGCTCCGCCGCAGTCGCGTAGCGATCCGCCCGTTCCTTTGCGAGCGCGCGCCTCAGGACCCTCCAGAGATCCTGCGGAAACCCGTCCACGAGCGAGGTGGGGTCGGGGATCTGCGCCGCGTGGACCAAGCGGAGGGTCTCGACGTCGTCCGAACGCTTGAACAACCGACGGTCGCACGCGAGCTCCCAGAGCGTCGTCGCGAGGGCAAAGACGTCGGTCCGTCGATCGACCGGCGAGCCCATCGCCTGCTCGGGCGACATGTATGCGAGCTTGCCTTTAATGACGCCCGCGGCGGTCCTCGAAAGTCGGTTGGCCGACTTCGCGAGTCCGAAATCGATGATCTTCGGTTCGCCGTCGTACGTCACGAAGATGTTCGACGCGTTCACGTCGCGATGAACGATGTCGAGCGGGCGTCCTGCGTCGTCGGCCATGTCGTGGGCATAGTGCAGCCCCTCGGCCACGCGCGCGCCCACCCAGGCGATGACGTCGTACCTCAGGCGAATGCCCCGTCGGCGGCAGGCCTCCCAGACGCACCAAAGCGACTGGCCGCGCAGGAGTTCCATGGCGAGGAAGAGGTGACCGTCGTCGTTGCCGAACTCGAGATAGGACGCGATGTTCGGGTGACGCAGTCGAGAGACGATCTTCGCTTCGTCCATGAACATGGTCAGGAACGGTTGGCCGCGCGCGAACTCGTCTCGAATCATCTTGATGGCGACGACCTCGCCGCCGCCCCCGACGCGGCGAGCCACGTAGACCTCGGCCATGCCGCCGTCGGCGATCTTCGCGCGAAGCTCGTACGGGCCGACTCTCTGTCGCTCCATGCTCATCAGCCAGGAGGGCGGAACGTACCAAAGGACGTGGGATGCTCAACCGTCGTACCATTCGGGCTCCGATGAACCTGCACCTCCCGGTACCGCCCCTGGTCTGCGCTTCGCTCGTCGTCCTCCTCCTCGGGTCGTGCAAGGACCAGGCGAAGGAAAGCGCCTCGCACGCGTCTCAGGACGCCGTGTTCCTGGCCGCCCTCGTCGAGAAGGACGTTGGGGAGATCGACCGCGGCCTCCCGCAGGGCGCGACGCAGCTCGCGCCGCTCGTGGCGGACGGGGCCGACCCCCGGCAG
>DATGJA010000615.1:0-22306 GCA_035295445.1 Polyangiaceae bacterium | reverse complement strand
GGCGTCCTTGGGGAATACCATCGAGGCCAGCTGCGCCACCTGCTCGGGCATCGGCATGGCCTCTCCCCGCTCCCAGCGCTGGCCGCTGCGCACCGAGCTGCCGAGCAGCGTGCCGAGCGCTCCCTGGCTGCCGACCGAGAGGCGCATTCGAGCCTCGAAGAGCAAGACGCGCAGGGGTCGGGCCATGGCGGTCGGGTCCAGGGTCAGGTCGAAGCGGCCGGCCGAGTGATAGCACGAATGCGCCAGCAAGTGCGCCAACGGGCGTCCGCGATGGCGAAGACGAGGGCGCCCTTTGGCGCTCTGCGCAGGGCTCCGATGCGCCAGCGGGCGCTCCGTTGGCGCACACGGGCGCCGGGAGGAGCGCCACGAGAGGCCGTCCGGATGGCCATGCACGCCCGGCGTTGGCGAAGACTGCGCCGCTCCGGTGCGCCTCGTGCGCCGGCGGTGTCGCCACCTCGGAGGCGCGTTGGCGCATGGGACCGCGCACCCCTGCGCCAACGAGCTACTGGAGAAAGGCCATCCTCATCGCCACGAGGAGCGGGTTGCGCTGCCCTGCCGGGGCGGACGCGACGTACCCCTCGTTGATCGTCCAGATGATGACGCCTCCGAGGCCGCGCGACCGGGCGTACGCGCCCTTGGCAGCGATCGACTGCTCGTCTTCGTAGGTGACGTAGGTGCAGGCTTGCTGTCCCTGCGCCGTGGCGAAGGTCAGATAAGGGACCATCGCCGTCGTGTCCCACTTGCGCGCGCTGGCCGAGTAGTAGCCGCTCAGGATGTTCGCGTAGCTCATCGACCCGTCGCCGGCGACGACGGTGGCCCCGCCGAGCGGCTGGTCCGGCCCGCTCACGGGCGACGAGTAGCACTCGCCGTAGAAGCCGGAGCCGACCCCGATCTTGCCCGGCGGCACCCCCGCCTTCGCGTAATCGTCCACCGAGCTGTCGATCGCGATCGGGGTCGCCGTGTCCGCGTTCCAGTGAAGCGGCGACGAGTGCCAGCTCTTCCACCCCTGCCAGGCGCCGGAGAGGCCGTAGCTCATGAGGTTCAAGCGATCGACGTACGGGGCCAGGGTCGCGAAAAATGAGAGATCGTCCGGCGCGTTGTTGTTCTCGCAACCGACCGGCATCGTGAGGATCGCCGCGGGCAGCTTCGCGCGCAGGTCCTTCGCCAGCTCGAGGAGCGCGGCGTGGTCGCCCGGGTCGAACGGCTCCCAGTCGAGGTCGACCCCGTCGAAGCCGTAGGACGAGACGAGCGCCTCGACGTGCCCCTCGAACGCGGCGAGGTGGGCGGCCGACGTGGCCCCCTGCCACATGGGCTGCGAGCCGGCCCCCCCGAACGACGCGAGGACCTTCTTGCCCGCCGCGTGCGCCGCGGCGACGAGCGAGCGCGCGAGGGCGGGTCCCGCGCTCCCGCGCGAGATCGACTCGTCGATGTTGCCCTGGGCGTCCGGCAAGTAGAAGGCGATGGCCAGATGGGACAGTCCGGTCCAGTCGATCTCGCCGACGGGCAGGCTCGCGCCGAACCCCGAATAGTAGCCGAGGACCCACATGCCCGTCGGTCCGCCGTCGGCGCCGGGCGACGCGTCGGCGCCGGGAGCCATCGCGGCCTCGGGGCTCGCCGCGTTCGCGTCTCCCGGGAGGCTCGCCTCCGCCTGCTCGAGGTGTTCGTCCCCTGCGTCCGTGGAGATCTCGGCGGCGTCCGACGCGTCGGCGCCGCCTTCTGCGGACGTGGACGGGCAGGGGGGGCAGGTCGATCCGGACCTCACCGTCGGGGGCGACGCGCCTCCGCCTCCGCACGCGACGACCGAGGATGCCGTGAGAAGAATCGCCCAGCGCACCGGGATCAGTTTCGCGCGAACCCGGCGTGAAGGCTACTCGAGCCGGCCGTCACCACCACTGGGTGGCGCAGGTCCAGACGTCCCCGGCGCCGCCGGGGACGCAGACGCAACCCTGGGTCTTGCCGGCGTCGCCGACGATGGTGCAGACGCCGCTCGTGCCCGCGTCGGAGCACGGGCTCGTGCACGACCCCTTGTTGACGGTGCCCGCCGCGCACGCCACGGGCGCGGGCGAGGCGGCGGCCTGGTAGCAGCCGGGCAGCGGACTCTCGTAGACGCAGGTCCCGCAGTTGTACGTGCCCGCCGTGCAGGTGCACGTCTTGACGCCGAGGTTCGTCTGCGCGCTGCCTGACGGCAGGTTGGGACCGCATCCTTTCGAGCAGCTCGGCGAGGTCCCCGTCGTGCAGGTCGTGACCTTGTCGGTGACGCCCCCGTCGGCGATCGTGTCGCACGACGCAGGCGGCCCGCCTGTCCCCGAGTCCGTGGCCCCGCTCGACGCGCCCGCGTCGCTCGCGCCGGAGGTCGACGCGCCCGACGTGGAGGCGCCGGACGCGCCGGACCCGGACGTCGACGACATGCCCGAGCCCGAGCCGGCGGCGCCGGATCCCGCCGAGCCGGATCCCGATGCTCCGGGGCTGCCGCTCGAGGCGCCGCTGCCCGTCGCAGATCCGCTGCTCGACGCGCCGCTTCCCGCGGTCGTGGAAGGGTTGTTGCTGCTGCTGCACCCGGTCGACGCGTTCGCCGCCGCGAGGAGCGTGGCCACGCAGATCGTCGCAATCGGTACTGCTCTCATCGCTACCTCCATCTCGGCTCGTGATCGCTCGTCGGCCGGCGGCCGCGGGTCGTCTGGCGTCGGGCGTTAATGAAATGGGTGGTCGCTTCGATCGCCCCCCGGCGTGGGCGAGACGTCCTCGAGACCGATCAGCTTGTAGGCGCGGCGAGCGAGGTTGTACGCGAGGTCCGTCGCGACCTGCGCGGCCTCGTCCTCGTCGAGGAGGTGCTCGGCCACGAGCCGGGCGAGGAACCCGCAGTCGACCCGCCGCGCCACGTCGTGGCGCGCCGGAATCGAAAGGAAGGCGCGCGTGTCGTCGTTGAAGCCGACCGTGTTGTAGAAGCCGGCGGTCTCCGTCACCTGCTCCCTGTACCGGAGCATCCCCTGGGGGCTGTCGAAGAACCACCACGCGGGGCCGAGCTTGAGCGCGGGGTAGTGCCCGGCCATCGGCGCGAGCTCGCGCGAATAGGTCGACTCGTCGAGCGTGAACACGATCAGCGTGAGGCGCGCGTCGTTCCCGAACTTGTCGAGGAGCGGCTTGAGGGCGCGCACGTACTCGGTCCGGGTCGGGATGTCCGCGCCCTTGTCGGGGCCGAACTTGCGCGCCACCTCGAGGTTGTGGCCTCGGCACGCGCCGGGATGGATCTGCATCACGAGGCCGTCGTCGAGGCTCATGCGCGCCATCTCGGTGAGCATCTGCCCGCGGAAGCGCTCCGCCTCGTCCGGGCCGGCGTCGCCCGCGATCGCCTTGCGGAACAAGGCCTCGCACTCGCTGCGCGAGAGGTCGAACGTCGCCGCGGAAGGGTGACCGTGGTCGGTCGAGGTGGCGCCGAGGGACGCGAAGAACTGGCGGCGTCCGGCCAGGGCTCGCAGGTACCCGCCCCACGCGTGCGTATCCTCGCCCGTCAACTCGCCGAGCGTCGACACGTTGGCGGCGAAATCGGGGTGCTCCGGATCGACCACCGGGTCGGGTCGAAAGGCGGTGACGACGCGGCCCTTCCAGCCCGACGCGCGGAGCGCCTTGTGGTGAACGAGGCCGTCGAGGGGCGACTCGGTCGTCGCGAGGACCTCGATGTTGAACCGCTCGAAGAGCGCGCGCGGCAAGAACTCGGGCTTCGCGAGGCAAGTCGCGATCCGATCGTAGACGCGGTCGGCGGACTCCGCGGTGAGGCGCTCGCGGACGCCGAACACGTCGTGCAGCGCGTGCGCGATCCACGTCCGGGACGGCGTGCCCCGGAAGAGGTGCCAGTGGCTCGCGAAGACGCGCCAGATCGCGCGCGGGTCGTCCGCCACCGGCGTCCCGTCGCGGCGCGGGATGCCGAGCGATTCGAGCGCGACCCCCTGGCTGTAGAGCATGCGAAAGACGTAGTGGTCCGGCACGATCAGGAGCGACGCGGGGTCCGAGAAGGCCTCGTTGCGCGCGAACCACGCCGGGTCGGTGTGCCCGTGGGGGCTGACGATCGGCAGCCCGCGCACCTGCGCGTAGAGGTCTCGCGCGATCGCCCGGACCGACGGATCCGCGGGGAACAGACGGTCCGGGGACGGGACGGACTCGATCGCCATGAAGTCACCGCGCGCGCGGTGTTCGCGCGCGGACGGGCGCGGCGTCGGCAGGCGACGGCGAGCCGGCGCCCTGCTGCTCCTTGAGGAGCTCCCACCCGCGGCTGAACTCGCGGTCGACGCGCTCGAGGTGCTGCCGCATGGCCGCCCGCGCCGCCCGCGCGTCGCGGGCCTCGAGGGCCGCGAGGATGGCCTTGTGGTCGCGGAAGGTCGCGGCGCGCAGCGCGGGCGTCTGGAAGTGGTGCTCCATGCGTTTCCAGATGTCGCCGCGCCCGCGGTCCCACAGATCCTGCACGACCGAGACGAGCGCGCTGTTGTGCGTGGCCCTCGCGATCCCGAGGTGGAAGTCGCGGTCCGCGAGCTCCGCGTCCTGCCTGCGGTGCTCCCGGGCCTTCATCTCGGCGATGGCGGCGCGCACGACGTCGAGCTCCTCACGCTTGGCGGTGCGCGCGGCTTCGGCGGCGACCTCGCCCTCGACGAGCGCCCGGGCGCGCAGCAGCTCGAACGGACCCTGGCCCTCCTTGTCCGGGTCGGGGATGGCCAGGGGGCGGCGGCTGGCGACGAAGATCCCCGATCCGACGCGCACCTCGACCTTGCCGGCCACCTCGAGCGCGATGAGCGCTTCGCGCACCGACGGGCGGGAGACCCCGAGCTGCACGGCGAGCTCTCGCTCCGACGGGAGGCGGCTGCCCTCCGCGAACTCGCCCGCCGCGATGAGGGCCGACAGGTGATCGGCGATCTGCCGGTACAGACGCTGGACCTCGACGGCTTGTATCGGCATAGGGTCGCTGGCCTCGCGTTCTCGATCCGTCTTGAACGGTTCGCCGGTCTCGGTGTAAGGCTACTGGCCGGTGGTCGGGGTGTCAAGTGGCCTTACCAACACGCCGACGCCCGCCGACGCGGAGGGTCGAATGGAACGCAGCCCGGAGGAGGTCGCCCGTCCGTCGGCGCTCGCCGACAAGGTGGCGGTGGTGCTCGGGGGGACCGCCGGCATCGGGAGGGCCGTCGCCCTCGCGCTCGCGCGAGCGGGCGCGGACGTCGTGGCGACCGGACGCCGCGTCGAGCACGTCGATCGGGTGGCCGGCGAGATCGAGCGCGAGGGTCGCCGCACCCTGCGCGCGACCGCCGACGTCACCGACCGGGATACGCTCGAGCGACTCCGCGCGTCGACGCTCTCGGCCTTCGGGCGCGTCGACGTCCTCGTCAACTGCGCCGGCAAGATCCGGCGCTCGCCGACCCTGGACGTCACCGACGCCGACTGGGCCGACGTCCTCGACACGAACCTGACCGGGACGCTCCGGGGGTGCCAGGTCTTCGGAAGGCACATGGTCGAGCGCGGGTACGGCCGGATCGTGAACGTCGCGTCGCTCAACTCGTTCGTCGCCCTCCACGAGGTCGCCGCCTACGGCGCGAGCAAGGCCGGCGTCATGGCCCTCACCCGATCGCTGGCGATCGAGTGGGCCCCCCAGGGCGTCTGCGTGAACGCGATCGCGCCCGGGATCGTCCGGACGGACCTGAACGCGCAGCTCTTGGACGGGACCGCGCGCGGCAAGGAGCTGCTGCAACGCACCCCCATGGGGCGGTTCGGCCGGGTCGAAGAGGTCGCGGGCGCGGCGGTCTTTCTCGCGTCCGACGCGGCCAGCTTCGTCAACGGCCAGGTCATCGTGATCGACGGCGGGTTCCTCGCGAGCGGAGTCAATCAGTAGTCGTCGTGCACCGGCGCTTCACCTGCGCCGGTCATCGAGTGGAGTCTTTGCATGTCGAAACGTTTGCACTCAGCGCTCGGGACGATCGCGGCTCTGTGCGCGTCGATGGGGGGCGTGGCGTACGCGCAGCCCGCGTCGGCGCCCGACGCTCCTCCGGTTGCTTTGCCCGAGCGCGAACAGGCCTCCGCCGAGTCGTGGTTCGCGCGCCCGCCGCTCACCGTCTCGGTCGGTCGGGACGACCGGCGGTGGACCGCGACGATTTACGGCTTCGTCGAGGCCGACGTCATCAACGACTCGACGCGCAGCTACCCGGACGCGATCGGCAGCGCCCTCGTCGCGCGCGACGAGACGTACGCGGGCCGGGTGGGCCGCACCCAGTTCTCCGTCCGAAACACCCGGCTCGGCGTCGCGCTCGCGGCGCCGCGGGTCGGCGGGGTCGAGGGCTCCGCCGTGCTCGAGAGCGACTTCTTCGGCAATCAACCGCAGAACGTGTCCCAGGCGGCGTACTTCGACAGTCCCACGTTCCGCATCCGGCACGCCTATCTGAAGCTCGAGGACGACGTCGTCGACGTCCTGGCGGGGCAGACGTACTACCTCTTCGGCTGGCAGAACTACTTCTTCCCGTGCTCGCTCGAGTTCCTCGGTCTGCCCAACCAGGCCTTCGGGCGGACGACGCAGGTTCGACTGGCGCACACGTTCCGGGTGGACCCCGTCTCGGTCGACGTCGCCGTCGCGGCGCTCAGCCCCGCGCAAGCCGATTCGGCCGTGCCCGACGGCAACGCCGGGGTGCGCGTCGCCTTCGACCGGTGGAAGGGCATCAGCACTCCTGGCAACGCGGGGACCACGGCGCTCCCGCTTTCGGTGGGGGTCTCCGGGACCGTGCGCCAGCTCAAGGTGAACGCCTTCACCCCACCGCCCACGCAGAGCTCCAACGGCGCGACGGGCTGGGGCGTCTCCGTCGACGCGCTCGTCCCGATCATCCCGGGGCGCGACGCCGACGATCGAGGCAACCGCCTGACTTTGACGGGATCGTTCGTCGTCGGCACGGGCATCGGCGATCTGGTCAACGCCACCGGGGGCGCTTCCTTCCCGACGTTGCCGAACCCCGCGCTCGCGAACCCGCCCCCGCTCTATGTCCCCGACATCGACAACGGCCTCGTCACGTTCGACACGACCGGCGTGCTCCACACGATCGACTGGCAGACGTTCATGGTGGGCGTCCAATACTACCTGCCGCCGACCGGACGGGTCATCCTGGCGGCCAACTTCACCGAGGCGTACTCGAAGAACATGGCGGCGCTCTATCCCCGAGGCGGCGCCGAGATCGAGCTCCTCTCCAAGGTGGCCAAGCTGTCGCGCTACGCCGACGCGAACGTCTTCTGGGACGTGACGCCGGCGGTCCGTGTGGGGGCGTCGCTGCAGTACACGAGCAGCGAGTACATCGACGGTGAGACGCCGCGCAATCTGCGCACCATGGCGCAGGCCCTGTATCTCTTTTGACGCTCGCGTCAGCCGCCGTCGCCCGCGCCCTGGTACAGGCAGCAGTAGAGCGTCGCGGCGTAGCCCTGCGGGTTGGTCCCGCGCGACCCGGCGCTGCAGCGGATCTCGGGATAGTCCTCGTCCGGCGTGTCGACCCCCGTGCACGCGAAGCCGAACGAGTCGGGTGGACAGCCGGGGACCGTGGTGTCCGCGAGGCAGCTGCCGCCGGCGGGGAGGCTCGTGGGGGTGAAGCAGCAGTATTGGCGGACCGTGCCGGCGCTTGCCGGCGAGAGCGTCGGCACCGAGCACACGAGCAGGTTGAAGTCGGCGCGGCTCTGGTTGGCCCCGAGCTCCTCTTCGCTCGGTAGGCTCGTGTCGTGGCATGTCCAGCCGACGAGGCTCGTCGGGCATGCATGGCCCGAGACCTGGGAGCAACCGTAGGACCGCGGGGTCGGGCCGCAGCAGTAGTCGATGAGCCCGTCCACGACCAACCCTTCGCCGCAAAAGAGCGTCGGGTCGAACGCCTCCGGACGATCGGAGCCCCGGCAGCGATAGCCATAGGTCGGCGCGGCGCAGATCGCGACCGGGTCGTAGGCGCACGGCGTCGGGCTCGACGTGCAGCAGTAGCCCTCGCGTCCGCTCGGGCCCACCGGCCCCCGATCGGTGCAGACCAAGCCCCGGGGAACGCCGTCGACGAAGTCCCCGTCCTGGTCCGGACGAGCGGCGCCGGCGCACTCGTACCCGGCGAAGCCCGGTGCGCAGGTCAGGTCGGCCCCCGCCGCCGCGCACGCGGTCGGCATGCTCTCTCTCTCGCCGTTGCACGACGGCCCGACGGCCGCCGCGAGGACGAGCACCCCGATCCCCGGCAGTCGGGCGCCCATCTCAGCGTCCGAGGAACAGCGGCTCGATGTGCCGGCCGAAGAGGTTGTCGGTGACGAGCGCGCCGGTCGCCTCCCGGGACGCGACGAGGACCCGCCGAAAGTCGTCGCCCATCTCGGCGGCGACCTTGAACGCGACGTGCAAGAGCTGGCGAAAGTGCACGTTGTACGCGGGGCACGCGGCGTCGTTGCGCAAGCGCTCGACGAGCTCCGCCCCCGTCCAGCCGCGCACCTCGTCGACGGCGGGCAGACGCGCGCGGTCGATCTCGACCACCGTGGCGTACGGCGCGCAGAGCTCGTCGACGCGCGCGTACGCGGCAAGGGCGATGCGCCTGGCGACGTCCAGCCCGGCGGGTCCCGACAGGGCGATGCCGGCGACCTCCTCGAGCCAGGTGGTCCCGGCGGTCTTGAGGTGGACGCCGGCGTCGTGCCGGCGCAGGGCGCGACGGATGATCGGGTAGAGCGTGAACTTGTCGCTTCCCGTGTGCACGCTGAGCTTGAGCGTCGGCGGCAGGCCGAACACGCCGACGGCGTGGCGCACGACCGCGAGATCCGCGTCGAACTCGCGCGCGAACGCCGCCGCGTCGCCGACGTAGTCGACCCCCTTGAGGAACTTTCCGGTGAACTTCGGGGCGACGGTTTGCACGGCGACGCGCTCGCGCGCCAGCGCGCCCAGGAGAAGGAAGAGCTCGAGCGCGGACTGAGGGTCCGACGCCTCGTCGACCGAGATCTCCGTGATGAACTGGCCGTCGCCCTTCGAAGCCGCGATGCGGCGGTACGTGCGTCCGGCCTCGCCCACGGCGACGAGGTACCGGCGGGCGAACGCGTCGAGCGCGGCGTCCGTGACGTCGATCGCGACGTCGACCTCGGGCATTCGAAGCACGCCGCGGAAGGGAGACATGTCGCGCACGAACGACGCGACGTCCGCGTCGGGCGCGGGCTTGCCGATGGCGTCGGCGACGTCGAGCGTGAAGAAGTCGCTCGAGGCGAGGAACGCGTCGACCGTCTTCAGCCCCACGTGGTCCGCGTCGACGTGGTAGGCGTGCCGCCATCCGCTCGCCCTCACCGCGGCGTCGGCGGCGAGCCGAACCTCGTCCGGCGTGGTGCCGACGAGCGTGTGCTCGCGGAACGACTTGTTCCACACGGGAATGACGACGACGCCCCCGGACTCGGCCTTCTGTACGGCGCGCAGCTGCGAAACGGCCTCTTGCCCGAAGCGGTCGCCCATTCCCACGGAGTACTTCGCGATGTTCATGTGAGACCTCGCTCGCTGCGACGCCACGGGCGCCGCGGGCCAAAAATCAGCGTCGAATCCGCGCGGACGCGCCGGCGGCGAGCGCGCGCACTTCCTCCAGGGTGGCCATCGTCGTGTCCCCGGGAAACGTCGTGAGCAGCGCGCCATGCGCCCAGCCGAGGCGCAGCGCCTCGCCCGCCCCCTCGCCCCCGAGGAGACCGTAGAAGAACCCCGCGGCGAACCCGTCGCCGCCGCCGACGCGGTCGAGCACGTCGAGGTCGCAGACCGGGGCGACGTGGCGCGCCCCCTGCACCCACGCGAGGGCGCTCCATCGGTGCCGCGTCGCAGAGAGGACTTCGCGCAGCGTCGTCGCCATCGCCTTGACGTTCGGGTACCGAGCGACGACCTTCTCGATCATCGAGAAGTACGCTCCCGGCTCGAAGGCCTGCGACGGTGCGTCGTCCGAGCACTCGCTTTGCTCGAGCCTGCGGACGACGGCGGCGAGCTCCGGCCCGGGGATCCCGAGCGCTCTCTGGATGTCGTCCTCGTTGCCGATGAGGACGTCGACGTGGCGGGCGATCCGATCGATGACGTCGACCGCGCGCGATGGGCCGCCCCACACGTTCCACAGCTTCTCCCGGAAGTTGAGGTCGAAGCTGACGACCGCCCCGGCGGCCTTGGCCGCGCGCATGGCCTCGACGATGACCGCGCCCGTCGTCTCCGAGAGCGCCGCGAAGATCCCCCCGCTGTGAAACCACCGGACGCCTTGCGCGAAGATGGCGTCCCAGTCGAAGTCGCCGGGCCGGAGGCGGGCCGCGGCCTCGTTCGCCCGATTGTAGAAGACGACCGGCGGCCGCACGCCGAAACCCCGATCGCTGTACACGGCGGCCATCGCGGGGCCGGTCACGCCGTCGTGCGGGTATCTCTTGTAGAAGGCGCGTACCCCCATGGCGCGTACGCGCTCCGCGATCAGGTCGCCGACCGGGTAGTCGACCATGGCGGTCGCGACGGCCGCGTCGAGCCCGAAGCAGTCCGCCAGGTTCGCGGCGACGTTGAACTCGCCCCCGCTCACGTGAACGTCCACGCGGGATGCCTTGCGGAAGGGGACGACCCCCGAGTCGAGGCGATGCACGAGGGCGCCCAGGCTCAAGAAGTCGATCGCACCCGTCGCCGGGATGTCGAGCGGCCCGGTCATCGTCCCCCCCTTGCCAGCCGATACAGCGTCTCGCCGGCCCGGGGCACGTGGAGCCGTCCCGGCCCGCCGGCCCACCGCGCGGGATCGATCGAGCGGGGGTCGCGGTAGCCGAGGTTGACGGCGCGGCACTCGCTCTCGCCGATTCCGGTCGCGAGCGTCACGGAGATGCGCGGTCGCTCGACCCCGCCGGCGTACGTTCCGATCCCCTTCACGTGGGTCGAGTGCGCCATCACGCCGCGCGCAACGTCCCGGAAGCGGTCCATCTGGCCCACGAAGTAGTCGCGCACGTGGTAGCCGATCCGCCGGATCGTCTCCCCGTGCGTGATCGAGATCCGCGAGATGTGCGGCGCGTAGATGACGAGCTCCCCGCCGTCGGCCACCACGGGCTCGAGCTTGTAGGCGCACTTGCCGCCCACCCAGAGGTCGTCGTACATGGGCGGCGCGCAGCTGAGGACCGAGTCGTACGCGCGCGGCTCGTAGCGGATGTGAATCGCGGCGGACAGATCGGCCGCCGCGCTCCACGCCTCTTCCGGAGTGCCGAGGTAAAGGCCGACGAGGTCGCCATCCTCGACGACGAGGCTCGCGCACCTGCGCTCGACGGGCACCATCGACGCCGCCCTGTCGATGATTCGCCGCACCGGCGTCTCCTTCTTTCCGATGATCTCCGGGTTGGTGACGAGAGCGCCCAGCCAGTGAAACAAATCGATGATCGGTTGGCCCGATATCCCCGGAAACAGGTACTTGTTCCCCCCGGACATCCCCGCGACCTCGTGCGGGAAGGTCGGACCGACGACGAAGAGCACGTCGTACTCGAGCGCGAGCTTGTTGATGGTGACGTCGACCGGCTCGACGAGGAGTCCGTCGGAGAGGGCTTCGACCTCGCGGTCGTCCAGGGTGCCGATGGAGACGAGGTGGTTCGGATCGCGCCAGCGGTGGTTCATGAACCGGGTCCGCGCGTAGCGGGTCCCGCGATCGCGCGCGGTGATGCCGAGTCGTCGGTCGATCGCCTCGTCGCTGAGCGGCGGGTGCGTGCCGAGCGCGATCATCACGTCGAAGGCCGCCGCCTCGGCGGCGACGACCTCGTGGAGCACTCGGAACATCAGGTCCATCGGCGCCGACCGCGTGTGGTCGGGGACCAGCGCCAGGACGCGCCGGCCGCGCAGGTTCCACGTCGCGATCTCCGTCGCGCAGAGCTTGCGCACCTGCGCCTCGGTCAGCCTCGCGGCTGTCTGTCCGCTTCCCCGCACGACCACCTCACCAGAGCCAGCCGGGCGGCGGCTGGGGGGCGGGCAGCGGCGGGAAGCGGCAATCGACCGGCTTGCTTGCGCCCGTCACGCCGTTGTTCACGGTGACGCCCATCCCGGCCGGGGTGAAGTTGACGTCGCCGGGGCCGAGCTGGACGTCCGCGAACTGCGCCGCGACGGCCTGGGGCCCGATGCCGTCGACGACGACGTTGTCGAGCGCGATGGGCCCGGCCGGGTAGACCGCGTTGAAGCCGCCCAGCGTGACGACGGGCTGATCCTGCGCGAGGCACGAGACCGAGTGGAAGTCGTGGAACTCGAGGGCGCCGAACTTGGGGTACATCGTCCCGGCAAAGAGCGGATTGTAGGCGGTGTTGATCAAGATCGTGTTGACGACGTCGCGCACGCAGACGTCGCGGAACGAGACGCCGTTCACCGGTCCCCCGCGGCTCTCGTCGGACTTCACGCGGATCCCGTTGGAATCGCCCGAGTCCGAGGGGGGGGCGCCCGACCACCGCGAGTCCCCGTCGATCGTCAGGTCGTAGACGTCGACCTTGGAGACTCCGGTGTACGTCTCGCTGCCGATCGACATGCCGTGACCGGAGCCGAAGTGGTTGTGGGCGATGACGATGTCGCTGACCGTGTGCCCGCCCTTGATGGCGATGTCGTCGTCGCCGGTGCTGATCGTGCTGCACGCGACGACCCCGCACGTCGCGTCGTTGCCCTCGCCCGGGTCGATTCCGTCGGTGTTGCGAGCGATGTACGGGGACATCACGATCCCCTGGCTGTTCGTCCAGACCGAGGGGGTGAGGAGCGTCACGCCCCACACGATGAAGCCGTCCCCCGGCGCGGCGCAGTTGCCTCCCGGCGGGGTGGACGACAGCTTCACGTTGAACTTCGGTGAATTGTGCAGGGTGATGCGGTACATGAGGAAACCCGTCGTCGGGCTGTTGACTTCGATGAGGGAAGGCACCGGGCCGCTGCCGTCGACCTCGCGCAGCGCGCCGGAGATCTGCCACCACGAGTAGTCGTGACCGACGAGAGGCTCGCCGCCCTGGCCGTCGATGACGCCGTCGCCCACGACGCCGGGGCTGGTCCCCGTGACGGTGAGCAGCGGGACGCAGCCGTTGGAGTCGCTCACGCCCAGCAGGCCGCAGTTGGGGTCCCTCGAGAACGCGGCGGGATCGCGCGATGCGTAGAGCGTCGTACCGGCGTCGACCCAGAGCACTACGCCGTTGACCACGAGGTGCCCCGAGACGAAGGCGCTGTTCGCGCCGTTCGAGGTCAGCTTGACGGCGCCCGAGCCCCGGCACGAAGTCAGGGCATCCTGGATCGCCGCGGTGTCGGGGTCGCGCTCGTCGGGCCCCGTCTTGTGGGCGACGAGCGTCTTGCACACGGTGGCCGGAAGCGTAGGCTCGGGCGGCAAGTTGGGGTCGTTTGCGCCGCAGCGCGAGGACGCCGACTGCGGCGCGAATCCGCAGGTGTAGACGCGCGGCGAGGCGACGCCGTTGGACGAGCAGCCGAGGGACGCGACGACACTGCAGCCGAGGAAGCGCAGCCAGGTCACGGGCACGTCCACCGACGCGGCAACCTACTCTCCGGTGGTCGGGGTGTCAAGTGGCCTTACCTCTTGGTCAGCTCCCGGCACCGACTGGTCAGGCCATTTGACAGGTTGAACCGCATCGCCTACACGCCCCCGGAAGTGGAAGGGTCCCCCCCGAGCGCCGCCGTCCGCGCCCGCTCGATCCAAATCCACGGCTTGCGGTGGTGGATCGCGCTGGCGCTCATGGGCGTGACGGTCGTCAACTACCTCGACCGCGCGAGCCTCTCGGTCGCCGCCCCCGTCCTCAAGACGCGGCTCGGGATCGACGAGGTGGGTTTCTCGCACGTGGTCATCGCCTTCCAGATCGCGTACCTGGTGATGCAGCCCGTCTCCGGCCGCGTCATCGACTGGCTCGACGTGCGCGTGGGCCTGGCGATCTCGATCGTCTGGTGGTCGGTCGCGCAGATGCTCACGGCGCTCGCGGGCGGCGCGCCCGCCTTCGCGTTCCTGCGGGCCCTGCTCGGGGTAGGCGAGGCCGGGGCGTTCCCGGGCGCCGCGAGGGCGATCGCTCTCTGGTTTCGTCCGCGGGAAAGGACGCTGGCCACGGGCGTAGTGAACGTCGGCTCGGGTGTCGGCGCGCTCCTCGCCCCGCCGTTGGTGGTCTTGCTCATCCTGCGCTGGGGGTGGCAGTCGGCGTTCGTCGTCACGGGGGCCATCGGGCTCGGGTGGGTCGTCGTCTGGCTGCTCGTCTATCGCGACCCGAGCGAGCACCCGTGGATGTCCGCCGAGGAACGCGCGTTCATCGCCGGGGGGCGCGAAGAGCTCGCGGTGGAGGAGACCGCGGGAGGCGGCGTGTGGAGGGGCGTGCTTTCCCGGCGGCGCTTCTGGGCCATCGCCGTCGCGCGGTTCCTCTCGGAGCCCGCGTGGCAGTTCTTCACCTATTGGATCCCTCTGTACCTGGCGACGGAGCGAGGCCTTCGGCTGAAGGAGATCGCGTACTTCGCCTGGCTGCCCTTCGTCGCGGCGGACCTCGGAAGCGTCTTCGGCGGGGTGCTCTCTCCGCTGTTCGTCCGGCTCGGCAGCCCGGTCCTGCGGGCGCGCAAGCTGGCGGCGACGGTCAGCGCCGTCCTGATGGTGTGCGCGGTCTTCATCGGGCACGCCTCGACGGTCGCGTGGGCGGTGTTCTATTTTTGCGTCGGCGCGTTCGCCCATCAGTCGATGTCGTCGACCCTCCTGACCTTGCCGTCCGACGTGTTCCCGCGGGCGCTCGTGGCGACCGCGAACGGGCTCTCCGGGACCGTGGGGATGACCGGCGGAATGCTGTTCACGCTCGTCGTCGGCATCGTGGCCAAGCGGATCGGCTACGGCCCCATCTTCGTCGCCATCGCCGTCTTCGACCTCGTCGGCGCGGCCTTCCTGTGGATGTTGCTCCCGGAGGAACCGGCCAAAGGACGGGCATGACCGGGCACGACGCGGTGATCTTCGACCTCGACGGTACGCTCTGGGATTCGAGCGCGGCCTGCGCGGTCGGCTGGCAGAACGTCCTCGATCGCCACGCGATCCCGTTCCGGGCCATCACGGCGGCGGACGTGCGCGCGGTCGCCGGCCGCCCCCACGAGGCGTGCATTCGCGAGACGTTCCTCGGTCTCGCGGAGGAGCACCTGCGCGTGCTCAGCGTCGAGACGCCGGAGGAGGACAACCGGATGGTCGCCGCGCTGGGCGGCGAGCTCTATCCTTACGTCGAGGAGGGCCTGGAGCGCCTCGGGCGGCGCCTCGGCCTGTACATCGTGAGCAACTGCCAGGCGGGCTACGTCGAGACGTTCCTGCGCTGGATCCGGTGCGCCGCGCTCTTTCGGGATTTCGAGTGCTGGGGAAATACCGGCCAGTCCAAGACGGAGAACCTGCGCTCGCTCATCGAGCGCAACGCGCTGACGCGCCCGATCTTCGTCGGGGACACGGAGGGGGACCGGGTCGCCGCCGAGGCATGCGGCGTTCCCTTCATCCACGCCGCCTACGGCTTCGGCCGGTGCGAGTACCCGACACACCCGACGCACCGCCGCGCGGCGACCTTCCGCGAGCTCGTCGATCTCGTCGAGCAAGCGCAGTCGCACTGAGGCCGACGGCCTCGTGGTCGAGGGCTTGGGCGACCCGGCCCATGGCCTCTCCAACTGCGCGGTCACGCACCTCTCGGTCAGTTGCCGAGCGCGTGCAGCAGCAAGGCGCGCGCGGCGGTGGCCGTGCGCTTGCATCCAGAAAGGACGCATGTGGCTCCAGGCCGTCGTCGCTGAGCAAGACCTCACAGCGCTTCTCGGCGAGCTCCTTCCGTCCTCCATTCGGCTCGGCGAGGACGGCGAGCTGCGTCTAGGTGAGGCGACAGGGGTCTCGCTCGTCGCCGGTGTCGGTTTGCGCGTGGTGTGCGGGGCGACGCTTCGCTGGAGCGTGCTCGGCGTTCACGTGCCCATCAAGCTGGCGTCGATGATCGTCGTCGTCCGGCCCGAGATCGTGGCATGGGCGGGGGGCCGTCGGCTCGTCTTCAAGATCGAGATCGAGCACGCCGACGTCGTCGGGCTTCCGAAGGTCGTGGACGACGGGGTGACCAACCTCGTCAATCGGGAGCTCGCAGCCAGGCATGCCGAGCTCGCCTGGGACTATTCGGCCACGTTGAGTCACGTCTTCGCGCTTCCCACGTCGTTGCAGCCGCCCCGGGAGCTGGCGCTCACCGTGGTCGAGGCGCGGGTCAGCGCTACGGGCGGATCGCTCGCCCTGGCCGTTCGTTTCGAGGCCGCGGCGCGCCCCCGGGGGACGGCCGTCGGTCCCCCCGCTCCTCCTTCGCACGGATCGAAGTCACCCTCGCCGTGAACTGCGCCCAGAGCAGGTGCGCGAGCAACAGCGCGCCGACCGCACCCAGGGCCGCGAAGATCAAGCTCCTCGTCGCGGCGTGGCCCGCGTCCAAGCCGAAGAGGTGTCCGAGCAGGCCGAGCCCCACCGCCCCCGCCACCGCGGCGACCGCGTTGAGGACCAGGCCCGATACGCCGCGGCGGAACGGCCAAGTCCAGGCTGCGATGCTCGCGCCCAGCCCGATGGCGATCCAGGACAGGAGCGTCTCGACGGAGGTGATCATGGCTTGAGCGGCAAGGACTGCATGGGGTGCGCCAACGAAAAGAACCGCGGAGAAGAGAGGCGGGGGGCGACGCTCGTGCGGCGGCAGTTCTGCGCCATCGAGGCGAGAACGCCCGCGGGAGGGCCGAGGCCGCAACCGCCGGGGCAAGAAGGCGCCACGCTCGAGCTTCAGAGCTGGGGGCCGGCGGAGGTGAGCTTGCGGAGGAAGTCCGCCAGAGGAAAGCATTCGCCGGAGCGCCGCCCTGTCACGCGGGATGCATGGTCTCGAGACCGGGCGAGTGATACCCACTCCGACGGCGGCCGAGATCGCTCTCCGATTGGCCCTCGCGGCCCTCGCCGCGGGCCTCATCGGCGTCGACCGGACCGAGCGGGGTCGAGCCGCAGGGATCCGCACGACGATGCTCGTCGGGACGGCGGCCGCGATCGCCATGCTGCTCGCGGTCCAGGTCCTGCCGGTGCGGGGCCGGGCGTCCGATTCGTTCGTCACGATGGACCCGATGCGCTTGCCGCTCGGCATCCTGTCGGGGATGGGATTCATCGGGGCGGCGACCGTCGTCCGCCGCGACGACCTGGTCGTCGGCGTGACGACGGCGGCCACCCTGTGGTTCACGAGCGTGATGGGCCTCTGCTTCGGCGCAGGGCAGTACGTCCTCGGCGGGTTGGCATTCGTCTTCTGCTTCGTGGTGCTCTCTTGGATGGGGCGGCTCGAAGGACGACTCGAGCAAGAGCACAGGGCGACTCTCAGCTTGGTGCTCGCCGCCGCGGCGCCGAGCGACGACGTTCTGCTCGAGCGGCTCCGGTCGGCCGGGCTGACGCCCCGGAGCTGGTCGACCACCCTGGCCCGCCAGGGCGCCGCGAGGGTCGTCCGGTGCGAGCTCCGGTGGCGGGCGCTGCCCGAGCAGGTCGTGCCTCCCCCCGTCTTTCAGGACCTCGCCCGGGTCCCGGGCGTGTCCGAGGCACGCTGGGAGCGCTGATCGGCCTACGTTCGGGGAACGGGGCAGGTGGCGAGCCTCCGTCGGAGCAAGTCCTTTTCTGCGAGGGTCGGCGCCAGTTCGAGCGCCCGGGTCAAGTGTCGGGCCGCGCGCTCGCCGTCGCCGGTGCGCCGGTGGAGCTCGCCGAGGGTCGCGTCCCAGAGGTAATACCCGAGGAGCCATTGGGGCGGGGCCAGGGTCTCGAGGACTTCGAGGCCGGCTCGCGGCCCCTGCCACTCGGCGATCGCGATGGCGCGGTTGAGGGTGTGCAAGGGCGACGGCGCGATCCGGTCGAGCACCTCGTAGAGGCGCGCGATTTCGTCCCAGCGGGTCTGCGCGAAGGTGGGCGCGAGGCAGTGCTCGGCCGCGATGCCGGCCTCGGCGTGGTAGCGCGAGAAGCGCTCCCCGCGCGCCGAGAGACGCAGGTGATCGAGCCCGCGCTGGACGAGGCGGCGGTCCCACAGCGACCGGTCCTGCTCCTCGAGCACGAGGAGGCCCCCGGTCCCGTCGACGCGCGCGTCGAAGCGTGCGGCGTGGAAGAACATGAGCGCGAGGAGAGCGTCGGTCTCCGGCGTCGCGCCCACCGGGTGGGCGGCAAGCAGGAGCGTCAGGCGCACTGCCTCGTCGCAGAGCTCGCGCCGGATCAACCGGTCCGGCTGCGCCGAGGAATATCCCTCGTTGAAGACGAGGTAGAGCGCGTGATGGACGCGGGGCAGCCTATCGGCCAGCGTATCGAGCGGCGGCGTGTCGAACTCCACGTGGGTCTCGCGCAGGCACGCCCGCGCGCGCTGGAGCCGCTTGTGCACGGCCTCTTCGCTCTGAAAAAGGCGCAGCGCGATCTCCTCGACGGCGAACCCGCAGAGGGTCTTGAGCGCCAGGACGAGCTGCGATTCGGGGGGGATGCTCGGGTCAGCGCACACGAAGAGGAGCCGGAGCACGTCGTCCTGCACTTCCGACTGCATATATGCGTCCTCCGTGACCTGACCCTCGCTGGGCTCCGCGCCGCCCACCTCGGCGGCGTGCCGCTCGACCCGCCGCTCGCGCCGCAGCACGTCGAGGACATGGTTCTGCGCGACGCGGTAGAGCCAGGCGCCCGGCTCGTCCGGCAAGCGGCTCGACCAGGACTGGACCGCGCGCAGCAGCGCCGTCTGAGCCGCGTCCTCGCACAGCTCGAGGCGGTGCACGCCGAAGCGCGCCGAGAGGACCGAGACCAGGCGCCCGAACTCGTGTCGGAAGTAGTGCTCCGGGAGCTCGGGCGCTGGATCGGCGGTGGGCATCGGTGGTCCGGTGTGTAGTCCGAACTCTCGCTTCGCTCGAGCCTGCGGACTTGGGTCGGGTGTGCAGTCCGAACTCTCGCTTCGCTCGAGCCTGCGGACTTAGTACCGGCGCAGCGGTCGGATCTCGACGCTCGCGCCGGGCGCCTTGTTGATCGGGCACTCCTTGGCGATCTCGATGGCCTGCTCCAACGAGTCGACGGCCACGAACGAGAAGCCGGCCATCACCTCTTTGCCCTCGGCGTACGGTCCGTCGGTCACGGCGCCCGCCTTGTACACGACGCACTTGGAGGCGGGGTTCAGGTTGCCGATGGCCTCGCCGCGGGCGTCGGTCGCGTTGATGATCTCCTTGCTGAACTTTTGCATCCAGGCCTTCCACCACCCGTACGCCGCCTGGGCCTCCTCGGGCGAGGGGTTCCAGGGCGGGCTTCGGTAGAGGAGCAGGTAGTTCGTGGTCGACGGGGCGGACATGGGGATACCTCCGTGGGTTGCAGGCGATATGGCGTCCGAACTCTCGCTTCGCTCGAGCCTGCGGACGCGGTTTGGGTGTGGCGTCCGAACTCTCGCTTCGCTCGAGCCTGCGGACGTGGTTTGGGTGTGGCGTCCGAACTCTCGCTTCGCTCGAGCCTGCGGACGCCCTTCTGGAGCAACGACGCGGCAAGGTGGCCTCGTTGGACAGGGGGGGGCACGATTTCTTGTCGCGCCCCTGCCGGGGGGGACGTCCCCCGACGACGCGTCCGATGCGGGAGAGAAAAATGTCGGCACGGGCTGCGCTCGTTCGTTCTTCAGGGGAAGGAGGCGATGCCGATGGACGAAACCGACCTCGACGGCCGAGGGGGAGCCAGCTGCTGCGCCGGGTGCGGGCGGGCGTACGCGGAGGCTCAGTGGTCCACGCTCGACCTGGTCAAGCGCCTCGACCCGGCGGAGCTCGTCTCGTTCGCGCGACCGTGGCCGCGTCACCTCTCGGTCGAGGCTCGCGCCTGCCGGCGCTGTGGCCGCGCCGTGCCTCGCCTCGTGCCGACGAGCCCGCAGGACTTCTGGCGGGCGGGACTAGGGACACCCGCCTAGCGGCACGGACAGCAAGAGTACTCGTTTCCGCCAGGGGTCGCGCCCGCAGGTGTGCAGCTGGCCGGGGCGCTCTGGTAGTCGAAGCCGACGCCGCCGTCGGACAGAACCCGCGGCGGACCACCGCACGAAACGGCGTATTCGTCCGGCGCGCAGACGCTCGTGCAGACGGCCCCCGTGTTCGGGCCGCACTCGGGGCAGCTCGTCGGGTCGTCGTTCAGGCAGAAGCAGCCCGCACCCGACGGATACGTGCACTGGACGTAGGCCCTCGCGACCGCGCAGGCGCCGGGGCCGCCGTCGTCGAGGCTGTCCGGCCAGCGGCATTGCCCGGCGTCGTGCGACGCGTCCGTCGCGCCTTTCTCGGGAACGCGGTCTCCGCCGTCCGGCTCGGTGCCCGCGTCGCCGGCGTTCGATACGTCGGCCGCGGTCGGGGGCGGCTGCGGCTCGCCGCCGCCGCAGAAGGGGGGCAAAGGTTGCGGGTTCAAACACCTCGCGCCCGAGCCGGACGAGCACCCCGCGGCGGACAAGAGTCCCGCGAAGGTCAGCGTGACGACGAGGGCGGCCCTGCGCACGGCGCGTTGCTACGCACCGTCCGTGCCCGTCAGGAAGCCGCGGAATCATTCGCGTTCTGGCGTCGCCGGATGTGCCACGGATGTGCCAGGGGTGAAGGCGGTGCCCGGTTGCGTGTCCTTCGTGCAGCCCTGCTCACATGAGGGTGCAGGACCAGTAAAGGTGGAAGGGTTGGGAGACCCCCGCCGTGCACGAGAAGCGGACGTTGGCGAGCGCTTGAAGGACGCACGCGTCCTCGGTGTACGGATCCTGGTTGTGGGTGTAGCCGGTCACACAACCTTGGTCGTCGAACGTGAAGTAGTTGGTGTTGCACGCGAGCCGGCAGCGGTCCGTCACTTGGAGGATGGATTGCTCCATCCGCGTGCTCTGCGACGAGCACACGTCGGACACGCAATCGCAGTCGACCAGGGCGCGATCGGCGCACGGAAGCTCGGGCGGCGCGTCCGATGGCGATCCGTCGGCCGCCGCGTCCTCGGCGTCCCCCCCGCTGGCCTCGGGGCCTGGGCTGGACGCGGGGGTTCGGTCTTCGTCCGGTTGGATCGCGTCCGTCGATCCGCCGGCCGACGCGTCGGCCTCCGGCGGTTCGCTCGCCCCCCCGTCGTCCGTCCCTCTGGCGCTCCCTCCCACGTCCAACGTGCTCTTGCCGCATCCGAGGAGGATGGCCACGAGCGCCGGCGCCCACCGCGAAACCATCGTCCTCAAGCTTGACGTCGTCGCGCGTCCTCGGCCAGTCCAACGAGCCGACGCGCCGCGATCCTCGCGCCGTCCGAAGGGAGCCGGCTCGCGACGTCGCGCGAGCGCCGGGAGACGGGGGGCTCGAGAGCTTCTCGCAGGGCCCTCGCCAGGGCTTCGGTCGTCAGCGCGCCCGCTACCGAGGAGCCGATCCCCAGCACCCGAACGCGGCTGGCCCAGTAGAACTGGTCGCCGAACATCGGTACGACCACCTGCGGCGCACCGGCACGAGCCGTGGTGGCCGTGGTGCCCGCGCCGCCGTGGTGGACGACCGCCGCCACGCGCGCGAAGAGCTCTTGCTGGTTCACGTCCCCGACCGCGATGCAATCGGCCGCCTCCTCGAGCAGGCCAAGCTCCGCCCAGCCGCGCGACAGGATGGCTCGGCGTCCCACCGCGCGCGCCGCGTCGACGAGGGTGCGGCTCACGCCCGCGGGGACAGGCATGCTGCCGAAGCCGAGGAAGATCGGCGGTGCTCCCGCGGCGAGGAAATCTTCGATCTCTTGCGACAGAGGGGTCGAATCGTCCAGGATCCAGGCGCCCGTCTGGAAGACCTCGGCGCCTGCCAGCGTCGGTGCCGGGCCGAGAGGCGCGTCCGCGGCGAGCCACGGGGCGTCCGTGACGTTGTAGCGGAGCACGTCGTCGATGGGCGCAAGCCCGCTTCGCGCGCGGTTGTGGTTGACCCTCTCGAGCGCGCGATCGTTCCAGGCGCGCGACGTCTCCGCCCAGCGTCGCGCGTTGCTCGCCGCATCCCCCGGCGCCCAGCTCTCGCCGGGCGCGGGCGGTGGGGCGTGGTCAGGCGATGGGACGGCCACCGGAGCGTAGAGCGCCGTGACGTACGGAATGGCGCGGAGCTCGGCGATCGAGCGGGCTGCATACTGGTGCGCGTTGGCCCCGAGGATCACGTCGCATCCCTCGGCCGCCGCGCCGACGGAGTCGAACTGGTCCGTGATGAGGTCCGGCATCGACTCGCGGATTCGCCGGATCTGCTCGGCGGTCAGCGGCGCCGCCGGAGCGGACCCCGTGCCGGCTCGCGGATGACGCATCTCCACGCCGACGGGAGACGCTTGGAGCCCGAGCTCCCGCGCCCACGCGACGAAGTTGGGAGGGACGCACAAGCGGACCTCGTGACCAAGCT
>DATGJA010000614.1:0-17944 GCA_035295445.1 Polyangiaceae bacterium | reverse complement strand
CCTCGACCGCCGCTGGGGGGGGGCCACGCACCTCGAGGCGCGAGACAACCCCTAGGAGTCGGAATGCCATTTCGTCATCGTCGAATCGAAGTCGCTTGCGCGGTTGCTTCCATGATTGCAATAGCCGGATTGTTTGCCTCGGAGGCCCGCGCGGACGGGGACGCTCCGCCGCCGGCGCCTTATTCGTTGCCCTGGCAGCTGCGCCCCGCGGCGGCGGGGACGGCCGTACGGGCCGATACGATCTTTGCCAAGTACGAGGACAAGTTCGCCAACGGGGGATTCACCGTCGCGCCGACGTTGCTCGCGAGCTACAAGATCCCGGGCACGGGCGAGAAGTGGGCAGGCCTGGCGCCGCTCGTTCGCCTGGCGATGGTCAACGACTCGCCGCCGAAATCCATCGCTGCCGGCGGCGGCTTCGCCTTCGTGAACCCTCTCGTCGGGGGCACCTATGCGCTCGACCTCGGCGCGGGAATGCGTGCAAGCCTCTTCCTCGGGGCCACGATCCCCATCGGGATGGGAGGCGGGGACCACCCCGACGCAGGTCTCGTCGACGCCCGCTCGGCCGGGCAGTGGGCCCGATCGCAGATGGACGACTCGCTCTTCGCCGTCGACGACTTCGCCCTGATTCCGGGCGTGGACTTCGCCTGGGTCGGGTACGGGTTCACCGTTCAGGGCGAGGCCACGCTCTTTCAGCTTTGGCGGGTTCGCGGCGCGGTCGCGCAGCACGAGGCCACGAAGACGAACCTCACGGCGGGCATCCACGCCGGGTACTTCGTCATCCCGGAGCTCTCCTTCGGCGTCGACCTCCGCTACCAGCGGTGGCTCAACGCGCCCATCCCGGTCGATCAGAACAAACCCTTGACGAGCGTCGACACGTCGACGATCGCCGTCGGGCCGCGCCTGCACTTCAAGCTGGGTCCGGGGGCGGCCATCCACCCGGGCCTGGCCTATGCGCGCGGCCTCGACAAGCCGATGGCGGGCGCCACGTGGAACTACCACGTCGTCCAGCTGGACATTCCGGTCACGTTTTGACGGGGGCGCCCAATGAACGCATCCCAACCGAACATCGAGGTCCGCGACCATGCAGCCAAATCGCCTATCCTTCCCCGTGGAAGGAGAGGCCATGCCGAAGGCGCCCGAACAGTGTCTGACCTGCTACGGGGCGGGGGAGACGGTGACGGAAGCAGGACCCACGCTGTGTCCGGACTGTTTCGGAGCGGGCAAGCAACTGAGTCACAGCACGAAGCTCGAGTGGCGCCTGCGCGAGATCGAGCGGGCGCACCGGCACTCCGGTCGCGAGACCGAGGCGGAAGTGATGTGGCTCGTTCACGAGCTGAGACACAGCCGCGAGGCGCTCGTGCGAATCCTGGCGCTCTGCCAGGACGCGGACGACGCCAATGCGACCGCCCGCGAGGTGAAGTACTGCGCCAACGAGGCGCTCGGCATCTACGACCCGACCTGACGCACTTCGGAGAATTCCAAAGAAAAGTCGCGATCGTGTGCTCGCGAAAGGCGAGCAAAACGCAAGAGAAAAGGGCGTTGAGCCATGCTTGACGGCATCGTGAACGGCGCCGTCCATCGCAATGGCTCCGCCCACCCGTCGTCCCTGAACGGGCACGGCGTGCACGGGCCCCGGGGGGCCGTCGTGCTCGTCGTGGGCGCCGGGATGGTGGGTCACCGCTTTTGCGAGAAGTTGATCGAGTACGACTCCGACCGTCGCTTTCGGATTGTGCTCGCCGGCGAGGAGCCGCGCCCCGCCTACGACCGCGTTCACCTCACCAACTATTTCACCCAGCGATCGGCGGACGCTCTCCTGCTCGGCACGCCGGCCTGGTACGCGGAGCGGGGCATCGACCTGCGGGTCAACGCGCGCGTCGTCGGCATCGACCGAGCGCGCCGCGCGGCGACGATCGAGGGTGGCGCGACGATCGAATACGACTGGGTCGTCTTGGCGACCGGGTCGGCGCCGTTCGTCCCGCCGGTGCCTGGCATCCAGCAGGCCGGGGTCTTCGTCTACCGGACGATCGAGGACCTGGATGCGATCCTCGCGCACTGCAAGAACGCGCGCCGCGCGGCGGTCATCGGGGGCGGGCTCCTCGGGCTCGAGGCGGCCCGCGCGGTTCTGGACTCGGGCCTTGAGACGCACGTCATCGAGGTGGCTCCTCGCCTGATGCCGCGCCAGCTCGACGCCGTGGCTTCGTCGCTGCTCGAGGACACGATCCGTTCTCTCGGAGTAGAGGTGCATCTCGATCGCCGCATCGCCCGCATCCAAGGTGACGGCGCGGTCACGGGCATCGAGTTCTCCGACGGAGAGGTGCTCGAGGCGGACCTGCTCATCGTGTCGGCCGGCATCCGACCCCGCGACGAGCTCGCGCGGGCCGCCGGGATCGAGGTGGGCGACCGTGGCGGGATCGTCGTCGACGACCGCTTGCGGACGAACGACGAACGCGTGTTCGCGGTCGGCGAGGTCGCGCTTCACCGCGGCACGATCTACGGCCTCGTGGCCCCCGGCTACGAGATGGCCGAGGCGCTCGCGCGCAACCTGACCGGGGGGGACGCGACCTTCGGGGGCTCGGACTCCTCGGCGAAGCTGAAGTTGCTCGGCACCGACGTCGCGACCTTCGGCGACCCGTTCCAGGACCCGGAGCGCACCCGCGTCGTTTCGACGCTGGACCAGGTTCGCGCACGCTACACGAAGCTCGTCTTCCGCAGCGACACGCGGCAGCTGCTCGGGGGGATCCTCGTCGGCGACGCCGCCGCCTACGGCACCCTGCTCCACTACACGCGATCGAAGACCGAGCTCTCCGCGACGCTCGAGGAGATCGGCCTTTCGGGCAACGGCGCAGCGATTACGGGCGCTGTCCCGGACGACGCGCAGGTCTGCTCGTGCAACGGCGTGTCGGCGAGGACCATTCGCCTGAAGGTACGCGAGGGCGGGCTCGAAACCGTGGCGCAGATCAAGGCGTGCACCAAGGCCGGCACGGGGTGCGGGGGGTGCCTGCCCATGGTCGGCGATCTCTTGCAGGCCGAGCTCAAGGCGTCCGGTCGCGCCGTCAAGCAGACGCTCTGCGAGCACTTCCCGCACACGCGTCAGGAGCTCTTCCACATCGTGGCCTCCCGCCGCATCCGCACGTTCCGCCAGCTGATCGAGGAGCACGGCAAAGGCGACGGGTGCGAAATCTGCAAGCCGGCCGTGGCCAGCATCCTCGCCACGACCCACAACGAGCCCATCCTCGACGTGCCCCATCGCACGCTCCAGGACACCAACGACCGATTCCTCGCGAACATCCAGCGCAACGGGACGTACTCGATCGTCCCGCGCGTGCCCGGCGGCGAGATCACGCCCGATCAGCTCATCGCGCTGGGACAGGTGGCCAAGAAGTACGCGCTCTACACGAAGATCACGGGCGGCCAGAGGGTCGACCTCTTCGGGGCGCGCGTCGAGCAGCTTCCCGACATCTGGCAAGAGCTCATCGCGGCCGGCTTCGAGAGCGGCCACGCATACGGCAAGGCGCTTCGCACCGTCAAGAGCTGCGTGGGCTCGACCTGGTGCCGCTACGGGGTGCAGGATTCGACCTCCTTCGCGATTCGCATCGAGCAGCGCTACAAGGGCCTTCGGTCGCCGCACAAACTGAAGAGCGCGGTGAGCGGCTGCGTCCGCGAGTGCGCAGAGGCGCAAGGCAAGGACTTCGGCCTCATCGCCACCGAACGTGGCTGGAACGTGTACGTCTGC
Organism: Polyangiaceae bacterium; assembly: GCA_035295445.1. Classification (GTDB taxonomy): domain Bacteria; phylum Myxococcota_A; class Polyangia; order Polyangiales; family Polyangiaceae; genus Palsa-1150. The sequence continues at coordinate 14,211 of DATGJA010000614.1, read as the reverse complement.
GGGAACGGCGGCGCGACTCCGCGCCACGCCGACCTTCTCGCGTCCGACGTCGACGACGACAGGGCGATACGGCTGCTCGATCGGTTCCTCATGTTCTACATCCGCACCGCCGACCGGCTCACCCGGACGTCGGTGTGGCTCGAGAAGATGGAGGGGGGGATCGCCGAGCTTCGCCGAGTCGTCGTCGACGACTCGCTCGGCATCGCCGCCGACCTCGAACGCGACATGCAAAAACTCGTCGACGGTTACGCCTGCGAGTGGGCTGACGCCGTGCGCGATCCGGTCAAGCGCGCGACCTTCCGTCACTTCGCCAACGACCGCGCCGGCGACGACACCATCGGCTTTTCCCCGGAGCGCGGGCAACGAAAGCCGGACACCTCCGCCGTCACGGTCGATCCCATCGCGGGGGTGCGGCGCTTGCCGGTCGTGCGTCGCGAATGGGTACGCGTCGGCGCCGTCGCCGACGTTCCCGTCGACGGCGGGATCGCGGTCCGACACGGCGCGGCGCAGATCGCCGTCTTCCACTCTGCGGCGCGAGGTCGGTGGTACGCCACGCAGAACCAGTGTCCGCACAAGCGCCAGATGGTCCTCGCGCGGGGCATCGTCGGCAGCCAGGGTGACCGGCCGAAGGTGGCCTGCCCCCTTCACAAGAAGACGTTCGACCTCGAGTCCGGGGCCTGTCTGTCGGGGGAGGAGCTCGAGATCGCCACGTTCCCGGTCCGTATCGACGAGGGCGACGTTTGGGTCGAGCTGCCGCCGGTCGAAGAGATCGCCGCAGCGTGCGCGCGGGCGCCCGAGTGCGTCGGCGAAGCGATGGCGAGTTGACCGTGACCTCCGCCGTGAACCTAGAGCATCCCGCGGCGGTCACGCCGGCCGGGGACTCCGCCAAGGAGCGCCGCAGGCTCCCGCTCGTCGAGCAATTCCTCCGCGAACAGGCCACCCTCACGGCGGTCGAGCGCTTCGCTCAGCTCCACGACGCAGGCGAGCCCTTCGCCCGCAAGGACTACTACCGGGACCTGCTGCCGGCGTCGCCGCCTGCGCCGGGCCAGCAGTACGCGTTCCAGGTCGATCTCGACGCCTGCACCGGGTGCAAGGCGTGCGTGACGGCGTGCCACAACCTCAACGGGCTCGACCCCGGAGAGGCGTGGCGTTCGGTGGGCCTGCTGCACGGCGGCACCGTCACGGAGGCCGTCCAGCAGTCGGTCACGACCGCGTGCCACCACTGCCTCGACCCCGCGTGCATGAACGGGTGTCCGGTCGGTGCGTATGAAAAGGACCCGGAGACCGGCATCGTCAAGCACCTGGACGACCAGTGCATCGGTTGCCAGTACTGCACCTTCACCTGTCCGTACGACGTCCCCAAGTACAGCGCGTCGCGCGGTATCGTTCGTAAGTGCGACATGTGCAGCGAGCGCTTGGCCGTCGGCGAGGCGCCGGCCTGCGTGCAGGCATGTCCGAACGAGGCGATCGCGATCACGATCGTGGACCGGCGCCAGGTGCTCGAGGACGCGCAGGGCGACGCCTTCGTGCCGGGCGCGCCCTCGCCCGGGATCACGGGGCCGACGACCGTCTACAAGACCACGCGCGCGCTCCCGCGCAACCTGCTGCCGGCGGACTTCTACGCGGTTCGTCCGTCGCACAGTCACACTCCGCTCGTCGCGATGCTCGTGCTGACGCAGCTCTCCGCGGGCGCCTTCTGCGTCGACGCGCTCGCCCCTCTCGTCCTGCCGCCCAGCGTCTCGGAGGCCCTCGACCCGGTCCACTCGCTCGTCGCCGCGGCGATGGGGCTCGCCGCGCTCGGCGCGAGCGTCTTTCACCTCGGCCGGCCCATCTACGCCTTCCGCGCGCTCATCGGCCTGCGCACGTCTTGGATGAGCCGCGAAATCTTGGCGTTCGGCGCGTTTGCAGGGCTGGCCATCCTCTATGCCGCGTCGTTCTGGACGGGCGCGCTCGCCCACCTGCTCGGCGCCGCGCCGCCTTCGCCGGCGGCGGCCCTCTCGCTGCGGGAAGGACTGCGGTTCGCCGTGGCGACGGCGGGCGTCGCGGGCGTTCTTTGCTCGGTGCTCATCTATCACGTGACCCGGCGCGTGTGGTGGGCGGCGCCGTCGACCGGCTTCAAGTTCGCCATGACGGCGGCCGTCCTCGGTCTGGCGACGGCCGAGCTCACGTTGACCCTGGCGCGGACGCCGCCCCCCGTCTCGGTGGCCACGGGCGTCGCCCGCGTGCTCCTGCTCGCCGCCGCCACGAAGGCGTGCGGTGAGCTCCTCGCGCTCCGCCACCTGCGAGACAAGCGATACTCGGACCTGCGGCGCACCGCGGTGCTCCTGACGCGGGACCTGCGCGGGTACCTCGTCGCGCGCTACGGGCTCCTCGCCGCGGGCGCCGCTGCGACGGCCTGGCAGCTCGGCGCGCCCCTGTCGCTCCCGGCGGCCACGGCGGGTCTCATCCTCCTGCTCGGCGGCGAGCTCCTCGAAAGGACGCTCTTCTTCGCCGCGATGTGCTCTCCGGGGATGCCCGGAGGGCCCGCCTGATGGGCGCCTCGATCTTCGACCGAGCGCGCACACTCCTTCGCGACCGAAGCGGCGCGCTCACCCGGGAGCTCGAGCGGGTGCCAGGCGGCTTCGGCCTCGGCCAGGTGCCCCGGCGGCTGGCGCCGGAGGCGACAGCCAGCATGATCTGCGGCTTCTGCTCGACGGGCTGTTCTCTCGACGTGCACATGCGCGGCGGTGTCGCCGTGAACGTGTCGCCAAGCACCGACTACCCCGTCAACCGCGGGACGGCGTGTCCCAAAGGGTGGGAGGCGCTGGCGCCGCTGCGCTCGCCCGATCGCGCGACGACGCCCCTGCTGCGCAACGCCGCGGGTCGCCTCGTGCCCGTCGACTGGGAGACCGCCCTCGACGCCTTCGCGACGCGGATGAAGGCGATCCTGGCCAAGCACGGCGGCGAGTCGGTGGCGTTCCTCGGAACCGGGCAAATGCCGTCGGAGGAGCTAGCCTTGCTCGGCGCGCTAGGCAAGTTCGGGATGGGCCTCGTCCACGGCGACGGCAACACCCGCCAGTGCATGGCGACCGCCGTCGTCGCCTACAAGGAGTCGTTCGGCTTCGACGCCCCGCCCTACACGTATCGGGACTTCGAAGAGTCGGACGTCCTCGTTTTCGTCGGCGCCAACCCGTGCATCGCGCATCCGATCATGTGGGGCCGCGTCTGCAAGAACCCGCATCGGCCGAAGATCCTCGTCGTCGATCCGCGAAGGACGGAGACGGCCATGGCCGCGACCGATCACTTCGCGCTGCGACCCAAGTCGGACCTCGTGCTCCTCTACGCCGTGGCACGTGTCCTGGTCGAGCGCGGCTGGATCGATCGCGCCTTCATCGAGGCGCACACGACCGGCTTCGACGCGTTCGCCGCTCGTGTCGCGGACTACCCGCTCGCGCGCGCCGTCGAGGCGACCGGGCTGCCGGCCGACGCGATCGAGCGGCTCGCCGAGACGATCCACGCCGGACGCCGGGTCTCGTTCTGGTGGACCATGGGCGTCAACCAGAGCCACGAGGGGGTCAACGTCGCGCAGGCCATCATCGCGCTCGCCCTCATGACGGGGAACATCGGGCGCCCAGGTACGGGGGCCAACTCGATCACCGGCCAATGCAATGCGATGGGGTCGCGCCTCTTCAGCAACACGACCAACTTGCTCGGTGGTCACGACTTCAAGCGCGTCGAAGACCGGCTCAAGGTGGCGCGGACGCTGGACATCGACGTCGCGCGCATCCCAGACCGGGGAAGCCTGGCCTACGACCAGATCCTCGAGGGCATCCTCGCCAAGAAGATTCGCGGCCTCTGGATCGTCGCCACCAACACCGCGCACTCGTGGATCAACCAGGGGGACGCGGTCGACATCCTCGGGCGTCTCGACTTCCTCGTCGTCCAGGACATGTACGCGACCACCGAGACGGCCCAGCAGGCCGATCTCGTGCTGCCGGCGGCGGGGTGGGGCGAGAAGGAGGGCACGTTCATCAACTCGGAGCGGCGCATCGGCTTGATCAAGCGCGTGGCGCGCGCGCCGGGGCAGGCCCTGGCCGACTTCTACATCTTCAAGCTCATCGCGGAGCGCTGGGGATGCGGCGAAATGTTCCGGCGGTGGTCGTCGCCGGAAGAGGTCTTCCGCCTCCTGACGGAGGTGACGCGCGGTCAACCCTGCGACATCACGGGCATCGCGGGCTACGACGTGCTCGAGGAGATGCGCGGGGTGCAGTGGCCGCTGCCCGCGGGGACGCGCGCCGAGCCGTCGGACGAACGGCGCCTCTTCGAAGACGGGCGCTTCTTTCACTCCGACGGGCGCGCGCGCTTCTGCCACGCGGATCCGGAGCGGCTGCCCGAACCCACGGACGCCGAGTACCCGTTCACGCTTCTGACTGGGCGCGGTAGCTCGAGCCAGTGGCACACGCTCACGCGGACGAACAAGTCGCCTCTCTTGCGCAAGCTGGGGGCGACCGATCCGTACGTGGAGCTGAGCCCGGTCGACGCTTCGGCGATCGGCGTGGTGCCCGGCGCGCACGTGGTCGTGCAGTCCCGGCGAGGTCAGATGATCGCCCGGGCCTTCGTCACCCACGCGGTGCAGCCGAAGCAGGTCTTCGTCCCGATGCACTTCGCGCGCACCAACCAGCTGACGCTCGCGTCGTTCGATCGGCGTTCGAGGCAGCCGTCGTACAAGGCCTGCGCCGTCAAGGTGACCCTCTTGCCGGACGGGACACGGCCCCAAGACGGGTAGGCACGGTTGGGCCTCGCGCAACCCGCAACCTTCCGGCGGCATCGAACGTAAGGAATAAACATCCGAGCGCGAGTGTCTCGGCTGCAAGGAGGCGGGGTCGGTCGCCCCGGCCCGCCGCGTCGCTCAGTCGGTCACCGATCCCCCGAGAAAGTTCGAAACTCACTTGCCGAACCCGCGTACCCGACACATCTACAAAGTGTAGTGCGGTTCGCCGTCGCTCGTACCCTCCTAGCGGCGCGTGCGGCGACCGTACCTTGAGGGCTTGCGCGTACCCCTCCCCCCACCGCGCGAGCCCGCCGCGTCCGGGCGATGAAAGTTGCCCGGACGCGGTTTTTTGTGCGGCGAAGTTACTTCTTCTCTTCGAGGTCTTCCGCCAGATAACTCAGGATGACCTCATCGAGCGACTTGTCGCTGATGAGGTCTTCTCCGAAGATCGACTTGCCCTGCTGGGGCGCGACCTGACCGAAGATAGCGGCCGGCCGGGTGGGGGCGTACCGCCGCTCGGGCGTGGACGGATCGGCGGGACGCCCCGAGCCGCGAGGTGCGTCGGCATCGCCCGTCGGCTCCTCGCGCGGGATCGGCCCCGACGAACGCTTCGAGGGTGTCGCCACTTTGTATTTGCCGGAGCCCTTCTCGCGGAAGAGGTTCGGCGGCGGGGGGGGCAGATCGGCCGTCCCGCGGACGACGGGCGAGACGTTACTCGCGGCGGCGGCTGCGCGCTCGAGCGCCTGCATGTCGACCATCAGCTCCGGGTGCAACTCACGCGTCGCCTCCGTGGGCGGCCCCTCGTCTTCGGTGAACCGCATCGGCCGCGGGCGGTCGCTCGCCCGCGCCGGGGTCGGCGGCTTCGCGGATGCTTCCGGCCCGGCGCTCGCCGTCGCGCTCGCGGTTGCGGCAGGGGCGCGCGCCGCCCCGCCCGAGGCCTCCGCGGTGGAGGCGGCGACGCGGTTCGCCGACTCGGCGGCGAGAGCCTGCGTCGTCTGCGACGCTTCGGTGCCGGCCTCGATCGTCGGGTCGAACTTGCCGTCGCGCAGCGCGATGAACATCGCCTTGTGCTGCTGCTTCATCATCTCCCGGACGATGTCGGACATCCGGTCGTTGCCGATGTACTCGGCGTAGCTCGTCTTGACGCTCTTCAGGATCCGCCCGCCGTCCATGAAGAGGTGCGTGATGATGTGGCCGTACTTGGCGCCCGAGTCCTCCGTCTGGATGTGGAAGACCCTGCCCTTGTGCCGGACGTTGTTGTTGTACCCGAGCAGGGGCGACGGATACTTCGTCGACATGGCTCCCGGCCGCAAATGCGGCTCAAGCTTTGACCGTACCACATGGCGCGCGGTAGCGCCTCGGCGTCCTTCAGTCGCCCACGATGGACCGCAGACACGCGGCCCGCGTTTCGCGAATCTCTGCGAGCGGGACGACCAGCGTCCCCAGCGGCGACGCCGCGATCTCTAGCGCGCCCCCGCCCGTTGTCCCGAGCCTTTCGACCGTCACGCCCGTCGATCGCGCACGGGCGAGGAGGGCGTCGACCCCATCCGGTCGAAGGCTCACCACGACGCGCGACGGCCCCTCGCCGAAGAGCCGGGCCAATGCGTCGACCGGCGACGCGGCCGCATCGAGAGAGACACGCGCGCCGGTCCCAGAGCCCAGGACGCAGCACTCGGCGAGTGCGACGGCGAGCCCCCCGTCGCTCACGTCGTGGGCGCTCGCCAGGACGTGGGCGCGGGCAAGCTCGAGCACGAGCCGCTGCAATCGAGCTTCTGCCGCCAGGTCGATCGGCAGCCCGTCGCCGGAGAGCTTGCCGGTCTTGCGAACGAGCCACTCGCTCCCGGCCAGCGCGCGCGGTCCGGTCAACCCCGCCCCACCGAGCAAGAGCACCGCGTCGCCCGCGCGCTGGAACGCCGCTGTCAGCACGTCGTCGACGGAACGAACCAGGCCGACCGCCGCCACCTCCGGCGTAGGCAGGATCGCAACCGACGCGCTCTCGCCGCCGGCGCCACGCACGGCGGTCTCGTTGTACAGGCTGACGTTGCCGCTCACGATCGGCACGTCGAGGGCCTGGCATGCGGCGGCGAGCCCATCCACCGCGCGCGCGAACGAGTCCATGACCTCGGGCCGCTCCGGGTTGCCGAAGTTGAGGCAGTCGGTGATTCCGATAGGCTCCGCGCCCGCGCACACGAGGTTTCGGCAGACCTCGGCGACCGCCATCGCGGCACCCGTGTACGGGTCGAGCTCGCACAGGCGCGACCCGCAATCGACGGCGAACGCGAGGAGTTTGTCCACCACGCGACGCCCGCTGCCGGAGCCTGTCTCGCACGGAACGCGGACCACGGCGGCGTCCGACCCGGGTCGCACGAGCGTGCCCCCGCGGACGATCTGATCGTACTGCCGCCACACCCAGGCCCGCGATCCCACGTTCGGGGAACCGAGCAGGTCGAGCAGCTCGCGGCCGGCGTCGTCGGGGAGGGGAATGGCCGTCGCGTCCAGCGAAGTGACCGCGTGGCGCGGGGGCGAGCGAGGCCGGTCGTAGCAGGGCGCCTCGTCGGTGAGCGCGCCGACGGGGATGTCGCACGCGATGAGCGGGTCTCGCGGCGGGCCGCCGTCCGCCAGCGGATCGTAGCCGGGCGTCGCCTTGACCACCCACCGCCGCGTATCGGTCACTTTTCCGATGACCGCCGCGTCGAGCTCCCACCGCGCGCAGATCGCGAGGACTTTTTCCTCTTGCCCCGGCTTGGCGACGAGGAGCATGCGCTCCTGCGACTCGCTGAGGAGGATCTCGTACGGCGTCATCGCCCGTGCGCGCCTCGGGACGCGGTCGAGGTCGATCTCCACGCCGTTGCCGGCCCGCCCCGCCATCTCGACGCTCGACGACGTGAGCCCGGCCGCCCCCATGTCCTGAATGCCCTCGAGCACGTCCGCCGCGAAGAGCTCGAGGCACGCTTCGAGCAGCAGCTTGCCGAGGAATGGGTCACCGACCTGCATGGTCATGCGGATCGCCGGACGCTTGCCGGTCCCCCCCTCGGCGAACTCGTCGCTCGCCATCGTCGCCCCGTGGATCCCGTCGCGCCCCGTCTTCGCGCCGATGTAGAGAATGCTGTTTCCGACGCCTGTCGCCTTGCCGTAGAAGATGCGGTCGGCGCGGGCCACGCCGCAGGTGAACGCATTGACGAGGACGTTGCCGTCGTAGCGTCCGTCGAAGAAAAGCTCTCCCCCCACCGTCGGCACGCCGATGCAGTTGCCGTAGCCGCCGATCCCCGCGACGACCCCGCGCAGGAGCTCGGCCGTGCGCGGATGGTCCGGCCGGCCGAAGCGCAGCGCGTTGAGACTCGCGATCGGCCGCGCGCCCATGGTGAAGACGTCGCGCAATATTCCGCCGACCCCGGTCGCTGCGCCCTGGTACGGCTCGATGAAGCTCGGGTGGTTGTGTGACTCCATCTTGAAGACGGCCGCGAACCCGTCGCCGATGTCCACGACGCCCGCGTTCTCGCCGGGCCCCTGGATGACGCGCGCTCCCTTTGTCGGCAGGCGGCGCAGGTGCACCCGGCTCGATTTGTACGAGCAGTGCTCGCTCCACATCACGCTGAAGACGCCGAGCTCCGCGTACGTCGGCTCCCGGGCGAGCGCGCGCTTGACGGTCGCGTACTCGTCGCCCGTCAGCTTGTGCTGATCGACGAGCGCGGGCGAGAGCGGCGGGTCGTTCGGGAAGCTCGAGGCGGGCATGCGCGTGAGCAGGTGACCGTCGCGTGAGTTAGCGGGAAAAGGGGGCGGGGTCCAGACCCGTCCGGTGATGCGACCACGACGCGGCGGCGAACGGCCCGTGCTATGCGGAAGGACGCCATGCGCGCCTGCGTCGTCCTTTTCCCGGGCTCCAACGCCGATGCCGAGATGATCCACACGCTGCGCGACGTCTGCGGCGCGCCGACGGCGGTCGTCTGGCACGCCGACGCCGAGCTGCCGCCGGGGACGGATCTGGTCGCATTGCCGGGAGGTTTCAGCTACGGCGACTACCTGCGCACGGGTGCAATCGCCAAGGTGAGCCCCATCCTCCGGGCGGTCCGCGCGCACGCCGACGCGGGCGGGTACGTCCTCGGTGTCTGCAACGGCTTCCAGATCCTCACGGAGGCTGGCCTCCTCGCCGGCGCGCTCACGCGTAATGCCCACCAGCGCTTCGAGTGCGCGGATTGCTTCGTGCGTGTGACGGCGACCGGACCCTTCACGCGCGCCGCGGGCGACGTCCTGCGATTGCCGATCGCGCACGGCGAAGGCCGCTTCCAGGCGAGCGAAGAGACACTCCGGCGGCTCGAGGGCGAGGGGCTCGTCGGTCTTCGCTACTGCTCGGCCGACGGCTCGCTCGAGCCGGCCGCCAACCCGAATGGCAGCGTCCAAGCGATCGCCGGGCTCTACGGCGGGCCGCGAAAGAACGTGTTCGGCCTCATGCCGCACCCGGAGCGGATGTCGGAGGCCATCCTCGGTGGCGCCGACGGACGTCGCCTCTTCGAGTGCGTTCTCTCGCAGGCAGCTTGACGGCGAGTGAGCCGTCCGTAGCGCAAAACGGCAGACGGCGCGCCGCGCGGCCATGAGGTCCGCGGAGGCCAGCATGGCGTACTTCGACGCGAGAAGGGCGTACGGGGCGGTATGGGTGTCGGCGGGCGTGGGCTGGCTAGCGGCGGCCGGTTGCGCGTCCGGCTCGACGTTCAGCGCGGACGTCCCGCTGCCGCCGCAGATCACGGAGGACGCGGGAAGCAATCCTCTGCTGCCGGTCCTCGGTCCCACCGTGAGCGCGGCGAACGCGCCGCCGCCGATTTCGGGAGGCACCCTCTTGGTCACGCACGACGGTTCGCGTGCGGTCGCCGCCGATCCCGATCGCGATCAGGTCTACGTCGTCGACCTCGGCGCCAAACAGTTGGCGTCCACGGTGGCGCTGCAGCCTGGCGACGAGCCGGGCCGCGTGGCCGAGGATGGGGCGGGTCGCGTCCACGTGGCGCTACGCGGCGGTGGTGCGCTCGTCACGATCGACCCTGCGCAGGGGGTGATCCTCGCACGACGCCCCGCGTGCGCCGCCCCGCGCGGCGTCGCGTGGGATGCGTCGACCGACCTCGTATGGGTGGCTTGCGCGACGGGCGAGCTCGTGGCCTTGCCTGCGGCGGGCGGCGCCGCGGTGCACTCGTTCCTCCTCGAGCGCGACCTGCGCGACGTCGTGGTCTCGCAGGGCGGGCTCGCGGTGACGACGTTCCGGTCCGCCCGACTCCTTCGCGTCAGCAGAGAGGGCGGCGTCGCCCGCACCGACGGGCTCCCCTCGCCGATCGCGGCCACGCCCCACGTCGCGTGGCGCGCCATCGGCGGCCCTGCGGACACCGTGATCGCCGTCCACCAGGCGCACTCGACGCAGTCGCTGGCGACGCAGGTGCAGGGCGGCTACGGGTCCGGCGCGTGCAGCGGCTTCAGCGGCTTCTCGGGCCCCGCGAGCTCGGCCGGGTCCACCTCGGCGAGCGGTGCGCCGACAAGCACCGCCGGCGCGTCGGGTGACGACACGACCGCCGCGGGCGACGGCGGGGTCGGCGCGAGGGCGAGCAGCTGCTTGCCCGGGGGGCCCGGGCCCGGCTGGACGGGCCTCGCTCCCAACCTGAATGAGGCTCCCTTGTGCGGACCATCGGCGGTGGCGGGAGTGCTCACGGTGCTCGACGCCCATGGGTCGCCGCTCGTCAACGTCTCGTTCCCAGCGGTCCTTCCGGTCGACGTCGCGATCTCGCCGGACGGATCGACGATGGCCGCGGTCGCGCCCGGGAATGCCTCGCAGCCCGGGCTCGACACCGTGTTTCTCTTCGACGGGTGCGGCCGCGGGCTCCCGAGCGGCCAGATCGCGCTTCCCGTCGAGACGACGGCGCCCGTCACCTCGACGTTCGATCCGGCGCCGATCGCCTTGACGTTTGATCCGGCCAACGACCTTCTCGTGCAGACGCGCGAGCCAGCCCGTCTCGTCGTCCTCTCGCCTTCGGGGAGCAACGTCGTCGTCTCGCTCTCCGGGATCTCGCGCCGCGACACCGGGCACGACATCTTCCACACGCAGGCAGGCGCCATGATCGCATGCGCGTCGTGTCATCCCGAGGGCCGCGACGACGGGCATATCTGGATGCTCGACGGACAAGCGCGCCGGTCGCCGTCGCTGCTCGGCACGGTCGCCGGGACGGCGCCTTACCACTGGCCGGGCGACGAGCCCACGCTCGATGTCCTCGTGGACGACGTGTACACGAAGCGCATGTCCGGGGCGCCGCTCGACAAGGATCAGAAGGGTGTCCTCGAACGCTGGGTGCAGGCGTTGCCAGCTCCCCCCGCGCCGGCGCCCGACGACCCGGCCGCGGCGGCTCGCGGCCAGGCGCTCTTCCAGCGTGCCGACGTGGGGTGCGCGAGCTGCCACTCGGGGCCCAAGTTCACCAACAACGCCACGGTCGACGTGGGCACGGGCGGCGCCTTTCAGGTTCCTCCGCTCGTCGGCGTCGCGTGGCGCACCCCCTTGTTGCACGCCGGTTGCGCCGCCACCCTGGAGGATCGCTTCGGCCTATGTTCGACACCCGGCCACGGATCGCTCTACGGGCTGTCGCTCGGGGATGTGAGCGACCTCGTCGCCTACCTCGCCACGCTTTGAAGTCGGTGCCTTGGGGACCGATCGACGGCACAGAGTGCGCCAGCGATTGCCAAGAATCTCACGAACATGGAAGCGGCCGGGGTCTTGCTTAAGGCGGGGCGGGCGGCGAAGCTCCCAAAAAAAAGACAGGCGAGCGAGCTCCGCGCCGGCCATTGGCCCGAGGGAGGGCACTCCATGCGCTTCATTCGCGACTTTTCCCGCCACGACCGCCCCGGTGGGGCCGGCCTCTCTCCAACTCCCCTGGCCGTGCTCGCCCTGGGACTGGCCGTCGTCGTCCCCGGCGGGTTCGGCTCCGCGGGCTGCTCGAGCTCGCCCCAGCCCGTTCCTCCGAACGCAGCCCAGGACGTGCCCGCCGAGGCCGGGCCGGGCCCGCTCGTCAGCCCCGGCGGCGCGTTCACCTTCCCTCAACCGCAGTTCGGACCCACCATGACGGCCTCCGTAACGCCGCCGCCGATCTCCGGGGGCACGTTGCTGACGACCCACGACGGCCGTCGCGCGGTCCTGTCGGATCCGGATCGCGATGCTGTCTATGTCGTCGACATCGCCCAGGGGTCCCTCGCGCACACCGTGCGGCTTCAGGATGGCGACGAGCCCGGGCGACTGGTCGAAGACGGCGCCGGGCGCATCCACGTCGTCTTGCGACGCGGCGGCGCGCTCGTCGACCTCGACCCGTCGCAGGGAACCGTTCTCTCGCGGCGGGACGCATGCCCCGCCCCCCGCGGCGCGGCCTGGGACGCCGCGACCGACCAGGTGTGGGTCGCGTGCGCGACCGGAGAGCTCGTCGCGTTTCCGGCGGCGGGCGGCGCCGTCGCGCGTTCGCTCATGCTCGAGCGTGACCTGCGCGATGTAGTCGTCACGCAGGGCCAAATCGCGGTGACGAAGTTCCGCTCCGCAGAGGTCCTTCGCGTGGCGACCGACGGCACCGTCGTCCGCCGCGATGCCCTGCCGGTCCCGTCGTCCGGTTTCGTCGCTCACGTTGCGTGGCGGGCGGTCGCGGGCTCCGCCGGCGCCCTGGTGGCGGTGCACCAGGCCGAGTCGACCAGCTCGCTGCAAACGCACGTCCAGGGCGGCTACGGGGGAGCGGGCTTTTGCGGCGTCGCGATGGCTGCAGGGGGCGGGGGTCCCATCGGCTTCGGCGGGGGTGCGTCCTTCGGGGGCAGCAGCCCCGGGTTCGCCGGGAACGCCTCGCCGTCGGTCCCGGAAGATCCCGCGGACTCCGGCCCGGTCTTCGAGGACGTCGCCGTGCCCTCCGTCCCTGTTCCCCCGCCCAGTTTGCCCGCGCCAGTACCTCTGCCGCCGCCGCCTTCTCCGCCGTCGCTCGACGACGCTGGGATCCAGTGCATGGATGGCGACGCAGGCGCCGGTTGGAACGGCCTCCGCCAGCACCTCGGAGACCCGTTGCAGAATTCTCCGTGCGGTTCGAGCGTCGTGATGAGCGTTCTTACGGTCCTCGGCCCCGACGGTTCGACGCTCATCAACCAGCCGTTCCAGGGAGTCTTGCCGGTCGACGTCGCCGTGTCGGCGGACGGCCAGACGATGGCGGCCGTGACGCCTGGCAGCACCTTTACGAACAGCCTGGACAACGTCTTTGTCTTCGACAGGTGCGGGACACTGCAGGTCTCCGGGCCCGTCGATTTCAACTCGACGACCGACGTGCCCGTGGCGGTCGCGTTCGACCCGTCCAACGACTTGCTCGTCCAGACGCGACAGCCGGCGGCGCTCTTCATCTACAAGCCTACGGCGCCCGGCGTCGAGCCGGCCGCGCCCACCCGGGTCGTCCTCGCCACGACCTCGCGCGCCGACACGGGGCAAGACGTCTTTCACGCCCAGGCGGGTGGGATGATCGCCTGCGCGTCCTGCCACCCGGAAGGGGGCGACGACGGAAACGTCTGGCTGCTCGACGGCAGCCGCCGGCGAACCCCGTCGCTCAAAGGGACGATCGCCGGGACCGCCCCCTACCACTGGCCGGGGGACCAGCCGAACCTCGTCGCGCTCGTGGACGACGTCTACACGGTCCGCATGTCGGGCGTGAAGCTCCCGCCCGACGAGATGACCGCGCTCACGCGGTGGGTCCAGACGGTGCCGGCTCCGGCCGCGCCCAGGGTGGTCGCGCCGGACGCCGTCGCGCGCGGCGACGCGCTCTTCCATCGGGCCGACGTGGGCTGTTCGACCTGCCACTCGGGTCCCAAGTTCACGAACAACACCACGGTCGACGTGGGGACGGGCGGTGCGTTTCAGGTGCCGCCGCTCGTGGGGGTCGGCTGGCGCACGCCGCTCATGCACGACGGTTGCGCGGCCACGCTCGCGGACCGCTTCGGACGATGTGCGACGCCGGAGCACGGTTCCACGGCCTCGCTTGCGCCGAGTGACGTGAGCGATCTCATCGCGTACCTCGAGACGCTTTGAAGCCGGGGCGTTCCCGCGCCCGCGCCGTCGCGCTCGGGGCCTCCGCGTGGGGCCTCGCCGGCCTGCTCGGTTGTTCGTCGGGAACGCACGCGCGCGCCGACGGCGGCCCTGGGTCCGACACGGCGTGCCCCGACACGATGTTCGATCCTCACAACTGCGGCGCGTGCGGCCACGATTGCGGCGGGGGGGCATGCCAGAATGGCGCTTGCGTCGCCCTTGCCCCCGGCGTCCTCGCGACCGGCCAGGGTCAGCCGGGCGCCGTCGTCGTCGACGACACCAACGTGTACTGGGCAAACGCGAAGCCGCCCGCCATCCTCGCGTGCGCGAAGGCCGGCTGCGCCAACGCGCCGACCGTCCTCGCGCAGGGCGCGTGGGGTCCGCCCACCGACCTCGTCCTCAT
>DATGJA010000613.1:0-7015 GCA_035295445.1 Polyangiaceae bacterium | reverse complement strand
CGCTCGCGCGCTCGCCGCCGCGTCCTATCAGGCCGCGGTAACCGCCGGCCTCGAGCTCGATCCCCCCACGAAGCAGATGCTGGCGCTCGCCATGTCGTGCAGCGACGCCGTACCGTTCAAGATCGCCAAAGCGTTCTGGGTCCGCGCCGACCCGGGGCACGCGCGGGCGTTCGACTTGGCGCTCGGCACCGCCAGCCGGCTCACGCTCCTCGATTCGCGCGGCCGATACGTCGCGCGAAACGATCGCACGTTGGTGGTGGCCGCCCGGTTCCTCAGCTGGCCCGCGCTTCTCGTGCTGCCCCTCCCCGCCGGACGGATCCCGGCCGGTTCCGGTGCGGGCGGCCCCGGACCCGACGCGCAGCTGATGGCCTGGCGCGGCCCCGGACAGATCGACGCGGTCTCCATCGACCCGAACTCCGACCAGGTCGTCGTGGTCACCACCGAGGGGCTTGCCCTCCGTGTCGACTTCGGCGCCTCTCCCCCCGTCTTGACCGAGCTGGCGTCGACCGCCGCGGCTGCGGCTCACACGGCCGCCGTCACCTCGTTCGCCGCACCGAGCGTGGCGCTCGACCCCACGGGTCGCTGGCTGGCGACGGCCACGGACAACGTGGTCACGGTCCGGGAGATCGCGGCGGGGGCGGCGCATGCCTGGCAGGCGACCCTGCCGGTCGCGACCACCACGGTGCGCGGCCTCTGGCTCGCGCCGACCGGACGGCTCGCCGTCTGGGCCTCGGCCGACACACTGCAGATCTGGGACCCGCCCGACCCGCTCGCGTCGACGCAACCTCCACCCCAGGGGCGCACGGCCGGCCCCACGCTCCTCACGGGCGAGCTGCGCGACGTGGAATTCAGCGCGAACGGGCGGCGGATGGTGACGCTGACGCCGGACGAGATCCGCTTGTGGAGCGCGGACCCTCTCCTGCAGCGCTACACCTTCGACGCGTCGGCGTTGCGTGCCCTCACGTGGCGCGACGTCGTGCTGAGCCAGGACGGCCAACGCATCGGGGCGCGAGGCGCCGACGGCCTGCTGGCCGTATGGAACGCCGACAGCGGCGCGACCCTCTTCCAGCGCAGGCTCGGCGACCTTCAGACGACGGCGATGTTCTCGGCCGATGCGAGGTCCCTCGTCCTCGTCGATCGCGGCAGCACGCGGTCCATCGACTTCGAGACGGCCCCGAGCGATCCCGAGCTCGACGACCTCGCCGCACGGATCCCCCCGGCGCGGCCGACGCAGCTCGAGGTCGCGCTCCAAGACTTGGTGCCCGCCCTGACGCAGGGCATCCGGGCGGCCAAAGAGGGACGGCTGGAGGAGGCCGCGAACCACTTGCGCGACGCCGAGACCTGGCCGGGCGTTCGCTTCGCGTCCGACCTTCGGGCGGAGATCACGACCATCCGCATGGACGCGCTCGTGGCCAGCACCCTCAAGGCCTACGGCGAGGGGAACGTCTCGGCGCTGCAGTCTGCCATCGACCAGCTGAACGGTCTCGGGGACGCGGGCAAGAAGAAGGCGGCAGAGGCCGCGGCCCGATTGGCCGTCACGCACTATCGCCAAGGGCAGCACGAAATCGGCGAGGGGCACTTCGCGGAGGCCTTGATGGACTACCGCGCCGCGGCGGACGCCGACCCCAAGGCCGTGAGCGCCGGCGACTGGAACAACCTGTGCTGGGAGGGCGCCATTCAACAGAGCGCGAAGAAGATCCTCTATGCGTGCGACGAGGCCGTGGCCAACGCCGGCGACCTTGCGTGGAACTACCGGGACAGCCGCGGAGTGGCGCGCGCGGGCGCGGGAGACTTCGCCGGAGCCGTCGACGACCTCACCTACCGGGTGCAGCACTCCGCCCTCTACAAGGCGGAACGTCTGGGCTGGCTGGCCGCGCTCGGCGCAGGAAAGAACCCGTTCACCGACGAAGTGTTGAGGGGCCTCGCGTCCGAGTAGGGCGCGAGCGAGCCGGGGGCCCATGGCCAAGGAGGGTTCGTCGAGCGGCATCGGCCCCAGGCCCTTTCTCGCCTTGGTGGCGCTCCTGCTCGCATCCCCCTTCGCGATTCTCCTCGGGGCTCCCAGCGCCCCGGCCGCCCGCTCGGCCCCGGCGCCGGCCGCCACCGCGCCCGCCGAACGGACCGGCGATCCGGCGAACACGGCGGCGCCCGCCCGCTGCATCGACCGGTTCCTTCAGCCGCTCTACGACGCAATCGCCACGTCGCCCCGCGACGACAGCCGCCCGAGCGTCTCGCTTCCCGCGGGGTTCGTGGCGCCTTCGGGCGACCTGAGGAGATGGGCTGCGAACCTGGCGTCGCTGCAGGCGCAGCTCCTCGACACGCCGTGCCTCGGCGTCGACTCGGTGATCGCGACGGTGCCGGATCCCACGGCGTCGGGGCTGGCCTACTCCTACGACACCGCGTTTCAGGCGCTCCGCGTCGGCGTGGAGCAGGGGCAACCGACCCTCGACTCGCCCCAGTACTACCGGGATCGGCAGTGGCTGCCGTGGGACGAGAGGACCGGCGAAGACCACGATCGAGACGGGTGCCGCAAGGAGCTGCCGGGGATCGTCGTCTTCCGCGGTGGTTCGATCGAGAAGCCCCGCCTTCTTGCGCTCCTGCTCGTCGCGGAGAGCCCGACCGCGGGCGTGCACCCGGCCGCCATGGCCAACGCGCTTCTTCTGTCGAAGGTGCTGACCTCGGGAGGCAAACGCGAAGCGTGTCGGTCGGATCCGGGGGACCGCTGCCCGCTCTGCACGAAGATCATCGGGCCCACGTTCTCGGGCGGCGCGTCCTCGCTGCGCCTTGCCCTGGATCAATGGATCCACGGACAGGATGACCCCGCCCCCGTCCGCATCTTCACCGGAGCGGCGACGGGCGATTCGGTCGCGCGGGTGCTTCGCGGAGGAGACGCGCCGGCGCCGCGAGACGAGGTCACGTTCGAGGCGACGACGGTCACCGCCGAGGCGACGGCGTGCGCGTACTATGGCTTTCTCACGTCGCGGTTGGGCGTCAACGGCCGGGAGCGCGCCGAGCGGGCGATGGCACGAGGACGGCACGACCCCGACGACGCGCCGAGCGCCGCCCTGGCCCCGGAGCTCCTCCGCGGGGTGGCCATGCTCCACGAATCGGGCACGGAGTTCGGCGCGACTTCTCGTGCCGCCCGGTGCGGATTCCAGGCGGAGGTCGACATCTCGTTTCCCGTCCACGTCTCGGCGCTGCGGAGCGCCTACGACGAGGCGGACCGCCGCTCCGAGGAGCAGGACCCGACGATCGCGCGTTCGACGACGCTGCAGGTCTCGCTCGCCGAGAGCAAGAAGGGTCGCGACGAAGACGTCGACATGTCGCAGACCACGACCAACGCGCGCGATTTGGCCCTCTCCAACATCCTCGGCGCCATCTCGAGAGACGGCGTTCGCCACGTCGGCATCCAGGCGACCGACATCGTCGACACCATCTTCCTCGCGCGCCGGATCCGCGACGTGGCGCCCGACGTGCGGCTGGCCTTCTTCGACGCCGACGCGCTCCTCACGCACGAGTCGTTTCGCGGGGACCTGGCGGGGTCGCTGGTCGTGAGCGCCTATCCGTTCCTGGGGACGAACGACTTCGCCCGCCCGGGGCCCCACCCGTTCGAGGAGCTCTTCGCCCGGGTCTAATCCCCGCACCGGCACATGCCCTTCGAGAACGCCGCCGCCGAAGGGACCTTCAACGCCATGCTGGCGGCGCGGTGGGTGCCTTACGATCAGCTGCGCGAGTACACCTTCGACCGGGAGCGCCATGCGCCGCTGCCCGTCTGGATCGCGATGATCGGCTCGCGGTCCGTCGTCCCCATCGCCGTCACGCCCGCGCTCGACTGCGACCGCACGATCGTGGGCGCGGGGTCGTCCTCGCGGCCGGAAGCCGAGCGCGCGCTATGCGATGCGGCGCTCTCCGGCGGTCGCGACGCAGCGACGTCCGTCACCCCCCAAGAACGCCGCGAAGCTCGGGAGAACGCCTGGACGGCCTTCTACGGATCCCACGCCGCGAGCCTCGAGCTCGATTCGGACGCCACCCCTCCGCGCGTGTGGCACTTCGTCTACGCCGCCCTCATCGTGGGCTTCCTGGCGGACAAGGCCCTCCAGCGTCGCCGTCGGCTCCGGTTCTCGACGGCCGCCCCGCCCCCCACGCTCGACCCCGGCGACGACGAGCGCACGGTCGACGGCGCGCTCTTGCGCACCAAGTGGGCGCTCTACGGGTTTCTTCGAACCTACGTCCTGACCTTCTGCCTCGCCTACATGAGCTGCGTGTACCTCTGCGTCTTCCGGACCTACTCGTTCCGGTGGCAGGGAGCGGTGCTCGGAATCTGGTGTCCGGGGGTGATCGCCGCCGTGGGTGTGCTCTTCGTCGCGATCGGCGACACCGCCACGGCGTTCTGGCGATTTCTCCGGGACTATACGGTCCTTTTGCACCGGTTCAGGTCGTGGTCCCTGCTCGGGTACCTCGTCCGGCGGATGGGCATGGTCGACGCCGGCACGGCGCTCGCCCCGCCCCGCCCTCCGACCAAGCCGACGTTCTGGCATCGACTCTCCTCGGTCGCCGGTTTCGGAGAGCCGTCCAATCGATGGGAGGCGGTCTCGACTTCGTGCGCCCAGATGCGGTCGCTCCTCACGCTCTCGCTGTGGACGATCGCCGCCTTCGTCTACTGGATCGGCGACGAGTCGCTGACGGTTTTTCGCGGCGCGCCCGCCGGCGGCCTCCGCGCGGCGCCGATCATGACGCTCAGCGTGCTGCGCCACCTGCTCTTGGTCGACGGCGTCTCTCCCGCCGGCCCTCTGCTTCTCTGCGCCGTCTGCGTCTACGTCTGGGCCTGCGGCCGGATGTCGCGCCTCTACGTGATGCACGGGCTAGCGCGCATGACCCCCCCCGGCGCCATGGTCGAGCTGGTGAGCACTCCTTTGTACGCCGTGTGCACTCCCCCCGGCCGCGCCGCCCCGGTCGAGGCGCGGCCCACGGAAGACCGCGGGCTCGCGGTCGTCGAACGAGCAGTCGTCAACGCGATCGCCCGTCCGAGCACCGGCCCGGTCCACCTGGTCACGCTCGCGGTCATCATCGCGTTTCCGCTGGTGCTCTTCGCCCTCAAGCCGCCGTCGACCGTCGAGAACGGGTCGGGGACGATCGTCCTCTGCGCCGCGCTCGCGCTATCGGCCATCCTCATCGGCGCGACGTTGACGCAGCTCGTGCAGTACTGGCTCGCGCTGCGCCACTTGCTGCGGAGGATCCTGGAACACCCGGTCGGCCGCGGGCTGCGGAACGTCGCGCCCTATGCTCGCGATTCGCTCGTCAACGTCCTCTCGAGGCCTCCCGACGATCTGCTTCGTTTCACGGCCTGCGCGCGCGACTTCATCGGCCTCGTCACGGAGTCGAACGCGCTCGGGACGACGTCCGAGCTGCGAGGCGCGATCGAGGCCGTGTGTTGGGCAGCTCCGGCCGTGGAGGTGATGCGGGCGACCGCGCTCGCCGCCGCGCCTCGAGATGGGAGCGCCGCCGCGCACGACCGGGAGGCGGTGCTCGGCAGCGCGGTGGTCGGGTCGGCCACGCTGGTCTCCGAGCTGTTGCGAGACGTATCCCAAGGTCTCGTGTCGGGGAGCGGCGCCGACCCGGCCGTGCCGTCGAAAGACGCCTCGCCGTCGCGGGACGGCTCGCCGCCGGAGGAGCGTGACGCCCTCTCGAGCGTGGCGTGGAAGTTCTCGGGCGCGGAGCTCGCCTGGCTGCGACGGGCGCAGGCCTACGTCGCCACCGTCGCGGCCTTGCTCGTCGTGCGCTACGCCCGCCACTTCCGCGTCTTCGCGTACACGCTCACGACCTGCGCCCTGATCTTGCTCCTGGCCGTCGTCAGCTATCCGTTCGAGCCGCACCGATTGCTGCTCACGGGGATCTGGGTGGTCATGCTCTCGGTCGTCGTCGCCGGCCTATGGGTGTACGTGGAGCTCGACCAGAACGGCGTCATGAGCCGCATCAGCGGCACCGAGCCCGGAAAAGTCACGCTCAACGGCGCCCTGGCCGCGCACGTGATGACGTGGGTGGTGCTCCCGCTGGTCGGCGTCGCGGCGGCCCAATACCCGCAGGTCGCCAAGACGTTGTTCCAGGTGGTCGAGCCGTTCGCCAAGGCACTGAAGTGAATGAGGCGCACCGTCGTTCGGAGGGCGCCCCTCACGAGGGCGCGGGCTTGTCGACCCGCGTCCAGTGCACGACGACGATCCCGTCGCGTACGCGCTGGGAGTTGACGCCTTCGATCGCACCGCGTTCGCCCGACCGCGCGCCGCCCCCTGAAGGCGCTCCTGCGAAAGACGGGGGCGAGCTCGCGATCGGAGCTCGCGAGGTGCCTCGAGTCGTGGACGGGCCGGCTCTCGAGGCCCAGCGACCGCTGTGGTCTTTTCCCCCGACGCGATGAGGCCTCACGATGTGGGGGCGTGCTGCCGCAGCGCGGGGGCGAGCGCCCCGATCCCCGGCGAAAGCCTACGAGAGTGGGCTGGTCCGCGTCGTGCACGCGCGTCGTGGCGGGAGAGGGTAGCTCGACCAACATCGAGGACGGATGACCCCCACGGCTCCGCAGCAGCCCGCGGCCATCGCGGGCCCGGGAAAATTCCATTTCATCGCAGAGCTCGCGCGCGGCGGCATGGGGAACGTGTACCTCGCCGCGCTCTCGGGGCCCGGAGGCTTCCACAAGCTCCTTGCGATCAAGGAGCTCAAGCCCGAGCTCGCGGACGACGGGGTCTACGTCGCGATGTTCCTCGAAGAGGCGCGGCTCGCTGCGCGCTTGGTGCACCCCAACATCGTGCAGACCAACGAGGTCGTCTCCGATGCGCAGAGCCACTACATGGTCATGGAGTACCTGGACGGCCGATCGCTCTCGCAGGTCGGACGTCGGCTCGTTCGCGAGGGCGGCCTCGACACGTTCGCCTACCTGCGCGTCCTCTGCAGCGCTCTCCTCGGACTGCACCACGCCCACGAGCTTTGCGGCTTCGACGGCCAGCCGCTCGGCATCGTGCACCGCGAGATC
>DATGJA010000612.1:0-3020 GCA_035295445.1 Polyangiaceae bacterium | reverse complement strand
CGCGAAGAACACGATGGCGAGGAGCATCGTGCACTGGATGACGCAGAAGAAGCTGAGGAGGACGTACTTCGAGAGGAGGTAGTTGAGCAGCCTCAGGTTGACCATCCGCTCGCGGAGGTAGATCGCCCGTTCGGTCACGATCTCACGGGCAGCGTTGCTCGTCCCGAACCACACGCAGCTCACGACGACGAAGAAGAGCGCCGCCGTGTGGTCCGTCGTCGGCTGCATGGAGTTCAAGAGGTTGGTCTGCGCGGTGGAGCTCATGTTGTTCTTGGTCGAAAGCTCCTGGAGCGCACCGAGGCACCAGTACGGCACCGCCTCCTTCTGTCCCCCGAACACGAGCCACAGGAGCACGCCGATGATCGGCGCCTGGAGGAACATGATCGCCGACCCCATTCGGTCGCGCGTCTTCACCCTCCAGTACCGCGAGAGGAGCAGCCGGAGCTGCCGGAACTTGGCCACGTCCGCCCGACCCGGGACGCCGCGCGCGCCGGGCGCGGTGCCGATGGCGCGCTTGCCGGAGTACATGCTCTGGAAGACGGGGTTGTCGTTCCGGAAGAACTCCGTGCGCCACGCCCTGGCGGCCTCCATGCGCGCCTGGGCGCGCTGCGTCTGCGGGTTCGACTTGCGCATCTCGTCGAGGACGAGCCGCTCGCGCAGGTTGAGCATGTCGAACATGTCGCGCGGGTTGTCGATGCGCCTGTGCGACGCGCCCGAACGCGAGCCGATGGACCCGAAGAACGAGTACGCGGGCTCCCCCGTCGGCCCGAAGTACGTGGGGATTCCCCCGTACCCCATGATAAAGCACATGTTGAACTTCTCGAACTCGTCTTTCGCCGGCTGGTGGATCGTCATGATGATCGTCTTGCCGGTCCTCTTCGTGAGCTCGGAGAGGAGGTTGATGAGGGCCGTGGTGTCGTCCGCCGCGAGGCCGCTCGTCGGCTCGTCCAAGAAGAGGATCACCGGATCGGTCACGAGCTCGAGCGCGATGTTCACGCGCTTGCGCTGCCCGCCGGAGAGAACCTTCTTCTCCGGCTTGCCGATCTGCAGGTTGGCCACGCCCTCCAGACCGAGCGCCCGCAAGGTCTCGTCGACCCGCCGGTCGATCTCGTCGTCGCCGTAGTCGGGCGGCAGCCGGAACTTGGCCGAGTACTTCACGGCCTCGAAGACCGTGAGCTCCGGGTGAACGATGTCGTCCTGCGGGACGTACCCGATGCTCCCGCGCAGGGCGTCGTAGATCGTATAGAGGTCCTCGCCGTTGATCCGGACCTGGCCGCTGGTGGGCGGCAGGTATCCGTTCAGCGCGAGCAGCAGCGTCGTCTTGCCCGCTCCCGACGGGCCCATGAGGGCGATCATGTCGCCCGGCAGCGCCTTGAACGAGACGTGATCGAGCAAGACCTTCATCTGGGCCTTGTCGTCGCGGTCGGGCACCTGCAGAAATAGGTCCCACCCCTCGATCTCGTAGAGCGGCTTTCCAGCCCAATCCGCCTGATCCTCGACGACGACGTTGATCCGCGCGTCGGCGATGTGGATGACGAGGGGCATCGGCCCGATGAAGACCTTCTCGCCGTTGGCCACGGCCGCGCGCTGGCCGGAGGCGAGGCGCTGCCCGCGCACGAAGGTCCCGTTCGCGCTCCCGCGGTCTTCGAGGAATAGCTGATCGCCCGTCTTGACGATCTGCGCGTGCTTGGAAGAAACCTGCGGGTGATTGACGACGATCTGGTTGTCGGGCGTGCGGCCGATCGAGATGACGCTCGACTCGAGCTGGTCGAGGCGCAGCTCCCCGATGATCGTGCGGTGCTTGCGCGGGTGCGCGTCCGCCGGCGCGACCGCCGCGGCCGGAGCTTGCGCGGAGACGGCGGGGGCGCCGAAGGTGGCTCCGCCGACCGACGGCAACGCGACCGACGGGGCGGCCGCGGCGGGGGACTGCGCGATCTGCGCGAGGACCGCGACCGGCACCGGGACGGGGCCGAACGCGACGAGGCCGTTCGGGTCGAAAGGCGTGGGCTGATTCGGCGGAATCTGGCGCCCCGCCACCCAGGTGCCGCTCGTCGATCCGTGGTCGACGACGGCCATCCGATCGAGCATCACCGTCGCGTGCTGCCCGCTCACGGCGCCATGCGCGAGCACGAGCGAAGCCCGCGCCGCGTCGCGCCCGACGACCACCTGGCCGCGCGGCGGCTGGAGCTGCCCGGGCGACATGAGCATCGTGCAGATGGCGCCGTGCGCGAGGGGCACCGGCACGCCGCCCACCGCGAACGTCGTGCGAAAGTCGAAAGGGAGGGGCTGCTGGGGCGCGACGGGCGCGCCTCCGGCGGTCGACGGTCCCGCCCCCAGGTCGACGAACACGAGCTGCGCTCCCTGTCGGAGGATCTGCGCGTGATGCGGCGCGACGCCGGGCGCGGCCAGCACGACGTCGTTGTCCGGGGCGCTGCCGATCGTGACCCGCTCTTTGCCGAGAGTCGCTCTCATCGCCCGGCATCCTAGAGCAAAAGCGGGTGAGGCGATCGGCCGTCCTGGCTCGGGCCCGGCGCGGAACCGAACGCGAACCCTGCACCCGTTGCGAAAGAACAGCGCGGCGGCGTGTCGATTCTGCGATGCTCCAGCGCCGTTCGATCAGACCTGCCGTGGGCGGGTCATCAGGAGGCTCAGGCATGATGTTTCTATTTCTCTACCGAACGTCGCCGGATCCGCGTGCTCAACCTTCCCCCGCGGAGATGCAGGCTGGCTACGTGCAATGGCAGTCCTGGATGGCGAAGTACGCCAAGGAGATCCTCGCGCAGCCCCCGGCCCGCTCAGGCCCCAAGCCGGGCGGCGCGGCCGCTGTCTGCAAGGGCGGCGCGGTCACGGACGGGCCGTACGTCGAAGGAAAAGAGATCGTCGGCGGCTGGTCGTTCATCGAGACCGCGTCGCTCGCGAGCGCCGTCGAGATCGCCAAAGAAGTCCCCATGTTCTCGAGCGTCGAGATCCGCGAGATCACCACTTTTTGACTGCCGTGGCGCTCACGTATCCCGAAGGTC